>CANIIC010000141.1 GCA_947467395.1 Bryobacterales bacterium
AGTTCGACCATAGCCTCATGGCCTTCGCGATCCAGTAGCGGGGAGCCTTTGGAACTGAACATGACGGGGTCCACGATGAGCGGGAACTTCCACCCGGCGGCTGCATCGGCGATGGTGGCGATATTGGCTGCACTGCCCATCGCACCGGTTTTGGCGGCGCCCGGAGGAATGTCGCTGACGACGGCATCTACTTGCTGGCGCACCAAGTCGGCGGGCAGCACTTCGACACGATCCACCGTGACCGTGTTCTGTACGGTGATCAAGGTGATGACGGCCTCTCCGTAGGCTTCCATACGGTGAAACGTTTTCAGGTCGGCTTGAATTCCAGCACCGCCGCTGGGATCAGAGCCTGCGATCGAGAGGGCAACAGGGGTCACTGCTTCCAGTGTAGCGGCCTTGGTAAAATTGAAGGAGTCGTTTAGAATACAAATCTACTTTTTCAACCTACTGGAGACGTCCATGACCCTGGGAGACAATCTCTCTGCGGGAGTGGTTCTGCAGTCCTTTGGGATCGTAGGCCTGCTGGCAATTGACAGCGCGGCCGCCCCGGCAGAACCCTCCTCGAAGAACACTGAGCGCGAAGCACTGCGCAAACAGCACCAGACATCCATCATTCAGAAGCAGCACGAAGGTAGCGGCATCGACCAGGTGCCCAACGGCACGTATGGCTTCACCTACGCGCCGGGCTCGGTTTCACCGCTGTTCGCGGCCAAGTCATTTCAAAGTTTTGAGATGCATAAGGCCGCCGATGGAACCCAATATCTGCTCGGCTACTTGACTCCGGCGGAGGCGCAGCAAGTCGCCCAAGGAGGCGCGGCGGTGGACGTGAAGTTGTTCCCGGATGCTTACGGAGCGGCGACGCAGTTCGTCAGCCTGCCGCTTTCGCAACTGCAGCGCAAGTCGCATAACCCGCATCGCGAAGACGGAAACTGGATTCCGTTTTTTGTGGGGTAGGCGAGTTGAGGGCGCGGGGTGAAAGCCTCGCGCTCAAGCTAGGGCCTGTGTCCCTGAATCCAGGGATACAGGTATGCAGGACAGTTTTCGAACACGACGAACTGTCCTGCGACCGAATTCAGGTACTCGGCGCTGACGCGGTCGAGCAGCGTCACCTCCGACATATCCAGATGAACGGGCTTACGGCGGCGACGTGCGTCGTCGACTTCCCGACGCAATTCACCGATACCGTTGGCCGTCATGCGGCCGCACAGCTCCAGCCGGATCGCGGTGGCAGATTCTGTTTTGCTTGAAATAACAAGCAGTTCTAGCTGCCTGTGTTGTTTATGATCTTCACTCACTCGCCGTGATTTCCCGCTCCCCCTTGCGGCGCGGGCCCCCCAAATAAACGCGCCCATGGCGGCTTAAATTGGAATGACGAGTCTCTGAGGAAAAAGGATACTCAGGAGGCGTTAAAAATCGAGGTGCAGAATTCCGCGTTCCAGCGCGATGGTGACGGCGTGGGTGCGATCGGCGGCGCCTAGCTTGGCGAGAATATTCTGGACGTGCATCTTCACGGTGCCGCTGGCGGTTCCCAATTGGTGTGCGATCTCTTTGTTCGCCATGCCGCGCGCCACGTATTTGAGTACTTCGATTTCGCGCGGCGTGAGCGCCACTTGCGGGAAGTATTCGCTTAAGCGTTCGGCCACTTCCTGAGGCATCAGGCGCTTACCTGCATACACGGTTTGGATGGCGTCGATGACTTTGGTGTGCACCATCTCTTTGAGGATGTAGCCACGCACGCCGGCCTCAATGGCCCTGTAGATGTCTTGGTCGCCGTCGTAGCTGGTGAGCGCGATGATCTTGGCGTCGGGGTTGATCTGGCGGATCTGGCGGGTGGCCTCGATGCCGTCCATTTCCGGCATCCGCAGGTCCATCAAAACGACGTCGGGGTGCAATTCCCGGAACATGTCGACGGCTTCCTGTCCATTTCCAGCCTCTCCCACCAGTTTGAAGCTGGCCTCGGTAGCCAGGATGGAGGCGATGCCCTTGCGGACAAGCGGATGGTCATCCACACACATCACGGTGATGGTCTGTTGGGTGGTCGGGGTTGCAGTGGTCATTTCGAGAGCTCCAGGGTTCGAGCGGGCGAACCAGCCGCCGGCAGCGTCAATGTAATGGTGGTTCCAGCCCCTGGCTGGGTTACAAGGTCCAGCGTGGCTCCAATCTGCGACGCGCGTTCTTTCATTCCAATAATGCCGTAGTGGCCGGGTCCAGGGGAAGCGGCGTCGTCGCGGGAAAACCCGCTGCCGTCATCTTTGATCGTAATCCGAATCGCGTCGCTGGAGGAACGCAGCGCAACATCGATCTGATCCGCCCCGGAGTGTTTCACGGCATTATTGACGGCTTCCCGGACAATGCGCAGCAGGTTGTACTCCACGTCGGGCGGTAGTTGGCGGTTGGTGCGATCCAGGGATAGTTTCGTGCGAACCAACTTCGTTTCCGTGATTTCCTTGACCGCGCGTTCTACCGACGCTGCCAGCCCTGAGTCGGGGCCGGGGATGGCCCTGAGACCAGCCACCGATTGGCGGGTTTCTCGCAGGCAGGTTGCGGCGTCGCTGATGATGTCCTGCAGCGTCTCGCGCTCTTCCGGCGTCTTCACGCGAGCCGTCAGCGCCTGTAGCGCCATGGTGATGCCGGAGAAGCCCTGAATCAGCGTGTCATGCAGTTCGCGCGCAATACGGCTGCGCTCCGACAGAATCAAGTCGTAGCGCATCCGCAGACGCCGGATGTGCAGTTGATAGGCGCCCCACGTCGCGCCGCCCAGGCCGAGCAGGATCAACGGCCAGAACCAGATCTTTTGATACAGGTGGGAAGCCAGTGTGAACTGGATGGCTGAGCCTTGTTCGTTGCACGGGCCGTCGTAGTTGCAGGCAACCACTCGGAACGTGTAATCGCCCGGAGGAAGATTGGTGTAGAAGACCTCGCGCCGTCGACCGGCATCGATCCAGTCTGTGTCGAAGCCTTCCAGGCGATAGCGGAAGCGCATCAGTTCCGGCAGCAGGTAGCTCAGGCCAGCGTAGGCAAACTCGATGTTTTTCTGCCCAGCTGCCAACTGCCCGATCTCTTCGGGGCTGGTCCGTGCGCCATTCACCACAGGAACTTCTATGGCCACCGGCGGAGTGCTTTCCCGCTGCGGTTGCTGTGGATCGAGGGAAATGAGCCCACGCACCGTGGAAAGCCACATGCGCCCGTCCTGCATGCGCCACAATGCCGGCTGAACTCCCAGGCGCCCTTCGATGACGCGCAGTGCGTCGGTGGGCGTGTAGGCGGCGCTATGTACCCGATCGATTTCTCCAGCGGCGAATTTCAGCAACTCAGAGCGCGGCACCCAAAACACGCCTCGGCTGCAGGCGATCCAGAGGCGATCCTGTTTGTCGAGGCTGATGCCATACAATTCGCCGTCATAGAGTCCGTCTCGCGAATAGAAGGACGTGATCTTATTACCGTCGATGAGCCGCAGGCCTGCTCCGTTGAGTCCCACCCACAGCAAGCCGTCGGGATCCAGGAAAAATGTGTTCGCGTTGCGCATATAGATGCCGCTCTGCGTCACTTGTTCATATTTCCCGGCGGAACGTTTGTAGATGCCCTCGTCGGTGCCGATCAGGATCGCTCCGTCGCGGTCCTGCCCGATGCTTCGAATTTCTCGCTTGGGAGCCTGCGCTTCCACTGCCACGCGCCCCCCGGGCAGGGAAGCCACACCCTCCGATGTGCCGATCCACAGCACACCGTCTTTCGCGCGCAGCAAGCTGCGGATGTCATTCGAGGGGAGTCCAGTCGCCCTGCTGAATGTTGCGGTGACCCGTCCGCCAGAAACGCGCGCCAGTCCGCGGTCCGTGCCCACCCACAACGAGCCCTCGCTGTCCTCTACCAGCGCGCGCACGGTGTTCGACGGCAGACCATCGGCGGTGCTCATTCTGACGAAACGCCGCCCGTCGAAATGCGCCAAGCCTGCGTCCAGCGTGCCGGCCCAGATCACGCCCTTTGAGTCCTGCAGCACGGGTCCGGTCTGGTTGCTGGGCAAGCCTTCGCTGGTGCTGTAGGGTACGCCGCGACCATCCACGAATTGATTCAGTCCGCGCTTGGTACCCACCCACAAACTGCCTTCGCGATCCTCATACACGGCTTGCGCCGTACTCTGCGAAAGACCGTCCTGCGGCCGGTAGCTGTCCAGGACGTTATTGCGCATCCGGCTGAAGCCGCTGCGGGTTCCGATCCACAACACACCGTTTGAGCCCTTGCTCACCGAGAAGACGAAATCATCAACGAGGCCCTGGCGCGTTGTGAACCAGTGCTGGTCCTGCTCCGGATTCGCATTCTGGAGTTTCACCAACCCGAAACTGGTACCGGCCCAGACTGTATCTCCGTCGCACAGCAGAGAACGCACGGAGGCTGCCTGGGGCGGGCCCTTGAGCGCATGCGTCTGGAGTTTGCTGCCGTCGTAGACCGTGACGCTTGGCGTGTCGCCACCGATCCAGATTCGGCCTTGACCGTCTTCGCAGGCTGTGCGCACATTAGGATTTGGCAGCCCTTCCTGCAGCACACGCATCTTGGCTTGCGGATTCTTGGGGTCGATTGCGGCTAGCCCGCGTTCCATGCAGGCCCACACCAGGCCGCTCTTGCTGGGAAGCATGCACTGCAACAGCCCGCCGGGCAGGCCCTGTTCGGCGGTGTACTGGGTCAGCTTTCCGGGCTGAACCTGATACACGTTGTTGTCATTGCCTCCCAGCCAGAACGCACCGGAGCTGTCGATAGCCGCAGCTCGAATGTAGCCGCTGGCGGGAGGATCGGGAAGCAGTCGGTCGCCCGGCGTGAAGCTGACGCCATCGAAGCGATACAGGCCAACCTCGGTCGCCAGCCAGAGGTAACCTTGGGCGTCCTGCAGGATTTTGACGATGGCGCCGTCGGGTAAACCGTGCTGCGTCTGCCAGATGCGATGGACGTATTGGGTGAGTTCGCGGTCCGGGGCCAGACCGAAGGAAGGAAGCACGAACACAGCGAAGGAAAGTACACGCAGTATTCGGATCATCGCTTTATCATCGCACCAGGCGGGGCCTGTTGAGTACGGCCCCGCGTGGTACGGAGAGAACTAGAATACGAAGCCGATGCCGCCGGAAACTTCGTTCTGGCGAATCCAGCCGCTACGCAGCGGCAAATTGAAGTTCGGCTGCGGAGTGGTGTACTGGCGAATGTCGAAGCGCAGCGCCCAGGGGCCCGCCACGCGGACTTTCACGCCACCGCCGTAGTTGACGCCGAACTTGTTCGAGCCGCCGCCCTGATAGGCGCTACTACCTGGCGGAACGTAATTGGCGAAGCCCACGCCGCCAGTCACGAACGGACGCACGCGCGTGCCTTCATGATTCGCGTACAGCAGGAAGTTGTAGCCGCCATTGTGAATCGCCATGCCCTGCGGCGCGGCACCCTTGATCTGCAGAGGTGCGCGGCTGTAGGTGTACTGTACTTCATGGCCGATCAGTGAATCGCCGTTGAAGCCGATGCGGAATCCGAACCGGAAGCCGTTGCCCAGGGTGACGTCATCGGAGGCGCCGCCGACAGTCGACAAGGTGCCGAGGTTGGCCTTGCTCATGATCGATTGACCACCGCTGAACCAAATCTCCCCGTATTGCGCCCAGGCGGCGGGAGTCGAGCAGGCCAGCAAGAAAAACAGAGCGAGTTTCTTCATATTTCCTCAGACGAACAAGATGACAACTTAGTTTCATTCTCGCTGAAACTTCCTTGTGTCTACAAGGGCTTAGGCGACTCGCAGCACAACTTTACCGCGGGTGTGACCACTCTCTACCATCCTGTGCGCCCGGGCAGCCTCAGCCAGCGGCACGATGGCCTCCACGGTTGTCTGGAGCTTTCCGGAGTCCACCAAGCCGGCGATGGTCGCCAATTGTGCCTGGTCGGGATGCACCCAGATGGTCTTCTGTGGGAACCCGCGTTCGGCTGCCATCGCGTCGGTCGGCGGAGCACCGGTCAACGCGATCAGAATCCCGCCGGGCTTCAATGTCTTCCACGATCGCTCCCGCACCTCCCCCGCCATGCCCTCGATCACTGCATCGACGTTGGATACGACGTCCTCAAATCGAACGGCGTTGTAGTCGATCGCCTCTTCGGCACCGAGTTGCCGCAGGTAGTCGAGATTGCGCGCGGAGGCCGTGGCGATGACGCGGGCTCCTTTGGCCTTCGCAAACTGGATCGCGTAGGACCCGACTCCGCCAGCACCCCGCTGGATCAGAACCGTTTGGCCGGCGGTCAACTGCGCGTGTTCGAACAATGCCTGCCACGCGGTCAGTGCCACCAAGGGGATCGCCGCTGCATGATTGTGATCGATGCTCGAAGGCTTCCGCGCGCATACTGTGGCCGGGACAGCCACGAATTCGGCGTAGGTTCCGCCGGACGACAGCGATGGGTGCCCGTACACTTCGTCGCCGACCTTCCAGGCAGTGACGCCTTCGCCCAGAGCTGCGATCGTTCCCGAAACGTCCCAGCCCAGTGTCATGGGCAGCGGGAATTCCCGAACCGCCCGCAGGTACCCCGCCCGGATCGCACAATCCACCGGGTTCACCGAAGTGGCGTGGACCTTAATCAGAACCTCCCCCGGCCCTGGTACTGGCATGGGCGCATCTTCCAGGCGGAGCACGTCCGCATCGCCGTATTCGTGGAACCGAATCGCTTTCATGATTTGTAGGATACGCCGCCCCTAGAAGGGGTGTCCGTGGGGATGTTTGCCCGACATACCGCGAAAGCCGTAAGCTAGAGTTTCATGGAGATTACAAGAGTTGTCGGACGGGAGATTCTGGATTCCAGAGGGAATCCCACGGTAGAGGCCGATGTCTGGCTGGCGGACGGCAGCATGGGCCGTGCCGCTGTTCCTTCTGGCGCTTCCACCGGCGAACACGAAGCCGTCGAATTGCGCGACGGCGACAAGGAACGCTACCTCGGCAAGGGCACGCGTACTGCAGCCGCCAACATCAACACGCAGATCGGACCTTCGCTGGTTGGCATCGACGCGGAGCGCCAGTCTGAAATTGATCGTTTGATGCTCTCGCTGGACGGCACCCCGAACAAAGCTCGTTTCGGCGCCAACGCGATTCTGGCTGTCTCCATGGCCACGGCTCGTGCGGCAGCGACGTCCCAACAAACTCCTCTGTATCGTTACTTAGGCGGAGTCTCCGCATGCCTGTTGCCGGTGCCGATGATGAACATCCTCAACGGCGGCGCGCATGCCGACAATTCCGTGGATCCCCAGGAATTCATGATCGCTCCCTACGGCGCGGAGAAGTTCTCCGACGCTTTGCGCTGGGGCGCGGAAGTGTTCCACACGCTGAAGGGCGTGCTGAAGAAGCGCGGCTACTCGACGGCGGTCGGTGACGAAGGCGGCTTCGCCCCGAACCTTCGTTCAAACGAAGAAGCGCTCGAAGTATTGCTGGAAGCCATCACGCAGGCCGGTTACAAGCTGGGCGACGAGATCGGCATCGCGCTCGATCCGGCATCCAGCGAGTTCTACGACAAGGATAAGAAGAAGTACATCTTCAAGAAGTCCGACAAGAGCGAACGTACGTCGGAAAAGATGGCCGAGTTCTGGGCCAGTTGGGTGCGTCAGTATCCGATCATCTCCATCGAAGACGGCATGGCCGAGGACGACTGGGACGGCTGGAAGATGCTGACCGACACGCTGGGCAAGAAGATTCAGTTGGTGGGCGACGATCTGTTCGTAACAAATTCCGCGCGCTTGAAGCTGGGCATCGAGCGTGGCGTAGCGAATTCGATCCTGGTGAAGGTCAACCAGATCGGCACGTTGACCGAGACTCTGGAAGCCATGAAGATGGCGGCCGGGGCAGGCTACACCGCGATGGTGTCGCATCGTTCGGGCGAAACCGAAGACGCGTTCATCGCTGATCTTGCGGTGGCTACCGGCGCGGGTCAGATTAAGACTGGCTCGGCCAGCCGCACAGACCGTATCGCGAAATACAACCAGCTTCTGCGTATTGAAGAGGATCTCGGGCCGGGCGCCAAGTACGCCGGTCGCAGCGCATTTCGTCAATAGAACAGGCCACCAGACATGATGAACGGCCGGCCTGTAGTTCTGACGATTTTGGATGGATGGGGTTACTCTCCGTCGCTCGAGGGCAACGCCATCGCAGCGGCGCGCAAGCCCACCTACGACAGCTTGCTGCGGGATTACTCGAATACACTCATTCACACCTCCGGGCCGTTCGTCGGCTTGCCGGAGGGCCAGATGGGGAATAGCGAAGTCGGGCACCTGAACATCGGTGCTGGCCGCATTTTGTTGATGGATGTCACCCGCATCGACAAGATGATCTCGTCGGGCGATTTCTTCCGTGACGGCATTCTGCTGCAGGTCATGCATCGCGCCAGGGAAGCGCAACGTACTGGCGGTAGGCTTCACTTGATGGGGCTGGTCAGCGATGGCGGTGTTCACTCGATGAACACGCATCTCTATGCCTTGCTGGAACTCGCCCGTCGCGAACACGTGAAGGACGTCTGCATCCATTGCTTCATGGATGGCCGCGATACAGCTCCCCACAGCGGCGCTGGCTACATCGAGGAACTGCAAAAAAAGATTCGTGAGATCGGTATCGGTCGCATTGCAAGCGTCTCCGGTCGCTACTACGCGATGGATCGCGATAAGCGCTGGGAGCGGATCAACAAGGCTCGCCTGGCGATGTGCGTCGGCGTTGGACAAAAGGCCACCGATCCTCTCGCCGCGGTGAAGAACTCCTATGAGCACGGCGTCACCGACGAGTTCATGGAGCCTACAACCATCGTCGATGATCGTAACGAGCCCGTTGGTCTGATTCGCGCTGAAGACGTCTGCTTCTTCTTTAACTACCGGGCGGATCGCGGCCGGCAGATGACGCAGTCGCTGGTCGATTCGGCCTTGAAACTGCACTTCACGACCATGACGCAGTACGACAAGAAGTTCCCGGTGCCGTTCGTGCTGGCCAAGCAACTGCCGACGAACATCCTGGCGAACGTCATGGCTGCGGAAAAGTGGAAAAATCTACGCGTTGCGGAAACCGAAAAATACGCGCACGTGACTTACTTCTTCAACGGCGGTAGCGAGAGTTCTTTCCCTGGCGAAGATCGCGAGTTGGTGCAATCGCCGCGCGTGGCGACGTACGATCTGAAGCCCGAAATGAGCGCGGCTGAAGTTACGGAAAAAGTCGTCCGATCCATCGAAGGCCACCACCACGACGTGATCATCATGAACTACGCCAACGCGGACATGGTGGGCCACTCCGGCAGGATTGAGCCGACCGTTCGCGCCGTGGAGGCCATCGACGCAGGCCTCGGTCAAATCTATGCGGCGCTACGCCGCGCCGGTGGCCGCTGGGTGATCACCGCCGACCATGGCAACGCCGAGATGATGATCGACCCGATCACGAAGGGTCCGCATACGTACCACACCACCAATCCGGTGCCGTTTATTGTTGTCGATGAAGAGAAGCGACCACTGCGCCAGAACGGAAGCTTGCAGGACATCGCTCCCACCATGCTGGGCCTGTTCGGAGTCCCGCAGCCGGCTGAGATGACCGGGCACGATCTGCGTCAGAAGTAACTACCGCCGCTTCGGGCCGTGCACGTAGACCGCGGCGGCGAGCAGCACAAGCGCGGGAATCAGCATCCACGGATTCGGTTGTGAGGGCATCCCGAGCCGGGCCATCCGAGAAAGTCCGGCTGCGATGAGGAAGGGCACTGCGGCGAGCGCCAGCAGCACTCCCGCGATCTTTCGCAGCACGGATTTCACTGGACCTTGGCTTCGAGTTCCGCCCAGCGCGTGTAGAGCCGATCGATCTCCTGCTGTTCGGCCTCAATCTCCTGATACAACTGCGAGAGCTTGAGCGGTTCCCTCATGGCAACCGTATCGATGGTGGCGCGCTTGGCCTCCAGAGCTGTTTCGAGCTTCAGGATGTTGGCTTCCATCCCCTCGTACTCACGGCTCTCCATGTAGGAGAGTTTCTTCTTGGGTGCCTCGGCTTCAGTTTTCGCTGGAGATGCGGCGGCCTTCTCTTTGGCAGGCTTCTTCGTGACTTGCTCCGCGGCCCACTGCGAATAATCGGCGAAGCGCTCGGCCTTGCCATTCTCGCCGATCCCCAACACTACGGTTGACACGCGATCCAGCAGGTAGCGATCGTGCGTCACCAGGACCAGCGCACCTTCGAATTCCAGCAAACTCTCTTCGAGAACTTCCAATGTCGGGATGTCGAGATCGTTGGTCGGCTCGTCGAGCAGCAGGAGATCCGCCGGCTCCAGCATGAGGTTCGCGATCAACACGCGAGCGCGCTCGCCCCCCGATAATTTGTGCACCGGCTGATCCAGTTG
>CANIIC010000142.1 GCA_947467395.1 Bryobacterales bacterium
CCGCCATTCGGAGCCAGCAACTGTGTGCCGTGATTGATGGTGCCGTGAATCAGCACGCGCTGCGGGTAGGACATGCCGTCCGCCGCATCATCACGCACGCGCAACACACCGTAGAAGTCGCGGGTCGTCATCCGGTAGCCTTCCGAAAGGCCACGTTCCACGCGCCCCAGGTAGATCGAGAACGACGCCACCACGATCAGCATCGCCAGACGAATCGGCAGCGGACGCGCCACCCCGTTTTCGTCCTTCCACACCGCCAGAACCATCAAAAGCGCTAGCAGCGCGATCGAGATCGGCATTTCGTAGTAGTCCGGGAACAACCGCGGCGCCAGGAACGCGACGAACAAACCACCCACCGCACCGCCCACGGAAACCATCAGGAAGAACTGCGTCAAATACTTTGGATGCGGCTTGCTCTTCGAAAGCTCGCCGTGACAGATCATACAGGCGACAAAGAACGCGCCGCACAACACCGGGATCAGCCAGTGGATCACGTCTTCGTTGTTCTCGTAATCGTTCATGCCGCGCGTAAACACAGCGAGCGCCACCAGGCCCAGCGGCAGGAATAGCCAACGCTGGTAGATCTTGTCGCTTTCGAACGAGAGGATGAAGCTCAGCAGGTAGATGCTCAGGGGAGCGATCCACAATAGCGGAATCGGCGCGATGTTCTGCGTCATGCTGCTGGTCACCGCCAGCAACAACGCGGAAGCGCAAGCCGACAAACCGATCCAATACAGGATCGAGCCGAACTTCGGAGCCTGCGGCTCCTCGACCGGCACCGCCGAATCTTGCACAGCGGCCACGGTTACATTCGCGTCACTACTCTTCCACGCCGCATACGCGCACGCCAGACCGAAGATCGCGAAACCACCCGACCACACATACGCCTGATTCCGCAGCGCGATGTTCGGCTCAATCAGGAACGGGTAGCTCAACAGCGCCAGCATCGAACCGAAATTCGACAGCGCAAACAGGCGGTACGGAATCACGCCTTCATGCGTGCGCACATACCAAGCTTGCAGCAACGGGCTCGTCGCCGACAAAATCATGTACGGCAAACCGATCGTCGCCGCCAGCAGCAGCAGAATGCCGCCCGTCGGGTCGCCACCGCCCACCGGCTTCCAGCGTTCGGCCGGAATAATGGGCAGCGTCAACAGGCTGATCAGCAGCAAAGGCGCATGAACATAGAACTGTTGCTTGGGCTTCAGGTAACGAATCAACACGTGGGCATACGTGTAGCCGGCCAGCAGCAGCAACTGGAAGAACAACAACGCCGCGCTCCACACAGCGGCGCCTCCCCCGAACCAGGGAAGGATGAACTTGGCAATAAGAGGCTGAACCTGGAACAACAGGAACGCGCTCAGGAAGATAGTAACCGCGTAGACAAGCATGGGATTCGGTCTAGGATACCGTAAACAGGGGAACTTTGGGGTGTTCTGAACGGCCAGTTAGGCGGGAATCACTTCAATCGCGGACTGCAGCGGGGAGTCGGGCGGCAGCAGGTTGCGGAGCCGTTTATCGAACGTCACCAACCGCCCGCCGCGCCGGATCGCGAGCGTGAGCAGCACCGCGTCGGTGATCTGAGAGTGCCCTTGCAAGCGCGCCCGCACCTCAGGCAAAAGTTCTGCCACCGGGAAGTCCACTTGCCAGAACTCGTGATGAGGTGACTCACACATCAGGCGGATCACTTCGAACAGTTTGGCCATCGCCGCCGGCCCGCCTGCCGTCCGCGCCGTAACGCGCACGAAGCCGGACTGCGTAAGGGTGCAACTTGCCCAGCCTTCATGGGAGTGGTCGCGAAACCACTGCCGAGCGGCGGGCGTGCTCAAGTCATCGTCCAGTAGCGCAACCAGGACGTTCACATCCAAAAGGGCCCGGCTCATTTCTCTTTTTCTTGCTGGAGATACCGCATGAGTTCCTCATGCCGCTCGAAATCGTCATCCCTCAGCTCATTCACTTCATCGATGGACAAAGACCGCATTCCGGTTCCGTGCAGGACCATCAAGCCGGTGACCGGGTCCAGCTTCAGCTCCACTTGAGCTTCCATTCCTCGCCGCGCGAGCGCTGAAAGCGCTTCTCCCACAGACACTTGGCGTACACGAGCCAAATCTTTGGCCCGCTCCAGAACGTCGTCGTCGATATTGACCGTAGTCCGCATCACCAACATCATAGCATCACGATGCGCCAGCATCACCGCATCACCGGAATGCCTGTTTCGACTTCCGCTCCTGCTCCAACTTCACTGACGGACCGAAGAGCGCCTCGAAGTACTTCTCCTTCACCAGCTTGTCCACCACCTTGTTGTCCATCACCTGGTGCCAGTTGTACGCCTTCATCGCCGCCGCCGACTGCGCGTCCGCAGGATGCTCCAGAACGTACTGCACCGCGGGAGCCAGAATATACGGCACCCGCTCATACGCGCCCATCTTCGAATACTCGTCCCACACCCGCTCGATGTCCGCGCGCGTCTGCGACGGGTCCCACTTCACGTAGGCATCGACGGCGAACTTCTTATCGTCGTAGAAGCGCTTGGTCGCCTCGGCGTGAGCCTTGATCATCCGCTCTGCGATGTCGTTGTTCGACACGGCCGACTTCTTGAACAGGTACATCGACGGCGCGTAGATATCATCGGCGGTCGCGATGTTGGCCAGGTTCTTGTAGCCTTCGCCCTCCAGCTTGTAATACTCCGGAGCCGTCAGCATCGTCGCCTCAGCCCGTCCGCCTTCGACCGCTGCCGCGCGGGCACCCGCGCCTGCGCCCACCGGGATCCACTGCACATCCCGAGGCGTCAGCTTGGCCTTCGCCAGCAACCCGACCGCGTAGTTATAAGGAGCATCGGCCAGCTGGCTCACTGCGATCCGCTTGCCCTTCAGCGCCGCGATGTTCGGGATGTTCTTCGCAGCCATCATCGCGAAGGAACTCTTCTTATACGGCTGCCCCAGCATGATGAACGATCCGTCACGGAACGACGCCTGCATGGATTGCTCCAGCGTGTACGGCGACATGATCGCCTGATCGCTGGCGATCGCTGCGATGGCCGTCGGATGGACGCCAAATACAAGGTCCACATCGAAGCCGTACTTCTCGTAGTAACCGCCCTCTTTGGCGATGTACAGCGGCCACGTCTGCGACGCCCGCGTCGGGAAAATGATCGTGACCTTCTGGCGCGCCTGCGCCCAACCTGCCTGAGCAATCAGGGCGCACAACAACAGCAGTTTCACCATCCGGTTCATGCGAGCCTCCTTCTATTCCCAAACAGCGAAGCCCATGGCGCTGCCCGTTCCGGCTTCCGACCGGTAACACGGCACGTAATCTACCATGCGCATCTTTAACCCAGCCTCGGCCATCACGCCGGCCGTGGCGATCCAGTTCTTGATCTCGGACGTGCCCGATTGGAACATGTCCTCTCCGATCCCCGTCAATTCCGGCGCGTTTCCCGCCAGCATCGATTGAATCACGTGCTCGTCGAACGCTTCGTCGATCACAAAGTGCGACAACCCGCCCGACGCGATGACCGCCACGCGCACATCGTCCGGCCAAGAACGGATCGCCCGCCCAATCGCGCGCCCAAACTGAAAACAGCGCGCAGCGGTCGGCTGGTTCGGTGGATAGAACGTGTTCACGAACACCGGCACATGCGGCGGAACCTTGTCACGCATCACGCGGCGATAGACGAATCCATATGCGTGCGGCGCGGAGTTCACGCCGATCTCACCCGCCGCAAGTTTCTTCATCTGCGAGACGTCAAATCCCTCAGAGACCGTGCGCGCGATGATGTGTTCGCCCAGAGATGGCTGGCACGGATACTGCGTGTACTTGGCCGGCGTGCGGTCCAACTCCGCGCGCGCGATGGCCGGATCCAGCTTCGCCAGAAACTCCGGCGTACGCGGGTGCCCTTCCATATAAGGACCCCAGAACACAGCGAGTCCCGGCACGTGATCGGCGGAGAAAACCTCCATCTGATCGTTGCCAATGATGACCGCCACATCGATCTGCGCCCGCTCGAAGGTCTCCGCCAATTCCCGAATCGCCGCCTGGCAGCGCGCATGCCTCGCCGCGCATTCTTCGGGCGTCAGCGCCTGCACGATATTCTCTTCCTTGCGCAGTTCCGCCAGTTCCGGGAAGGTGTAGGTCATGCCGCGATACGGCAGCGCCGGATTCTTGCGATCAAACGGGACGCGGTCGCCCCAGTGTTCCCAGCCGATTGACAACATCGGCCCATGCGAAGTTCCCAGCCCTAACGTTACGCGCGCCATCAGGGGACATGTTCGCACAAGTAGCGGCTCGGAGCCGGACGTGACCGGTTTGTAACACAAGAGTCATGCGGAAAGTTGTACGCTGAAGGCCGATGGCGTCCGTGTCACAGGGCCAGGAACCTATGGAATTGCCGGAGCATTCCCCAACTCCGCTGGACAGTCCCAATCTCTATCTGGACCGCGAGATGAGCGTCCTCGCGTTTCAACGGCGTGTCTTCGGAGAAGCTCAGAATCCCGGCACGCCGCTACTGGAGCGTATCAAGTTCCTCTCCATTCTCTTCTCCAATTTGGACGAGTTCTTCATGGTTCGCGTGGCGCTGTTGAACCAGAAGGTGGATTCCACCAACGACCCCGCCGCGACCGAGCACCTGGAGCGCATCGGCGACGAACTGCGCCGCCTGTTCGCCGACGCCTACGACCTGTGGCGCACGCTTGAAACCGAGCTCGCGCAAAGCGGGATCGTGCTGCGCGAGTACGCTCGCTTGTCCGATGCAGAGAAGCACGTGTTCGACACCTACTTCCAGGAAGTCGTGCTTCCGGTGCTGACGCCGCTGGCCTTCGATCCCGGTCGGCCGTTTCCGCATATCTCGAATCTCAGCCTGAATCTGGCCATCATCGTCCGCGACCAGCGGGGCGCGAAACGCTTCGCGCGCGTCAAGATCCCCGACACCTTCCCTGCTCTGCTGAACTGGTCCGAGGTCGGCTTGACCGAACCTGCGGGCCAGCAGACCTTCGTTTGGATGGAGCAATTGGTGCAGGCAAATCTACATCGCCTGTTCCCAGGCCTGGAGATTCTGGAAGCGTACACGTTCCGCGTGACGCGCGATGCCGAGTACGAGATTCAGGAACTGGAAAGCGACGATCTACTGGAGACCATCGAAGAAGCGCTTCGCCAGCGGCGTTTCCGCGACGTGGTGCAGCTGCAGGTGCCACGCGAAATCTCGCCCGGCTTGCTGGAAGTTCTGCGCGAGAATTTTGAGCTACACCCGCGCGACGTCTACTACGTCGACGGGCCGCTGGACCTCAGCCGGATCAAACAACTGGGCGGACTGGAACGCGCGGATCTGAAGGACGCTCCGTTCCAGCCGCAGATCCCTGCGATCCTGCGGATTCGCGACCACGAAGACATGTTCGCGGCCATTCGCAATCGCGACATCCTGCTGCATCATCCGTTCGATTCGTTCCAGCCCGTCGTCGAATTCCTGCGGCTCGCTGCGATTGATCCGGATGTGCTGGCGATTAAGATCACGCTGTACCGTGTGGGCCGCAATTCGCCGATCGTCGAACACCTGCTGACGGCAATGGAGAACGGCAAGCAGGTGGCCGTGCTGGTGGAGTTGAAAGCGCGCTTCGATGAAGAGAGCAACATCGAATGGGCGAAGGCTCTCGAAGCGGCGGGCGTGCATGTGGTCTACGGACTCGTCGGACTGAAGGTGCATTGCAAGGTCGCACTGGTGGTGCGGCGCGAAGGATCGAAGATCCGCCGCTACGTTCACCTGGGCACCGGCAACTACAACCCGGTCACGGCGCGGCTCTATACCGATGTCAGCCTGATGACCGCGGATGAGAAGATTGGCGCGGATGTCACGGACCTGTTCAATCATGTGACGGGATACTCGGCGCAGAAGAACTTCCGCAAGCTGCTGGTCGCGCCGTTGAATTTGCGTCCGGAATTTGAAGCGCGGATCCGGCGGGAAATCGCCTTCGCGCAGCGCGGCGAGAAGGCGCATCTCATCTTCAAGATGAATTCGCTCGAAGATCCGTCGATGATCCGGCTGCTGTATGAAGCCTCACAAGCCGGCGTGCGCGTGGATCTACTGGTGCGCGGCTTGTGCTGCCTGCGTCCCGGCGTCGCGGGCATCAGCGACAACATCCAGGTGATCAGCATCGTCGGGCGGTTCCTGGAACACAGCCGCATCTACTACTTCCTGAATGGCGGTGCCGAAGAGATTTACCTGGGCAGCGCGGACCTGATGGTTCGCAACCTGGAACGGCGCGTCGAAGTCTTGTTCCCGATGCAGGACCGCCGGCAGATCGTGCGGCTGCGCACCGACGTCCTGGGCACGTACCTAGCCGACACCCGCAACGCGCACGTCATGCAAGCGAGCGGCGACTACGTAAAGAACCTCAGCGCCGGGACGATGGTCGACAGTCACCAGCACTTCATGGGGCTGTAGCCGCTACTCGCGGCAGATACCGCGCTTGCTCGAGTTGATGAACGCGATGAGATGCCGCGTGTGCTCGGTGGGCACTTCCGCTTCGATGCGTGCCAGCGCGTCATCCAGCTTTAGATTCGAGCGATAGAGCAGCTTGTAAGCGGTCTTCAGCGCCTGCACATCGCTGTGCGTGAAGCCCGCGCGTCGCAGGCCGACGACGTTCAAGCCGCACGGGGTTACGTTGAAATCGGTGTAGAGGAAGTACGGCGGCACGTCGAGATTGACGCGCGTGTTGCCGCCGATCATCGCCAGGCGTCCGATCTTCGAATACTGGTGGATCACGACGCCGCCGGAGATGAAAGCTTGATCTTCGACATCCACGTGGCCCGCGACGAGGGCGCAGCTCGCGATGACGCAGCGATTGCCGATGCGCGAGTTATGCGCGATGTGGCCCGAGGTCATGATGAAGTTGCCATCGCCGATGACGGTTTCCGATTCGGGCTGCGTGCCGCGCGAGATGGTGTATTGCTCGCGGATGATGTTGTCGTCGCCGATTTTCAGGTAACTGCGGTCGCCCTTGAAGTTCTTGTCGAGCGGATCGGTGCCGAGCGCCGTGCCGGCCGAGATCTTGTTGCGTGCTCCGAGCGTGGTCCAGCGCTTCACGTAGGTGTGCGGTTCGAAGACGCAGCCTTCGCCGATCACGACGTCCTGTTCGATGACGGCGTATTCGCCGATGACCACTCCCGCGCCGATGACGGCGTCCGGATGCACGCGGGCAGTGGAAGCAATTTGAGCGGAGGGATCAATCGCCATGAGTTAGTGAGCCAAAACGAAGAATAGCGCGAGCCACAGCACGCCGAGGAAGTGCCAGTAGAACGTGGCCGCGTCGACCACTTCGCGGCGGCGCGACTTGCTGGCGATGGCGATCCAGATTCCGGCGAAGCCCCCGAGCAAGTGGGCGGCATGGAGTCCGGTGAAGAGGTAGAAGAAGCCGCTGAACGGGTTGCGTTCAAGATAGGCGCCGTTGTCGATCAGCCCTTGCCAGGAAACCAACTGCGCTCCGAGAAACGCGAGCCCGAGCGCGGCAGTGATCCAGAAGAAGCGCGAAGCTCGCGCGTAGTTGCCGGTCCTGAACGTGCGGCGTCCGGTCTCAAAGAAGCCGCTGGAGGTCAGGATGATGGCCGTCGAGATCCACAGCGTCTTCGGCAGCGCGATGGGTTCCCACAGGCCCGGTGCGGCTTTGCGCCAATAGTAGGCGAAGACCAGCGAACCGAACAGTACCGCGATGGAGCCGCAGCCGAGCAGCAGTCCGATGCGGACCAGGCCGGGAGCCGCTTTGTCGGGGTTCTCCGTGGACGCGGGGAGCACGACAACTTCAGACGTCTTGCCGGCGCGATCACTCAGGAGGGACATCGCTTTCAGTTTAGCGGCTTTCGGGTTCGAAATTCGGAGCGTTTCGGAGAGGGTTAAGCTTCCTGGTTTCAGAAGTGTACGGGGAGAAATGGGTTCGTTTGGGAATTTTCTAGTTTCGGGTTCGGCCAAGCCTATTGAGCACCGCATTCATCGCCTCCGGTGACAGAGAAACATGGGGGCTGGTGGTGGGCAGCGGGTTCGCGCGCCAAGCGGTGGAGGGGAATAAGATCGGAGCCAAGCAGCGGCGTGATTGTTTTACCCGGATGATATTGACGGGCTAGTTTTACCCGGGTATATTTACCTCATGACCGCCGACACGCTGTGCACCGCTTTCCAGGGAACCCGACGATTCGCTTCCGGGACGCTCGCAGAGGTGGCTGCGGCCATTCGTGATGTTGCCGAAGGCCCGATGTTGGTGTTCGACGACTCGACCGGGAGGGTGATCGATATCGATCCTCGCTTTCCGATTGTCGAGGTGGAGCCGGCTGCTCCGTCGGAGGATGCTCGCGGACGGGGGCGGCCGAAGCTGGGCGTGGTTGCCCGGGAGGTGACGCTGCTGCCGCGGCATTGGGACTGGCTGAATTCGCGGCCGGGGGGCGCTTCGGTGGCGCTGCGGCGGTTGGTGGAGGATGCGCGGCGGGCGAGCGGCGAGCACGACCGGGTGCGGCAGGCTCAGGAGGCCGCGAACCGGTTCCTGACGACGATGGGCGGAGACCGGCCCAACTTCGAGGAAGCTACACGGGCGCTGTTCGCGTATGACCGGCGTCGGTTTGCGGAGTTGCTAGCGGGGTGGCCGGAGGAAATCCGGGATCATGCGATTCAACTGGCGTTTGCGGATTTAAAACCGTAGCCAAAGCGGTTTGGCCACAAAAGATCGTAGATATTTGGTGCGAACGGGGAGGGTCGAACTCCCATGACCTTGCGGTCGCTGGAACCTAAATCCAGTGCGTCTGCCAGTTCCGCCACGTTCGCGCGCGACTTTACGATTATAGCGCCCAGGCGGTGGAAACCGCTGCTGTACACTGTGATTTATGAACAGGCTGGCGGCGTTGTTTTTGTCCTTCTGCATGCTGGTGATGGCTGCGGACGATCTGTATCCGGAGCACGGGCGGGTAATTGAGGCTCGGGCGGGGCGGGTTTCCGAGTTGGTGCCCACCTTCACGGACCCGCTGGGCAAGGTTCGCAAGGGACGTTCGGTCAGCAAGGTCGCGCAGATCTACCGGGTGGAAACAGCGACGCGCATCTACGAGTGGACGGAAGTTGGGAAGAAGCCGCACTATGCGTACGGCCAGGAGGTCGCCTTCCGGGTGAACGACGAGAGTGTGTTCCTGAACAATGGCAAGAAGGAGCGCAAGCTGGCCATCACGGGCACGGAGAAGAAGAAGGTCAACTAGAGGACCTGGCTGCGGGAAGCGGCTGCTGCCTGGACCTTCTGGGCGGGCTTTTTCGGGATGATGCGTGGGGTCGCCAGGCCGCAGGCGCAGCGCGTTGGATCGAGGGCGTAGCCGGGGAGTTCGGTGGCGTGGAGATGCAGGCCATCGTGGGCTTCACATTCTGCGGCGAGGAGTTCGCCGGATTCGCTGACCAACTGCTGGAAGACGGGGACGTGGAACGCTCGCCAGAGTTGGTCGCGATCGGCGGCCGTGAGCCAGGGTTGGCCGGGTTGGGCAACGGCGATCAGGGCGTGGGTGACTTCGGGGGCGGTTCGAGCGAGGGCCAGGAGTTGCTCGCGCGTGCCGGCGATGGCTTCCGGAGCGAAGACGGCGGCTTCGGGCGACCAGCCTTCGTTAAACACGCGCACCGCATCTTTCTGTCGGAACCAAGGCACCAAGACGGCTGTGCGCGGGGCTTTGCCGAGCGGATAAACGAAAGCCGATTTCCGGGAGAGGATCGAGAGCGTCACTGTACGAACTTGGTTCGTTCAGCGGTGGAGAATTCTCAGGAGATTTTCGCCGAAGATGGCGCGGGCGTCGGCTCCGTTGACGCCGAGTTCGTAGAGCGACGTGGTTTGGGCGTCAAAGACAGGGAGCTGCCAGCCGCGCGGGAAGAACGAGGAATCCGTACCGAACAGCAGGCGGGACGGGCCCACAATCTGGAGCGCCTGCTTCAGGACTTCACGCAGTTCCATGGGAGGCGTCTGGTAGCGCGTCCAGTCGTTGGAGCTCGAGGTGTCGAGGTAGACGTTGGGACAGAGGTCGGCCAGCATGAGGGCTTCGCGGAAGTAGCCTGCGCCGAAGTGCGGCACGATGATGGGCACGTCGGGATAGCGCACGGCGACGGCGTGAATGTCGATGGGGTTGGAGTATTTGAGATCGAACGGCGACGCCAAGCCGAGTTTCTTGCGGACACCGACGCTAAGCACGCCGCAATGGACGAAGACGACGCGTTTTTCGCGCTGGGCCCATTCGAAGACGGGCTTCACACAGTCGTCCTGAATGGAGTAGAGGTGCATCGCCGGGAACAGGC
>CANIIC010000143.1 GCA_947467395.1 Bryobacterales bacterium
AACGTCACCATGTTCGGTTCCTGGATCATCTTCATCGGGTACGGCGTGTACATCATGCGCGGCACGCCCGGAGGCAGGCAGAAACCTTCCGGATCGGTCGCCGAGTCCACCTTGCGGCGGGCAGCAAACACTTCACGGCCCTTCGGCGTGAACGGAGCGCAGCTGGAAACGCTGGCGCCGGAATCCGACGGGAACGTTTCGCAAGTTTCCTTGGCGCCGGCCGTAATCGTGGTCGACATGTTCGTGATGTACGGAACGTTCCACACGCCCGGTCCGCCAAAGTCTGGTTGGTTGACGGCAACGGTGCCAATACGCGGCGTCGGGCCAGTCGCCGGACCCTGCTTGCCCTTGCCCTTCGGTGCGCCACCCTTGGGCGCGGCCTTGGCGTCACCGCCTGCGGTGGCCAGCTGCGCCGACACCGGAGCGACGGTCACCACCACCATCGCCAGCGCCGCGACACCCAGCATCGCGTATCCTAAGAATCTGTTCTTCACTTGTTGAAAAGCCTCCTCTCGAAGCCTGCGAAACTCAAACATTGAGCTAGTTGCCGTAACCCCCCACCGGACCGCCGGCGAACGAGCCTGATACTGCTCCTAGCGGGGAAGTGTAACACCCGATTTTTCAATGTGTCAACCGCCGTACGGCGTCACACTGAGCCTCGTCTCCCTCTCAGTATGACGCGGAAAATCGGGCTTCTTGTTACATTCTGCGCCGAAAGAAAAAGCCCCGTGGCCGAAGCCACGGGGCGGGTGGAACTACTGGTTGTTGCGACTAGAACGTGATGCGAGCGATCAGCGTTCCGGTACGTTGACCGGAGGTGCCGCTGGTCGGCAGGATCGTGCCGAAGCCACCGCTGTACAAGCCAGCCGTGGCGCCCGACGTGAACTTCGTCGTCGCTGCCGAGAAGCCCGTCGCCGTCGCGTTACCCGCGCTGGCCGCCGTAATCGTCAAACGCGTCCGGTTGAACACGTTCTGGAATTCGGCACGGATGTGCAGAACCACGCCTTCCTTGATCCGGAAGTTACGGCTCACGTTCAGGTTCTCCTGAGGCTGCCGGATGTTCCGGTACTGGCGGATCGTGGTCTGCTGCGCGCCCCACTGACCGTTCGGGATATTGCTCCAAGCGGCGGGGTTCAGGACCAGATTCGTGGTCGGATCAAAGCAATGGCAGTTCACGTCAATGGGATCGGTGTGAACCTTGCCACTGTAATCCGTCCAGTTGGTGCTGAACAGCGAAGTGGTGCCATCCCACTGGGCGTTGCCCGGGCCACGGCCCAGCCACTGACTGATCGGCTGGCTGCCCAAGCTGATCGGACGAGCCAGAACCGGAGCGCTCTGATACTGCATGTACGCGCCGATACCCCAGTCAGCCAGGGCGTAGGAGACCCAACGGTTGTTGAGACCCTTGATGCCGCTGTTCTTCAGGCTCTGCGTTGTGTACTGAGCGTTGATACGCAGCTGCTGCGGAATGTCGTTTTGCGACAGATCCTTACCCATGCTGCGGTTGAAGATATCGGGCGACGACATCAGTTCGAAGTTCTTCGAAGCCGTATAGTTCGCGCCGAACTGGATCCCGTGAGCGAAGCGCTGCGTCACGTTGATCTGCAGAGCGTCGTACCAGGTCTTGCCCAGCGGAGCGCCGGTGGGCGCCATGCTGGTGTTGTACTGCGGGAAGGGTAGCAGCGACTGACGGACTGTCTGGCCCGTCGAGTAATTGGCGTAAGGCAGGTTCACCCCTCGCGCCAGCAACGTCGACTTTTCAGCCGCCGTTAAGGCCGAGATCTGCTTGTTCAGCAGCGTACCGTCCGTCGCACTGTTCAGCGAGAAGCCGTACTGGCTTAACGTGGTCGGCGAGATCACGTTCTGTGCGGACAGCGAGCCTGCGTTTGTCAGGTTGCTGCCAGTCCACCATACGCCGCGGTTGCCCACGTAGCTGGCTTCCACCACGAGGTCTTTGTTGATCTCACGCTGGATACCGATGGACCACTGATACTGCTTCGCCGGCCGACCCGCGTTCGGATCGAGCACCGTCGGAGCCGCCACCACACCACCATTGGGCTGGCCGGCGTTCACGTCGAAGTTCGGGAAACGGGCCTGCGCCAACACTGCCGCAGGGATGCCGTTCTGGAATTGGCCGACCGTCAGGCCGAAACCGGGAGTGCCGGCATCCGCGCTGTTCGTCGCCGAACCGCTGGCGTTCGTCGTGCCTGTGTACACCATGCCGAAACCACCGCGGACAACGGTCTTGCTGTTGATCTGGTAGGCCAGACCCACGCGAGGACCGATGCCGTACGGATAGTTGGCGGCGAACTTACAGTTACACTGGGCTTCGTAAATCTGACCGCCCGGATGCCCGCCCGCGGACGGGTTGGCAACGGTCGGGCTGAAGTTGGCGTAACGGCCGTACTGTTCCTTCGCATACGTGCCGTAGTCCCAGCGCAGACCGTAGTCCAGCGTCAGCTTGCGCGTCACCTTCCAGGTGTCCTGGAGGAACAACGCCCACTGGCTCTTGCTGGTGCCAGCCGCCAGCGGTTGCGCCATCGTGATGCCGCTCGCTCCGCCCAGCATGAAGCTGGCCAGCTGGAAGCCGGTGGTGCCTTGCGACAGGTTCACGCCCTGCAAGGCCGTCTGCTGGGTCGCGTTGATGCCGAAGTTGTAGTTGCCCGTCACGTTTGTGAAGCCACGGGGCGGGTACTTCTCGAGACGATACTCCGCGCCGAACTTGATGCTGTGGTTGCCGCGAACTTCGCTCAGGTTGACGACGCCCGAAGGACGGCGTTCAAACGAGTTGCCCTGGCCCGCCTGCGGTCCCAGTGCGTTCATGCCACCCAGCGCGGTGCTGGCGGCGGTCACGATGCTCGGAAACTGGCGGATGATGCCGGGGTTCGGCAGGCCCAGCAGGGTCTGCGTGTTCACCGGACCGAACGTATCCAGAACCGGAGAGTGGTCGTCAAAATTGTTATGGAACCAGCCCGCGCCCACGTGCAACAACATCGTCGGCGTCAAGGTGTGGTCATAGTTCACGCGGATGGTGCGGGTGTAGATGAACGTACCGCGCGCCTGCGTGATGGGTTCCGGCAGACCTTCTCCGTTTCCGTTCGGGAACGAGTACGGCGACGTCGTGCCGGTGTCCTGCCAGTACCCGGACAAGCGGCCATTGGCGCCGATCGTCTGGTCAATCTTCAGCGACGGCAGGGTGGACGTACGCTTGCTGGCCCACGGGCGCTGGTAGTTGTTGCCAATCTGGCCCTTGGCTGCGTTCGGACCTTCCGGCAGCGGAACCAACTTGATCACGTTCACCGAAACCGGGTCGAAACGAGCCACCGGAATCTGGTTGCCCGCGAACGCCGTGCGATACGACAGCGAGCTGCCGGGGGTACAGGTGGAACCCGTTGCCGGGCAATTCACTGTCGTCGTCGTGGCGGGATCGAAGATCGCGCCGTTCTGGATCGTGTTGCCCAGCGGGTCAATGTAGTTGGCCGTGCCGGACTTCAGCAAATTGTTGCCGGAGGCCGCGAACAAGCCGCTGAAATCACCGTTGCGATACGCCTGCGTCGGAACCGTGGCGAGCGTCGACGTGATGTTCAACTTTTCGCGGAACTGTTCCCAGCTCCAGAAGAAGAACGTCTTGTTCTTACCGTCGTAGATTTTCGGGATGCGCACCGGGCCACCGATCGTGAACCCGTAGTCGAAACGGCGGGTCTTGGTCAGCAGGCCTGTGTACGGCTGCGCCGCGTTCAGCGCTTCGTTCGCGCTGTAGTCGTACGCCGTGCCGTGAAACTGGTTCGTGCCCGACTTCATCGTCATGTTGAACACGCCACCACCCGCCGTGCCGAATTCGGCGGCGTAGTTCGAGGTCTGCACCGCGACTTCCTGCACCGCGTCTACCGACGGCTGGGTCTGGCCCGTGTACTGGCGCAGGTTGCCGGTGTTGCCGGCCACCTGGCCTTCGATACGGATCTGAATCGTGTCGTCCGGCACGCCGTTGACGACCATCGTCGCGTTTGCGCCGTAGTTGATGCCCGGGATCATCTGCGCCAGAGCGAACGGATCGCGGAAGCCGGAGCTCGCCGCCGTACCCGTGCCGCCCACCGAGAGAATCGGCAAGCTTGTCATCTGCGAAACGGTTACGTTGTGCACCAGTTCGCTCGATTCCGTTTTCAGCAGCGACGCTTCTGCCGTCACCGTCACCGAGTCGCCCACCGCGCCGACTTCAAGGCCGATGTCGATACGCATAATCTGCGCGGCCGCCAGATCCAAACCCACGCGATTATAGGTTTTGAATCCCGCAACCGTCGCCGTCAAGTCATACGCGCCTACTGGCAGCGACTGCACCGAGTAGTTTCCGGTTGCCGTGCTGACCGCCGTGTAGACTTGGCCGTTTGCGTTGTTTTTTGCCTGGATCTGCGCGTTCGCAAGGACTGCGCCGCTGGGATCCGTTACTGTTCCTGTAATCGTGCCGTTGGCACCTTGGCCAAACGTCAGGACTGTGGAGAGGAGAAAGAGCGCTGCGAGAGAGTAAAGTTTCTTCAAGTTTCCCCCTAGCGATGTCTTCGGGCCTACCTCACGGTAGGGGAAGGCGAAGCTATCAGCCTGATTGTATGGGGGTTATGGGGGCCGTCAAGGATTTGTGACATGCCTTCAGGTTAATACTAGACCTTGTATCGTATACATGTAGACTACGAATTTCGGAAGAGTCTCAGGAGACTCGGTCCATGGCCAGAAACTCTTTTATATGTGGGTGTTGCGAGGATTCCAACTCGCTCACTGGGCCAAAATAGATGGCATGACCCTCATGAAGAATCACAACCTTCTCGGCGACTCGGCGCATGAGGTCCAGATCGTGGGTCACGACGACGGACGTTAGCTTGAGCTGCGTCTTCAGCCGGAGCATCAGCGCCGCCAGGTGGTCGCCCATGATCGGGTCCACCATGGTCGTCGGCTCGTCGTAGAGGATGCACTCGGGCTGGGCCGCCAAGGCCCGCGCGATCGCCACCGCTCGCTTGTGACCCGTCGATAGTTCCGTCGGGTAAACGTCGGCGTAGTCTTCCAATTCGACCATCGCCAGCAGGCCGCGCACGATCTCTTCTTTGTTGGATTCGTTGTAGTCGTCGCGCAGTTCCAGCGAGAACTCGATGTTTTCCCCCACGGTCAGCGAGTCAAACAGCGCCCCGGACTGGAAGACCATGGTCACTTTCTTCCGGATCAGTCGCAAATCGGACTCCGAAAGCTTGGTGATTTCCTGCCCCGCGACCCAGATTTGGCCAGCGTCAGGTTTTAGGAAACCCATGATATGTCCTAGGCTTACGGACTTTCCCACGCCGCTGCGCCCGATAATCGCCAGGGTCTCGCCGGGATCCACGTAGAAGCTCACATCGACTAAAACGGGTCGATCGAACGTCTTATAAACATGGGCGAACTCGATGTAGTGGTCGCTCACTGCGGAAGATCCTCTGGAGTGTTGAGGTTTTTCAGTAGCTTAGCATCTGCCGGGACTCGTTGGACCTGGATCTGGGAGAGAAAATCGTGCATTTTCAAAGACCGTTGGACGACCAAAGCCTCCACCAGGGGCAAAACCCTGCGATGGTAGCTGGCACACAACGGATGCAGCCGACCATCGGTTTCGGCCACCATCGCGTCGGCGTCGCCGCGACCGAGGTCTCGGAGCAGTTCCGGCGTCAGATGCGGCATGTCGCAGGCGACGATCAGCACCCGGTCGGCATCTGTGTTCTGGAGGGCCGTCAGCAGGCCACCCAGCGGACCACAATCGGGGATCAGGTCAGGAATCTCGCGGCCGATCACCGCCACGTTCCCAAGAGCTTCGCGCACCACTCCGGCGATGTGTTCGAGCAGTGTTCCGGCACCCCAGGGCAGCAGCGCCTTGTCGCGACCCATGCGGGTACTGCGTCCGCCCGCCAGAACAAACCCGGCCACTCGCATGAGATGATGGTACCAGTGCTCGGCTGGAACAAAGTAGGGATTTTCTGTTTGCTGGCGCTGGCGGCGATGCTGCCAGCGCGTGCCGAAACCCCTGCTTCGCGCAAGCTGGTCATCCGCGCCGACAAGCGCACCGGCAAGCTCCGGACCGTCGCCATCGCCACCGTCCGCCCGTCATACCAGGCCCCTGCCGCCGACATCGCGAAGATGGTCGACACCGCCGCCAAGGCGAACAACGTTGACCCGTTGCTGGTCCATTCCGTGATTCAGGTGGAAAGCAACTACAACCCTTACGCTGTTTCTTCGTCTGGCGCCCGCGGTTTGATGCAGCTGATGCCGGGAACTGCCAAAGAATTAGGCGTTTTGAACTCTTTTGACCCTCAACAAAACATCGAAGCTGGTGTAAAGTACTTAAAGTACCTCAAGGATTTGTACCAGGACGATCGTTTGGCCTTAGCGGCTTACAACGCCGGACCTGGAGCAGTTCAGAAGTATAAGTCAGTGCCTCCATACCCGGAGACAAGAGTTTACGTACAACGGGTAGGAGAGCGGTACGAGGATGCGCGGAAGGCAGCCGGGTTTGCGCCGGCGGTTGCCTTGGAGGCCGCCACTTCGGAACAGCCGCAGGCGCCTGTAGTAGTTGTGACGACGGAAGAAAAGCACCCCAGACTGGAGCAGTACTTGGATGAGTATGGACGGTTGCATCTCCGGACGGTGTCGGACTAACTTCCGGCGCACCTACATCTCGGCATTCTTGTGTCTGGCGCTGGCCACCGTTGCGGCCGCCGCGCCCAAGACCACCCAATCGGTTTCCGACATTCGCTTCTGGACGGCCGGTGACACCACGCGTGTGGCCATCGAGGTCAGCGGCGAATTCACCTTCAAGTCTCAGCGCCTCACCGATCCCGCTCGCGTCTTTTTCGATATTGAGACAGCCAAGCTCGCGCTCAAGGGCGGCAAGCCCTCCACGATGCCTGTGAAAGACGGGCTGGTCAAGCAAGTTCGCTTTGCTGAGAAACAGCCCGGCACGATCCGCGTAGTGCTCGACCTGGAAGACGGTGTCGAATACACCGCTTCGCAGTTGTCGAATCCCGAACGCCTGATGGTGGAACTGCGCCCGGCCAAGAAGGGTAAGGCCGCGCCGGTCTCTGAAGCTCCTGTTGCCCCGAAGCCCGTCGAACTGGCCGCCCGCGTGGAACAACCGAAACAGGAACAGCCCAAGTCCGAGCTGCCGAAGGTCCTCGTGCAGACCGCGACGCCTGCGAAGTCCTCCGATGAAGAGTTGTTCCCGAAGAACAGACTGATCCCGCCGGTATTCGCCACCATGGCGGGTTTATCGACTACGCCTCCGCCGATCTCGGCCAAAATCATGACGCCGTCGCAGTCGGCGATCCGCAGCATTGAGATCGAGCCGGTTGCGCCTCCCGTCAAGGAAGTGATGAAGGAGACGGTCAAGGAAACTCCACGGCTGTCGCTCCCTGCCGAACAGAATCTCAGCGAGCCCAAGGCGGCGACGCGCAACTCCAACGGTGAACGCTCGTTGACGCGCGTGCTCGGCCTGAAACTGGGCCGCGTGGTGATCGATCCGGGCCATGGCGGCCACGATCAAGGCACGCGCAGCAAGTCTGGGATGTTGGAAAAGGATCTGGTGCTGGACGTGAGCAAGCGCTTGGCCGAACTCCTGAAGGAACGCATGGGTACCGACGTGGTGCTGACGCGCAGCGACGACACCTACCTGGCTCTCGAAGAACGCACGCGCCTGGCGAATGATCACAAGGCGGATCTTTTCCTGTCGATCCATGCGAACTCTTCGCCAGTGAAGAATGTGGCCGGCGTCGAGACGTTCTACCTGAACTTCAGCACGGGCCGCGAAGATCTGGATCTGGCCACGCGTGAAAACGCGGCCTCGCAACGCACCATCGGCGATCTGCGCGAAGTGGTCTCGAAGATCGCTCTGCGCGCCAAGGTGGATGAGTCGCGCGAGTTCGCTCTGCGCATCCAGAACTCGCTGCACACGACGGCGGTGAAGCAGAACAAAGAAGCTAAGGACCGAGGCGTGAAGCGCGCCCCGTTCGTGGTGCTGATCGGCGCCGACATGCCGAGCGTGCTGGCCGAGATCGGCTTCCTCACCAACAACCGCGATGAAGCGCTGCTGAAGAGCGACGAACACCGCGACCGCTTGGCGGAGGCGCTGTATCAGGGCATCGCGGGTTACGCCGAATCGCTCAGCCGCGCGGGGACGCAGGTTGCTCGGGCGACGAAGAAGTAGTCACTGTCGCATCTTTTCGCGACTTGCTGCATCCAAAGGTCATGAACAGAACCGTTGCCCGCATCGTCGAGGGCACGCCCGTCAATGAAGGCGAAGGCGTGCTGGTGCATCGCCCGTTTCCTTCCGCGCAAGGTCTGCGCGAGTTTGATCCGTTCCTGCTGCTCGATGAGATGGGGCCGCTCGAACTGCCTCCGAACGCGGCTAAGGGGTTTCCGGATCATCCGCATCGTGGCTTTGAGACCGTTACCTACCTGTTGTCGGGACGCTTTGAGCATCGCGATTCCTACGGGCATGCGGGCAAGATCGAAGCCGGGGATGTGCAGTGGATGACGGCCGGGTCGGGGCTGGTGCATTCGGAGACTCCGGAGACCGAGTTCCGCAAGACCGGCGGACGACTGCACGGGTTTCAGATCTGGGTGAACCTGCCGAAGCGCGTCAAGATGATGGCGCCTCGTTATCAAGAGGTGCCGAAGGATCGCATCCCGGAAGGCAAGAGCGCCGACGGTAAAGTCACGGTGAAGGTGATCGCCGGAGAAGCGCTGGGCGTGAGCGCGGTGATCGATACGCGCATCCCGATCCAGTATCTGCACTTCACGATTCAACCTGGCGCGTCGCTGGAGCATCCCTTCCCGAAATCCGCCAACGCGTTTGCGTACGTGTTTGCCGGAGCCGCAGTGATCGACTGCCAACGCGTGGAGCCGCATCACCTGGCCGTGTTCCATCGCAACGGCGAGTCGGTGAAGATCGAAGCTGCGGCCGATGCGAGTGAGCCGCTACAGGTGTTGCTACTTTCGGGCGAGCCGATTGGAGAGCCAGTGGCGCGCTACGGTCCGTTCGTGATGAACACGCGTGACGAGATTGAGCAGGCCTTCGCCGATTATCGCGATGGGCGTATGGGCACCATCGCGCACTAACCGCCTATTCTTGCGAACGGCGCTGTTCGCAGATGCAGCAATCGCTACAGCGATGGCACTTGGCGCACAAGTGATTGCTGCAGGTGTCGCGCGTGCAGTGGACGCACAGGGTTTCCGAGGGCTCGCCGCAGATGCTGCAGGTGAACGTGGCTGTTTCGCTCATTTACTTGGTGCTCCGGCGGGTGGTGGCGGTGGGGATCTTGCTCACTTGGACGCGGCAGCTCTGCAGGTCCTTATCGACGACGGTGAACTCTTGTTCCTTGCGCAGCGCGAGGTCGGTGATGAACTCGCGCAGGCCGTCGCGATTGGCGGAGTTGCCGCGCAGGACGCTGGTCATCAGGTCGGCAACGGCGGGGTTCTGATACTTACGGACGGCGTCGATGAGCGTCTCAAACTCCCATTCGATGGTCTGCAGCCGGAAATACGTGTCGAGCGCGAGCGTCAACTTGTTGGGCTGCCGGTCGAGCTGTGCGGCGGCGTTGGTCAGTCCGTCCAGATCCTGGCGAGCGCGTTCCAGTTGCGTGACGTAGGTTTGCGGCGCGCCGTTGGCCACCCACTCCTGCGGCTTCAGCTGTTCCACCAGCGGCTTGAGGCGTGCGGCTTGGTCGGCTAGCTGCGCGGCATGCGGGGAGTTGTCCCAGGCCGCATCTTGCGCCAGCGCAACCACGGGCAGCCCCAGCAAGCAGATGAGCAGTGACTTCATAACACCCAGTAAAGCGTCTTAGGGCAGGGACGGCAACCCGCTAGGAGGCGGAGGTGCCGGCAAGGCGACCGGCGGAGGAGCCGGAGCCGTAGTCGGAGGCGCAGGAGTTGTGGAGCCGCCGGTATCGCCGACGCCGCCTACTCCGCCAATGCCGCCACCGCTGCCGCCCACGTTTCCGAGGCCAGGAGCGCCGCCCGGACGAATCGCCACGGCGACCGCTTCCATGGCCACGCGGATGGTGTTCTTGATGATGCCGCCCTTGTCGAGACGGCGCGCGATGGGTTCATCGCGATATACGCGGATCGATTCGCCCGCGGTGAGCGTACGCACGTTCTGGCTGCCCAGTAATGCATGGCGCACATCGACGATGCCTTCTTCGACT
>CANIIC010000144.1 GCA_947467395.1 Bryobacterales bacterium
CGCATCACGAAAAATGGGATGGCTCCGGCTACCCCTCCGGGCTCAAAGGCAACGCCATCCCGCTGGGCGCGCGCATCCTCGCTGCCGTGGATTGCCTGGACGCGTTGATCTCCGACCGCTACCATCGCCGCGCCATGACGATCGATCAAGCCATGGAGTACCTGCACTCGGAGTCCGGCAAGAGCTTCGATCCCGCCGTCGTGGCGATTCTCTCCGCGCGCTATCGCGAATTGGAAGAACGAGTGCGTGCCGCGCAACAGGACGACTTGCGCCTCGGCGGACTGCTGCCGGCCACGCGCATCGCCGCAGCCCGTCAGGAAGAGCAGCAGTTCTTCCAACTGGCGCGCGACTTGGGCAACTCGCTCAGCCTCGATAAAACGCTCGCCGCCGTCGCCGATCGCTTGCGCAGCATGTGCCCGCACGATTCACTGGTCATCTTCCTACGCCGGGAACGAGTCTTGATACCGGAGTACGCGGTGGGTCTGTACCACGAGCGGCTGGCGGCGCTGTCGGTGGGCTTCGGCAAGGCGGTATCCGGCTGGGTCGCCGAACACCGTGCCGCCGCTCGCAATGCCGACCCGTCGACCGAAGTTCCGGGAACGGAACTGCAATCGGCGCTGGCGGTGCCGCTCGAAGGCGTCTCCGGGCTCATCGGTGTGATCACGCTCTACGCCCGCGGCAAAGACGCCTTCACTGCCGACGATCTTCGCGTCCTGACCGGCGTCGCCTCGCGCGCTTCCGCCGCCATTGAGAACTCCATCAAGTACAGCCAAGCCGAACAATCCGCCACCACGGACGTGCTCACCGGGCTCGCCAACGCGCGCTCCCTGTTTCTGCACCTCGACGGCGAACTGGCGCGTGCCAAGCGCCATCAGGACAACGTCACCGTGCTGGTGTGCGATCTGGACCGCTTCAAGCAATTGAACGATCTGCACGGCCACATGGAAGGCAACCGGGCGCTCAAGTCCGTGGCTCAGGCACTGAAGAAACAATGCCGCGAATACGACTTTGTCGCGCGCATGGGCGGCGACGAATTCGTGATCGTCCTGCCGTCCCACAAGTTGGGTTCCTCTGTGGAAACCAAGATCGAACAGTTGCGCCAGGCCGCCGAAGAAGCTGTCGCCGAAATCGGCGGAGCCATCGGCGTCGGCATGAGCATCGGACACGCCTCATTCCCCGACGATGGCGACGATGCCGAAGCTCTGCTGGCTGCCGCCGATCGCCGCATGTATCGCATGAAACAGCAGTCCGCCATCCGCGCCGCCGAATCCACCACTCAGGAACTCCGCCGCCTGAGCGAAAACTTGGGCACCCGCGAGACGATTCATTAGTGCCAAAGCGCATGGTTGCGCTAAAATAGCCGAAGTCACTCCTTGCGGGAGTAACTCAGTGGTAGAGTCTCAGCCTTCCAAGCTGTTGGTCGCGGGTTCGATTCCCGTCTCCCGCTCCAATCGCCCCCACACCGAGCCCACCACCGATTGTGGGAATCATCCTACAAACCGCTACCCCATTTCGTCCTTCGTTTTGGGAATTCCGGCCTTGATTCCACTTCCGCACGGGCGTAGCGTGAAGAGTTATGACGGGGAGATGTATGGGGAACTCTAGGCGTGCTGTCTCCAATCACGCGGCGAAGCCACGTGTATCCAGGGTCCGCAAACTGCAAGAGTTGCGGAGCGCGCTGCTACGGGTGAACGAAGCAATCCGACTCCTGGAACTGAAGCAACACACGGAAACGGCAAGCCATCCAGCGTCCGCAGCGCCGCCGTCGTCCTAGCTCAGCTTGTGTTCCACGCCGAACCGGATCAGATCAGCGGTGGTGCGGAGGCTCAGCTTCTCTAAGATGCGGCTGCGATACGTGCTGATGGTCTTCACGCTGAGGTGCAACTCCTCGCCAATTTCCGTGATGGTCGACCCGTGAACAATCATCCGTAGGATCTGGTGCTCCCGATCCGACAGGCCTTGCATAAGGTCCTCGGGGTTGCCACGAGCCACGACATCCAGCAGCCGTTCGGCCAAGCTGGCAGTGATATAACGTCCCCCCAGATTCAGCCGACGCACGGCCGCCAGAAGTTCTTCGACCGGCCGATCCTTAGTGATGTAGCCATCGGCTCCAGACCGTAGCGCCCGGACACCAAACTGTTCCTCCGGGTGCATCGTATGAATCAGCACACGGGACAACGGACTGCGGTCTTTGATCTCGCGCAAAAGTTCCAACCCATCGCGCCCGGGCAGACTGAGGTCCAGGATGATCGTCGGGAACGTCTCCACCTGGACCAAGGCTAGCGCCTCGGCAACCGTCGATGCCGCCACACACGTCGAGCCGGGAAATTCGGCTTGAAGAGCACGCGTGAGGCCTTCGCGAATTAAGGGATGGTCATCGACCAGAAGCAGGCGCATGGGTAGCAGTGGCGGCGAAAGCAGAACGAGAGGTTACAGGGACCGTGAGTTGGAGCCGCGTGCCCTCGGGCAGAGCCGGCTCAAGAGAGAGTGTTCCACCGGCCAGGATGGCGCGTTCGCGCATCCCAGCCAGCCCAAAGTGTCCAGGCTTACTAAAGTCGGAGGCAAACATGCCGCTGCCATTGTCGAGGATCTCCAGGTAGAGGGAATCTTCAACCCGCGCCAGTTGGATGCGAACCTCGGTGGCATGGGCGTGGCGAGCCACATTGGTGAGAGCTTCTTGCGCCACGCGGAAGACGGTGGTCGCCGTCGCCTCGTCACACTGGAATTCCTGCAACTGCGCCACGCAGGCGATACGATGCTTGTCCTCAAACTCATGGGCCAGCCATTCGATGGCGGCAATCAGGCCGAGACTATCCAGGACCCCGGGACGAAGCTCCGTGGCGATGTTGCGCACACTGCGGATCGCCGCTTCGACCTGCTCCTCCACGGCACGTTGATCGGCGGCATCAGCTTGGCCGGCGCGAAACAGAAAGTTCAACTGCATCTTCAGTCCCGTCAGTTGCTGCCCCAGTTGATCGTGAATCTCGCGGGCAATGTGCTTGCGCTCTTCCTCACGCGCAGACTGGAGGTGGCCAGTGAGTTCCCGCAGACGTTCGGTCATCTGCTGACGGTCAGCCTCCAGCAGTTTGCGCTCAGTAATATTCTGAAACGCTGCATAGATCAGAGTCTGGCCCTGAATGCGCAATGGCGTCGTGGAAACCGCAATCTCGATGAGGTCGCCATTCTTGCAGCGGTGACGAGTCTCAAACTCCGCGGGAGCCTCGCAGCGCGCTGCCGCGCCAACCATACGAATTTCCTCCTCCGTCAGAGCCGCGTCCAGGTCCAGCAGCGTGAGCACCGCGAACTCCTCTTTGGTGTAACCAAGTTGCTGGTGAGCCCGCTGATTGAAGCCGACAATTCTGAGGTCTGCCGGATCCACAAGAAGAGCGCAGAACGGAGCGTTCGCGAAGAGCGCCCGAAAACTCTCTTCACTTTCCCGAAGCGCAGTCGCTTGACGCTTTTCCTGGGTGACATCACGAGTCACGGCGACTGCGGCGATAATCTCGCCGTGGGCGTCGCGCAACGGAGCCACATGCGTTTCGAGCGAGCGCCGCGTGCCCCTTCGTCCAGTGAGCGAGTACTCCATCGCGCCAGTGTGGCCCTCACAAACACGCTGATGAAGCGCATTAAACGCCTCCCGAAACTCCGGATCGATCAGAGACGACACCTTGCAACCAATGACCTGATCTACTGATTCAGCCTCTATCATGGCGAGGCCCGAGCGGTTCATATCCAGGCAGATACCCGTCGGCGAGACCAGCTTGACGCATTCCGGCTCCGAATCGAGAATCGTGCGCAAGTGGGAGCGCTCTGCCTGCAGTTGTTCCTGGGACTGCTTCAGCAGCTTATGCTCCGCATCCAGTTTTTGAAGTGCGTCCGCATGCTTCAACCCAAGCTTCCGCAAACGAGAGATCGCTCGACCAACCGGGATCGCCGCTAGCGTGATCGCCGTCAGGACGTTGGCAAGAAGGACAGCATCAGACTCCACGAACAACGGCGTGGGCAGCAGATTTTGAAACTCCGCATACGATAGCCCGACCAGAAAGGTGATCGATCCCAGGCCGAATACGACCGCGCCCCGTAGCCCGAGCAAAACCACCGCAGCGGTAACCATCCCGACTTCGAGACTGATGGCCGAACTGCGAAGGCCAGAAGAAAACACGATATAGCCTGCGGAAAGTGACATCGCACTGACGCTTAAGGTCCAGATTGCCGGACGAACCAATCCTCGCCGCAACAGCAGGAATGGAACTAGTTCGACGAAAATCACCTTGACCCCGACTATCAGAAACGCAGCACGCGGACTTCGCGAAAGCGGCACAAGCGCGGTGAGCCGGATCAGATCCCAGATCACGTACACGCAAATCATGTCCAACAAAGCCGCCGAGGTGAGTTCGTAGAGGTCCCTGTCCGGACCCAGCGGCGGCTCACGCCTCACCCGCAGAAATCGCAGCATGGAAAAGAGTATACGCCGGAATTAAACCGCAATAAAGGAGATATAGTTTGACTTCTTCCTATTTGAGCGGCTTCAAGCCTGGAGCCACACCAAGTCGCATGAAGCCCTTATTTCGGCAGAGCGAAGGAGACCACCGCATCCGTGGCCACCACCGCGACATATTGCCGACCGTCGGAGCCTTGATACGTCATCGCATTCGCCGTCACATTCTTTTCCAGCACCGGGGCCCACAACTCGCGACCCGTCTTCGCCTCGAACGCTCGAAAACGCCGATCAGCAGTGGAGCCGATAAACACCAGCCCACCGGCCGTCGCAATCGGCCCCGCACTCCCGGCCGAGCCCACATTCTGCTTGCCCAGCGGCAACGCTTCATTCAGCCCCAGCGGAATTCGCCACACGATCTCACCCGTGTTCGCATTCACCGCCGTCAGGTTTGACCAGGGCGGGCGTTGGCACGGAAACGTCCCGATGAGTTTACCGTCTTTATCTCGAACCGGGGCCGTGAAATACGCGTAGGGACCGGGGCCGTTGATGCTGCCGCGATCGTAGAGTTGTGTCGACCCATCAGTCCCGCGCCCATAGTAGGCACCCGGCTGGATCTTTTCCATCCAGCCGATCAGCGCCTGATCATGCGTCGCCACGAAGACGTAGTTCGTCGACGGATCCACCGCTGCCCCGCCCCAGTTGCTCCCCCCCGTGATGCCCGGAAACTGCATACCGCTCTTCGGCGGCTGCCCCGGCTCATGCGTCGGGAACGGCGTGTACGGACCATTCGCCGTCAGTCCGTTGGCCTTGATCAGATCGAGGCACGCTGCCACATGTTCCGGCATCGTATCTTCCGCGCGCACCAGCTCGCTCATATCGAAGCTATTGCGAGCCAATGGCGGCGGCTTCACAGGAAACGGCTGGGTCGGCGAATACCACTCGCCCGGCGTGTCGCCCTTCGGAACCGGACGTTCTTCCACATCGAAGATCGGCTTGCCTGTGACGCGATTCAGCACGAACATCAGTCCCGTTTTCGGCACCAGCGTCAGCGCTGGAATCGTGCGGCCGTTTTGCTTGATCTCGATCAAATTCGGCGCCGCCGGCAAGTCCGTATCCCAGATATCGTGATGCACGGTCTGAAAATGCCACATGTACTTGCCGGTGTTCGCATCCACCGCGACCAGCGAGTTTCCGAACAAACCCGCACCCGGTCGATCGCCACCCCAGAAATTCGCGGCCGGGCCGCCCACGGGGATATAGAGGATGCCGCGCTCTTCATCGGCCGTCATGTGGAAGCCCCACGTGTTCACGCCGGAGCGATTCTTCCAGCCATCGTCGAGCCACGTCTCATGCCCGATTTCACCTGGTCGCGGCACCGTATGGAACTCCCACAGCTTCTTACCCGTACGCGCATCGAACGCGCGAGCGTCGCCCGGCGCACCAAACGGTGCCTCTGCCACGCTCGCGCCCAGAATCACCAGATTCTTGAAGATTGTCGGCGTGCCACTGTGACCCACTTCCAGGTCCACGATGCCTTCACGCCCAAACCCCGGATCCAATTTGCCGGTTTTCGCATTCAGCGCTACCAAGCGATTCTTCGGCCCCGAACCAGGCTTCGCAGGTCCCGCCGCAGGTGCCGACATGACGTCCCCACCGTTCGTGAACATTACTCGTGGAGGATTGTTCGCGTCGCCCGGCCAGTACGACACGCCTCGCGGCGGCGCAGCCATATCGGCGGGAACATCCCAACTCCACAGTTGCTTGCCTGTGTGCGCTTCCAGCGCCAAGACTTTGCCCGCGGCCGGAACATACATTACCCCATTCACGACGATCGGCGTGACCTCCGCCGTCGGCGATCCCGTGGTCCGAAGAGTCGCCGACCACGCCTGCTTGAGGTTCGCAACGTTGGATGTGTTGATCTGCTTCAGAGGCGAAAACTTCAGCCCCTTCACGTCATGACTGTACATCGGCCAGTCGCCCGCAGCCGGAGTTGCACGCTGCGCCAAACCCACCGCCGCCAAGCCGACCCACAAGAACGCCAGTCTCCGCATCGTTGGAAAACTCCTCCGATGGAATGTATCACCATTTCCGCGCCATCGGGGCGCCCGCGCGCCGTCATATCATAGAGACCATGCGTCGCGCCCTTTTGGCCCTTTCTATCTTCGCCGCCTCCGTGCAGGCTCAAGCTCCGACCACCGTCCGCCAAATCTTTGCCGACAAGTGCAGCGGCTGCCACGGAGCGCAGATGCAAGGGGGCCGCGCAGGCGCACTCACCGATGACACCTGGACCTACGGCGGCAGCGACGACAAGATTCTGGAATCCATCCGCGAAGGCCGCGCAGATGCCGGCATGCCTTCGTTCAAGACCACGCTGAATGATCAGGAAACCCGAGGCCTGCTGCTACTGATCCGCACGCAAGCCACCGCGGCAGCCGGCAAGCCCGCCACAAAAGCAACGCCCGTGACCAACGGTGTCATCAAGAGCGCGAAACAATCCTTCAAGCTGGAAACCGTCACCGATCAGATCGAGACTCCATGGGCGATCGCCTTCCTGCCCGATGGACGCATGCTGATCACCGAGCGCCCGGGCCGCTTGCGCATTGTCGAAAAAGGCAAGCTGCTGCCGCCCGTTGAAGGCATCCCCACCGTGTGGACGCGCCAGGACGGCGGACTTTTTGACGTTGAGGTCCACCCGAAGTACGCGCAGAATGGCTGGATCTACCTCGCCTACTCCGAGCCTCGCGAGACCAATCGCTCGATGACCACCATCATTCGCGGCCGCATCAAGGACAACAAGTGGGTTGATCAGGAAGTCATCTGGCGCGCCGGCGACGAACTTTTCACCGCCATCAATTTCCACTACGGCCTGCGCTTCGTCTTCGATCGCAACGGGTACCTGTATTACTCGCTCGGCGATCACGGCAAGCCGGAATCCGCGCAGGACCTGACGCAGCCCACCGGTAAGATCCATCGGATCTTCGACGACGGTCGTATTCCGCCCGACAATCCGTTCGTCAAGACGCCCGGCGCGCTCGGCTCTATCTGGACGTACGGCCACCGCAATCCTGAAGGCTTCAGCTTCGCTCCCAATGGAACGCTGTGGGCCACCGAACACGGCCCCACAGGCGGCGACGAAGTGAACATCATCCAGAAGGGCCGCAACTACGGCTGGCCCGTCATCTCCTGGGGACTCATGGACAACGGCCTGCCCACGCCCACCACCGCCAAGGTAGGCATGGAACAGCCCGTCACCCACTGGGAACCTTCCCCCGGCATCGCGCCCATCCTGTTCTACAACGGCATCAAGTACCCGAACTGGAAGGGCAACGTCTTCGTCGGCATGATGGGCCACGAAGAACTGCGCCGTCTCACGGTGAAGGGCACGAAAGTCATCGAACAGGAAGTGGTCTTCAAAGGCCTCGGCCGCGTGCGCGACATCATCCTTGGTCCCGACGGCTATTTCTATCTGGCCCTCGCCACGCCAGGCGCGCAGCTATCGTCCACTACGCAGGGCAGCATCGTGCGGCTCGTACCCGTGAAGTAGTCCACCGTCCATTCTGGAATCTGGGTGCGGCCTTTTGTCGCACCCAAAACTCAGAGTTCCGCCCTTACGATAGTAGGGACGCCTTATGTCCACCTTGCCAAGCATGCCCGCCAGCGCCTCCGAAATTGCGCTGCCTGGAATCGTGCGGTTGCGCTACAGCTTGGCCGCTGGGCAGTTCGCCACGGTCCTCATCGCCAGCCAATTCCCCGGCATCGACTTGCCTGTGGCGGCTCTCGCCGTGGGACCGCTCATCGTCGCGCTCAGTAACGTGTGGCTGCAGCGCAGCGCGACCTCGCCCAAGCCCTTCGCCTGGATCTTCGTGCTCGACATTCTGTGCCTCACCCTCGAACTGCTGTTGGCGGGTGGCGCGACGAATCCCTTCAGCCTGCTCTATCTGGTCCACATCACCCTCGCCGCCACTATCCTCACGAATCGCCAAACGTGGCTGCTGGGCGGCCTCTCGACGATCTGCTTTGGCGCACTGTTCTGGAAGTATCGACCGATTGCCGCACTGGAAGTTCACCATCCGAACGACGGCACCAATCTGCACTTGCTGGGTATGTGGGTTGGCTTCGCCGTCGCCGCGTTCCTGGTCGCGATGTTCTCTGCCCGCATCTCCGAACGCCTGCGTCAGCACGAAGCGTCCCTCCGAGCCATGCAGACAGAGCTTGCAAAGAAAGATCGCCTCGCCTCGTTGGTCACGTTAGCCGCGGGCGCGGCGCATGAACTCGGGACTCCTCTGGCGACCATCGCCGTCGTCGCGCGCGAATTGGAGCGCTACGCTACGCTCACCGCACCCACACCAGCCGTGGCCGAAGACAGCCGCCTGATTCGCACGGAAGTGGACCGCTGCCGCGCCATCCTCGAACGCCTCAGCAGCGAGGGAGCCGAACCCGCCGGAGAAGCCATCGTGAACGTGCGCATCCCGGATCTGATGCGCGCTGTGCGCACGCGATTCGCCACCACGCCCTGCCTGCACGTCGATACGGCGGACACAGACGCGTGGCCGACCCTCGCCATTCCGCGCCATGCGGTGGAACAAGCGCTGATCGCCCTGACCAAGAATGCGATCGAGGCCAGCCGCGCCGGAACGGCCGTCACAATCCACGCCGTCCCCGCCGCTCACTCGGTGCGCTTCATCGTCTCCGACCATGGCGAAGGCATGTCGGCGGAGACCCTGCGGCACGTGTGCGAACCATTCTTCACCACCAAGGGCCCGGGGCACGGCATGGGCCTCGGAACCTTCCTTGTCCGCACACTCGCAGAACGCCTGGGCGGTTCGCTCCAGTTCGAGTCCACCCCCGGCCTGGGAACCACCGCAACGCTCGAACTCCCGGTGGTCACCGCTGCGACCCATCGCATCCGGAGCAACGCGTGATCGAAGAACGCCGCTCCGCACTCGTCATCGACGATGACGACGTATTCCGCAACCGCATGTGCCGCGCCCTCTCGGATCGCGGCTGGGACGCCACCGGCGCCTCCGATGCTCCTTCTGCATTGGCCCTCGCCCGTGAAATCAGTCCGGACTTGGCCATCGTCGATCTGCGGCTCTCTGATTCCAGCGGCCTCGAACTGGTGCCCGCACTCCGCATCATTGATGAAACCACGCGCATCATCATGCTGACTGGCTACGGCAGCATCGCCACCGCGCTAGCCGCAACCAAACTGGGTGCCGATCACTTTCTCAACAAACCCGCCGACGCCGACCAGATCCTCAGCGCTTACGAACGCATCTCGAGCGGCGACGACAACACCCTCGCCGAAAGCAACGGAACGATCCCCAGCTTGGCGCGCGTCGAATGGGAACACATCCAGCGCGTGCTCACCGATTGCGGCGGCAACGTCTCACAGGCCGCAAAACTCCTGGGCCTGCATCGCCGTTCGCTGCAGCGCAAGCTAAACAAGCGTCCGCCTTCGCGATAAACCCGCCCTCCTTGCTATCATGCATCCGAGGTACACCCCATGAAACGTCTGCTTCTTGCCCTCTTCGCCGCCACTCTGGCCTTCGCTCAACAAGACTTCAGCCAGGTCCAGATCAAGACCACCAAGGTCAGTAACAATTTCTACACGCTCGAAGGTTCAGGCGGTATGATCGGCGTCCTCGTCGGACCCGACGGCGTCTTCATGGTGGACACGCAATACGCGCAGCTCACCGACAAGCTGGTCGCCGC
>CANIIC010000145.1 GCA_947467395.1 Bryobacterales bacterium
ACCGTGACCGACTCAGCAACCGGGATGCCGCGCTCTGCGAGCAGGCGCTTCAGCACGTCCTTATCCATCGCGACAGCCGAAGCCATCACGCCCGGCCCGACATACGCCAGATCCGCGAGTTCCAGCAAGCCCTGCACCGTGCCATCTTCGCCAAATGTGCCATGAAGAATTGGGAACACCACGTCGAACGCGTTCGCGCCCGGCTGCGGAATGATGGGCCCCGGCTCCCAGCGCCCTTCTTTCGAGATGAAGATTCGCTGGATGTCGTACTTCGCCGGATCCAGGCCCTTGAGAATCGCCTCGCTCGAACGCAAGGAGATCTCATGTTCCCCGCTTCGCCCACCGCACAACACCGCCACGCGTACTTTGGCCACTTACAAGATCCTCTTTCCTAGAGCGGACATGATCAAATCCACGCCCAGCATAGCCGTCTTATTGGCGACATCCATCACCGGGTTCACTTCGACCACTTCCACCGACGTCATGCCTTCGCTATCGCCAATTAATTCCATCGCCAGGTGGGCCTCGCGATACGTGAGGCCCCCGGCAACCGGTGTACCCACGCCCGGCGCTTCCGAAGGATCCACGGAGTCCATGTCATAGGACACATGAAAGCCAGCGGTGCCCGCCGAAGCGGCGGCGATCGCTTCACGAATCACCGCCATCATCCCGCGCTCATCGATATCGCGCATCGTAAAAGCGCGCACCCCGGTGCTGCGCACGTTCAAGCGTTCTAATTCATCCACGCTCCGCAGACCGACAATCGCGATATTCTCCGGAGCCACCATCGGAATGTACCCAGCCAAACCCGCGAGCTCCGTTGGTCCGCGACCGATCACACACGCCAGCGGCATCCCGTGTACGTTCCCGCTGGGGCTGGTCTCCGGCGTGTTCATATCCGCATGAGCGTCGATCCAAATCAACCCGAGCTTCTTGCCCTGCTTCGCAAAGTGCCGTGCCATCCCTGCCACCGTGCCCGCCCCAATAGAATGGTCGCCCCCGAGCACTACGGGCACTTGTCCTCGATCGGCAGCCGCTTCCACCATCTCTGACAAACGCAAGCAAGTCTGCGCGATCTGCGGCAGATAGCGGGCGTTGGACGGCCCCGTAGGCGCGCTCTCCGGTTGATCGACAGCGACGTTGCCCAGATCCTGCACCGTGTAACCGAGCGATACCAGCCGCTCATGCAAGCGTGCGATGCGCAGCGCCGAAGGTCCCATATCCACACCCCGGCGTCCTGCGCCCAAATCCATGGGCGCGCCGATCACCGCGATGTGCGATTGCCGCATCGTCAGTCCTTCATCTCGACGCTAACCAGGTGAATGTCCTGGTCGCCGACGTTCTCCACGCTGTGCGGCGGCAGGTTCTCCAGAAACGCCGCGCCCGGCATCGGACCGCTCAGCGTCCGGCTGTCGAACAACACCTTACCTTCCCCGTCGCGACGCACGAAGTGGCTGAACTTCAGCGTGTAGTAAACGCCCGGCCAGCGATGCGTATGGACGGGCACGGTCTCACCCACGGGGATTCGCGTGTCGAGCAACCGCAAGCGTTCATTTTCCAGAACCAACGTGTGATGCTTCGGCGCCGCAATCAACGCGTCCAGTTCCGGCGGCCAAGGCCAAAATTCACTCATATCGCTCCTAAGGTTTCGTTCTGTAGAGCATGCGCGGGAACGCCGTGGTTTCGCGAACGTGTTCCAAGCCGCACATCCAGGCTACGAACCGCTCCACGCCCATACCAAAGCCCGCGTGCGGCACGCTGCCGTAGCGGCGCAGATCCAGGTACCACTCGAACGCCTCGCGCGGCAGCTTGTGTTCGTCGATGCGCTGTAGCAACAGGTCCAGATCGTGGATGCGCTGCCCGCCGCCGATGATTTCACCGTAGCCCTCGGGTGCGATGAAGTCGACACCCAGCGCGCAATCGGCACGCTCCGGAGCCTGTGCGAAGTAGAACGCCTTCACCGCAGCCGGGTAGCGATCCACCATCACCGGACGATCCAGATCGTCCGTCAACAGAGTCTCATCGGTGTTGCCGAAGTCCGTGCCCCACTGAATCTCACTACCCTTCGACTGCAGTTTCTTCACCGCATCGTCGTAGGTCATGCGATGGAACGGCCCCTGGATCGCCTCTAGTTTCGTCACATCGCGTTCCAGAACCTTCAGCTCTTCCTGGCGATTCTCCAACACACGAGCGACCACGAAGCGAATCAGCTCTTCCCCGACGCGCTTCACGTCTTCGAGATCCGCGTACGCCATCTCTGGCTCCACCATCCAGAACTCGGTCAGATGTCGACGCGTCTTCGACTTCTCCGCGCGAAACACCGGGCCGAAGCAGTAGGTCTTGCCAAACGCCGCAGCCGTAGCTTCACCGTACAACTGCCCTGATTGCGTCAGGAACACCTTCTCGTCCTCGAAGTAATCCACTTCGAACAGCGTGCTGGTGCCCTCGCAGGCCGCGGGCGTGAAGATCGGCGCATCGACCAGCACGAAGCCGTTCGAATCGAAATAGTCGCGAATCCCCTTCACCACTTCATGCCGGATCTTCAACGCCGCGTGCTGCCGGCGGCTACGGATCCAGAGGTGGCGATGGTCCATCAAGAAGTCGATGCCGTGATCCTTGGGCGTGATCGGATACGGCGCCGTCTCCGGCACGCGCTGCACAATCGTCGCGCTCTCGACATCCAGCTCAAAGCCGCCCTGCGCCCGAGCCTCCGCCCGAACCTTGCCCCGAATGATCAGAGACGATTCCTGCGTCAGGTCCTTCAGCGTTTCAAACAGTTCTTCCGGCAGAGCGCTCTTCACCGCGACGCACTGGATCAGCCCGGAACCATCGCGCACCTGCGGGAAGCAGATCTTGCCGCTTCGACGGAGGTTGTAGAGCCACCCGGCGATCTCAACCGCCTCGCCGACGTGCTTGCCGACTTCAGAGATCTGTACACGCGGAATGTGAGTTTCAGGATTCATGACGGGAACGCAGCTCCTCTAATCGTTCAAACACGGATTGGGCCTTCTGAATCGGATACTGCATCTCCGGAACCTCGCGAAGTTCCAGCACTAAGGGATACTGCCCCGGCGAGGACCGCAAGACATCCATCGTGGCCGTCCAGTCGATGGTTCCGCCTTCGCCATCCAGCGGGAACAGGTGCAGGTCTTCTTTGCCGTTGTTGTCGTGAAGGTGGGTCGACCGGATGCGCGGCTTCAAATGCCGATACGCCGTCTCGATACCTTCATTCATGTGCGCATGGCCGAGATCGAAGCACACACCGAGCTCCATGTGCGTCAGTTCAAAGAACGTCAGCAACCGTTCGGCGCTCGCCAGACCGTTCGGAGTGTTCTCCAGCAACACATCCACGCCCCGCTGCCGGGCAAACATCGTGATCTCTTCCAGCGCTGAAAATGCTGCGTCCACGCTGTATTCGCTGAACTCTTCTTCCGGCACACCCAAGTGCTGCACCATGAAGCGGAACGGCACCGACTCGGCGATCTCTAGTGCCCGTTTGATCTCATCCACCGCCGCGATGCGTTTCGCCTTCTCGCGCTCCGTGATCGAGATGATCGATTGCGGACCCGAGCGGCCCCAGACGTCATCGGTAAACAGCGGCGCGTGAATCGAGTTCACCTGCAGTTCCGAATCGCGAAACCAGTGACCGAGTTCCACAATCTGTGCCTTGTTGCGATAGTCCAGATGTTGCTTGGCAACAAACAGCTCCACAAACGGGATACCAGCATCCCAGACCCGGTCCAACCATACCGTGGTCAGCCGGTGTTGAACGAACAAATGTGTCGACAGAACGTGCTGCATGAAATGAGTTCAGTACCCTGCGGCCTTGCCGCCGGCGCGATCGTCGCTAGCACCTTGCAACCAACCGCCGTCTTTTAAAATCGCGTTCACTTGTGCCGGAACCCAACCCGGCGAATGGTCAATCGTATGGGCCTTGGCGCGTAGCAGCGCTTCGGTATCGGGTGAAATCCCGGACTCGAGAAACAACGCGTCCGGCTGCCACTGATGGTGAAATCTAGGAGCATCCACTGCATCCTGCACATTCATCTTGAAGTCCACGACATTCAAGAGAACCTCCAGAACCGCGGTGATGATGCGAGCACCGCCCGGCGCACCCAGCGCCATGAAAAACTGTCCGTCACGCGTCACGATGGTCGGCGTCATCGACGAAAGCGGGCGCTTGCCCGGCTCGATCGCGTTGAACTCCCCTTGAATCAGCCCGAACGCATTCGGAGCCCCGGGCTTGGACGTGAAGTCATCCATCTCGTCGTTCAGAAGGAACCCGAGCCCCGGCACCGTGATGCCGTTGCCGTAGCGATCGTTCAGCGTGTACGTCACAGCCACAGCATTCCCGGCCGCATCCACCACGTTGTAATTCGTCGTTTGCCCGCCGCGCTCTGGCGCAGGCAAGCCCGGAAGCAGCTTCGCACTGGGCGTTGCATGCTCCGGATCAATCGTCGCGCGCCGCGCCTTCAGATACTCAGGGGCCGTCAATTCGTTCACACGCAATTTCGTAAAATCGGGATCACCCAGATACTGACTGCGATCCGCAAAGAACCGCCGCTCGACTTCGGCGGCGTAGTGAATCGCCGCAGCCGAACCCGCGCCGCTCTTCTCGTATCCGGACCCGTCCAACATCCCGAGCATCTCGATCAACCCCACCCCACCCGAACTCGGCGGTGGCGCCGTCACGATGCCGTACCCCTTGTACGCGCTCGTCAGAGGCGCTCGCTCGACGACCTTGTAGGTCTTGAGGTCTTCCAGCGTGATCAAGCCACCGTTGCGCGCCATCTCCGTCGCCAGCACACGCGCCGTTTCGCCCTCGTAGAAATCCTTCGCGCCATCTTTCGCAATACGTCCCAGCGTGCGAGCCAGATCCGTCTGCCGCAGCGTGTCGCCAGCCGACTTCGAGAAGATGCGCTTCGACTCCGCCGACACCAGGAGCTTCGTGCTGCCCTTCAGCGATTCCGCCAAGCCATAACTGACGGGGAAGCCGTCACGAGCCAGCGTCACCGCCGGAGCTACAAGATCTGCCCACTTGCGCGAGCCGTACTTCTGCGTCGCGTACTCGAAGCCACGAACCGTGCCAGGAACTCCGGCACTGGTCCAGCCTTCGACACTGCCCTTGGTGACGTTCCCCGCCGCATCCTGATACATGGTGCGCGTGGCCTTGCCGGGTGCTTGTTCGCGAAAATCGAGGAACGTCGACCGCCCATCGGCAAACCGGATCAGCATGAACCCGCCACCACCGATATTGCCCGCCTGCGGATGTGTGACCGCCAGCGCAAATCCCACGGCTACAGCGGCGTCTACGGCATTTCCACCATCGCGCAGCACCTTCAATCCAACGTCAACCGCCAAAGGCTCCTGGGCAACCACCATCGCTTGGCGTGCCCGCACCGGCTCCCGCGCGCACAGCGGAGCACACAACAGCCCCCCGAGTGCGGCCAACGCCGACAGAATGCGCATGAACCGATTTTAGCGGATTAAAGTACTACCGCTCTCTAAGGTCTCACGCGGAGTCACCTAGCGGGAAACCCTCATGGACCCTTACGTAAGTCGCGGATAGACTGGGTTCACCGTCTGACCCGAACTTCTTTATGATGAATCGCTGCCGAAGTTGCGAAGCTACCATGACACCCGCCGAAACGGAGTGCCTGAACTGCGGCGCGCCGATTCACGTCGACACGCGCAAGGATGACTTCAAGGCGCGCTTCCGGACCGGCATCAAGTACTTCATGTACGGCTCCGCGATCCTGACTTTGGCCTCGATCTTCGTCGACGTCGGCGTCCCCTTCGTCATGGGAATCTCCGTGACCATCGTGCTCTTCCTGGTGCAAAACTCCGCCCAGGAGATGCTGATCGATCAAGAAGAAAAGAAGTAGCCTAGGCCTTCGCCGCCAACGCCACCTTCACACGGTCCGCCGTGAACGGCACCGTCTTCAGCAACATTCCGGTCGCATCAAATACCGCGTTCGCGAGCGCCGCGGCCACTGGAGCCGCAGCCGCTTCGCCCGCGCCCATCAACGGCTCATTCGGGTGATTCAGCAGGGCCACTTCCACTTCCGGCACATCCGGGAACGTCAGGATCGGGTAGCTCACCCAATCCACGCTGGTGACCTTCGAAGCGTCGAACTTCACCTCTTCGAACAGCGCCCGGCTCAAGGTCTGCACGATACAACCCTCGATCTGATTGCGCAGCGCGTTCGGATTCACCACCATCCCGCAGTCATGCGCGCAGCTGACTCGACGCACCTGGATCTTGCCCGTGGCCGGATTCACCGCCACACCCATCGCGATGGCAACGTAGTTCTCCGACTGCTTGTAGCGCATGTAGGCGAACCCGCGACCCAGCCGTACCGCGCCCGCCTCAGCACGCGGATTCGGGGATGGACGCGAGTCCCACCCGAACATCTGCTTCGCGCGATTGATCACGGCCAGCGCCCGCGCATCGGTCAACCCACGCGTGCGATACGCGATCGGATCCGCACCCGCCGCCGCAGCCGCCTGATCCACCATGGCTTCGACCGCAAACACGTTCGCGATCTTGCCCGGAGCCCGCAAATTCGAGATCCGCAGTGGTGTTGTCTGCGCCGGATGCGCCGTCACGCGCACATTGGGCACCGCATAAGGAGGCTCGCCGTTCTGCGTCATCAAGCCTGCGTTCTGGCCCTCATCGGTCGCCAACCCGGCATGCTCAGACGCCGGCATCGCGCGCTGGCCTGGCTTGTTAGCGGGCACCCACATCTCCGTCTCCCAGGCGATCAGGTTCCCGGCAGCGTCCAGCCCCGCGCGCACGTCAAGTAACTGCTGCGGACCCTTGGGATCCCAGCCATGCTCGTCATGCCGCATCCACTGCACACGCACCGGAGCGCCCACGGTCTTCGACAGCAACACCGCATCGGCCGCGACGTCATCGTTTCCGTTGCCGCCGTACGATCCCGCGCCATCCAGGAACACCACGCGCGTCTTCGCAACATCCAGCCCGAACACTCGAGCCAGATTCTGCCGCAGGGCATGCGGCCCTTGCGTGGAGGACCACACCGTCGCACCACCATTGCGGACATCGGCCACAGCGCACGAAGGACCCATCGACGCATGCCCCTGGTTCGGCCACAGGAACGTGCCGGAAAGTTGCTTTGCCGTAACGATCAAAGAAGGCTCGCCACCTCGTGCGAGCACCTGCTGATCCTTGTCGAACGGTCCCTTGCGCACATACGCTTCGAGCCCCGCATTCCCTGGCAGCCCTTGCCATTCGCTCCAGACGACCTTCAGCTCGCGAGCAGCGCGCACCGCCGCCCACTCGTCTCGAGCCACCACACCCAGAAAGTTCTGCACCCGCACGACGCGCACATCGGGAATCGATGCGATGCTCGCTTCGTCCACGGAAACCAGCTTCGCCCTAATCGACGCCGGACGAATCACGCGGCCATGCAACATCCCCGGCACCACATGATCCTGCACGTAGGTGTGCGCGCCCGTCGCTTTCGCCGGAACATCCGGCCGCAGCGGAGACATGCCAATGATCACGTGCTCCCCCGCAGGACGCAGCGGAGCATTCATGTCCATCTTCAAACCGAATTTCTTCGCACCGACGAGTTCAGCGATGCTCACCCCAACGCCAGCCCCTCGCGGACTCACCTTGCCGTTGGCGAGCATCAGCTCTGCCGCGGGTTTGTTCAAGCGTGCCGAAGCCATCTGCAGCAGCGCCACCCGAGCCGTCGCCGCCGCCTGACGAATCTCCATGCCGCCGCGCGTCAGCCCGGTGCTGCCGCCAGTGGAGCCTTGATCGGGCGTCTCCTGCGTATCGCCATCGATCATCTTCACGCGCGTCACTGACAGCCCCAGTTCCTCGGCCACCATCTGGGCCACCGCGATCCGATGCCCGGTTCCGCAATCGATCTTGCCGGAGCGGATCAACACGCTGCCATCGGCCTGTACCGCGAGGAAACTGTCGACATCGGTCAGCGGCAGAGTCGCTGCCGCAGTTCCTTGCGCCGCGAGCCGGGTGAGTAGCCCGTCGCCCACACCGAAGCTGACCACCAACGCCCCGCCCGCCTTCAGGAAATTGCGACGCTTCATCGCGCACCCCCTTTGACCGACGCCTGGAGTCTTGCCGCCAGCATCACCGCCGATAAGATTCGGGTATGGGTCCCACACCGGCAAAGGTTCCCGGCTAAGCCCTGTTTAACCTGATCGATGCTGGGAAACGCGTTCTGCGCCAGTAACGACTTGGTCTGCAGGATCATCCCATTCGTACAGTACCCGCACTGCGCCGCTTGTTCTGCAATGAACGCCGCCTGCACTGGATCTGGAGTTTCAGGTGAGCCCAGGCCCTCGAGCGTGGTCACCGTCTTGCCCTCAATGGAATTCACCGGGGTCACACACGACCGCACCGCCTTGCCGTCCACCAGGACAGTGCAAGCGCCGCATTGCGCCAGCCCACAGCCGAACTTCGGCCCATGTAGCCCCATCGCGTTGCGCAGAACGTACAGCAGAGGCTGCGCGGGATCCCAGGAATCCGCCACCGCTGCCTTGCCGTTCAGTTGGAACCGATACGATGCCATGCGTGCCTCCAGCCGTGTATTTTCGCATGCCCGCCGTCCAGGTGCCCGGCGGTGGGAAAATAGAGGGAACCCGCTAGCCGGGTCCCCGCGTCCTACTCCCAGGTGTTTCTCATAGAACAGGTGTCGCTCATGAAACTCGTCCGATCCATCCTTGCCCTTGCCCTTCTGCTGCCGGCTGCCTTCGCGCAAACCGTCGAATGGGACAACAGCGGCAACAACCTACTGAGAGGCACCTACAATTTCCGAGAGGCCCTCTGGATCACCGACGCGCAGGCCTCGAACACTCTGGACGAGGCCGCCAGCCAGTACGGCACTATCACCTTCGATGGCCAAGGCAACTACACCGTCACCGGCTCTGCATGGAGTTCGGCCACCACGCCGTCACTGACCACCTACGCCAACAGCGGGGTTTACGCGATTTCCGCCAGCGGCTTCGGCTTCCTTCGCCGCGCGAACAAAGATGGCGGCGACGTTTACGGCTCCGTCTCCAACGGCGTCTTCATCGGCAGCAGCACCGAAAGCGGTTTCAACAACCTGTTCATCGCGGCCCTGCGACCCACCACCAACCCCACCGCCGCCACCTTCAACCAGAGCTACACAATCGCTTATTCAAACCTCGCGACCGCCAGCCTCACCCAGATTCGGGACGCCACGTTTCGCATCACTCCCAACGGGTCAGGCTCGCTTGGCACAGTCTCCGTCACCGGCTACTCCGGCAGCAGCTACACGGCGTCCACCCAAACCATCCCGGCCGCCAGCTACAGTTTCACTAGCGGCACCGGAACCTTGAACCTGGGAACGCGCAACACCACGGACTTGGTCAGTGGTTCCCTCCAATTCAATATCTCCGCCGACGGCCAGTTCATCTTCGGCGGCGCAACCAATGGCTGGGATCTATTCATCGGCGTTCGCACGCCTGCGGCCACCGTAGATTCCAGCAAGTACACCGGCCTCTACTATCAAGCGGGCCTCGACGTGAAGCGGTCTACGCTGCCCTCGGGCACCGCCGTGCTCGGGTCCTACTTCGGTTCGTTTAACACCATCGCCTCCATCAAGCAGATGATCGGCCATGAACGCGTCCAGGCCGCGCCCGATGCAGCCTATGATTTCACGTACTCCGACGGCTTCAACCTCTCGACGACCGGCTCGCATGACGACTTCCTGGGCTTCCAGAACTTCGTCTCCGCCGACGGCGCGTACCGCATCGGCTTCGGACGCCAGGACTATCTGGGCCTCAACGTCGCCGTAAAAGCGCCCACGTTCATTAGCGTCTCCGGCCCCTATGTTGACCCCACAGGCGTCGTCAACGCCGCCAGTTACACTCCGTTCACTACGGGTGTCGCTCCAGGCGAACTCATCACGATCTTCGGCACCAACCTCACCACCGGCAACTTTGTCGACGCCACATTCCCTACCACGCTCGGCACCGTCACCGTGACCATCAACGGCAAGCTAGCGCCCATCTACGTGGCGACACCCACGCAGAT
>CANIIC010000146.1 GCA_947467395.1 Bryobacterales bacterium
ACTGGGACGCTTCCTCGCGGCTTTGGACTGCTTACGGGAAAACTACTGGCGGGGCTTGCTGTTGGCGTAGAGTTCGATCTGCGCGACGTCGCCCCAGCCGCCGGGGCCGTGGCCGCTGCCGGCCAGGAGGTCGGCGAAACCGAATTCGTCGATCGAGGTGAGGTCGGCGGTCGCCAGCGCGTTGCCGGTCGGCAGAACGGTCTTGCCGTTCATGCGCCACCACTTCACTTCACTGAAGTTGATTTCGCTCACCAGGAAGTCGGCGTTGGTGCCGATTTCGACGTTGCCGATCATCCACACGCCTTCCGAGGTCTTCACCACCGGGCGCAACTTGTGGAAGCCGCTGGTCTTCGCATTCACACGCACGCGGGCGGTGGCGGGGCTGAGGTCGGCGAACTTGGTCTTGCTGCTGAGCGTGAACATGGACGACGATTCGCAGACGCCGGTCCAGGTGTGGGTCGGGTTCGGGTCGCTATTGTCGAAGCCGGTCATCAGCAGGCCTTCGGGGCCGTTGCAGCCGTAGACATGCAGGTCGAGGTCGGGGTTGGCCACGTTGGCCTGGGTCAGCTTGGCTTCGCCGCCGTTGGCGTTCTGCTTCCACTCTTCCTTGAAGAAGAGACCGGCGCGGGCGGGCGTCTGCTTGGCGGGGGTCGCTTTGGCACCCTTTTCTTTCGTAGCGCCGGCACCGGCCGGGGCTTGGGCGAGCAGCGTGGTGACCGCGCCGATCGCGACTAAGATGTTCAGCGTCAAAACCGTCAAAGTACGTCGTGACATAAAGATTGTTCCTCTCCTTGGAGCATCCGGCAGTATACCAGACCGCCCGTTTGCGGAGGGTGTATACTAGGGTCAGTTGGGTCGCAACGTGGAAGTGGGCGAAAGCCCACTTTTTTATTTGTACCGGCCCGGTGAAGGAAGAGCGTCAAAGGTAGAGTTATGGCGGACCGGACCGCAACAGCATTGGAAAAAGTGCAAGAGATTGCCGAACGTGTAGCCTCCAGCGAAGGGCTGGAAGTGGTCGACGTCCAGTTACTGGGCGGCGGCGGGCATCGCGTTCTCCGGCTGTTTATCGACAAGCCCGAAGGCGTGTCCCATGCCGATTGCGAGAACGTATCGCAGCAGGTGGGCACAATCTTGGACGTCGAAGATGTGATCCCCGGCGGCCGTTACACGCTGGAAGTGAGTTCTCCCGGCGTCGAACGCCGCTTGAGCCGTCCCGGCGATTTTGAGCGCTTTATGGGTCAGAAGATTAAAGTGATTTTGCGGCAACCGGTAGACGAGCGCCGCCAGTGGATCGGCAAGCTTGCGAGCTTCACCGACGGAATCATCACGCTTGAACCGGTATCTGGACCGACCGTCCAGTTCCCGCTGGAACAAGTGGAAAAGGCCAACCTCAAGTACGAGTGGTAGTTCACTCGCACCCCTACAGGACAAAACGAACATGAGCAGCCTGGCACCGATTTATCAGTCCATTGAGATCCTGTCCAAGGAAAAGGGCATCGATCCCCGCATCATCCTGGAAGCCGTGAAAGACGCGATGCTGGTCGCCGCGCGGAAGCACTTCCATACGGATGAAGTTCTGGCTGCGGATCTGGATGAAGCCACCGGGCAGATTCAGATTTACGGCGTGAAGACGATTGTCGAGACCGTCGAAGATCCGAAGACGCAGATTTCGCTCGAAGAAGCTCGCCGCTACAGTCCGACCGCCGAAGTGGGCAGCGAAGTGCGCTTCCCTAAGCCCACCGATGTGTTGGGCCGCATCTCCGCGCAAACCGCCAAGCAGGTCATTCTGCAGAAGGTGCGTGAAGCGGAACGCGAGAACGTGTTCTCGGAATTTTCGAACCGCGTGGGTGAGATGGTCACCTGCGTGATCAAGCGCATTGAAGGTCCGGATCTGGTTGTGGATCTGGGCAAGACGGAAGCTCGTATTCCGCGCAAGGAACAGTCGAAGCTGGAAAGCTTCAGCATCGGCGATCGCGTGCGTTGCGTGATCAAGGCAGTGGAGAAGACCGGCAAGAACGCCGGCGTGATTCTCTCGCGTGCCGCGCCTGAGTTGGTGATGCGCCTGTTCGAGCAGGAAGTTCCGGAGATTTACGACAGCACGGTGGTGATCAAGGGCTGCGCGCGTGAAGCGGGCGAGCGTACGAAGATCGCAGTCAGTAGCCGCGATCGCGACGTCGATAGCGTCGGCGCGTGCGTCGGCATGAAGGGCATGCGCGTGCAATCGATCATCCGCGAATTGCGCGGCGAGAAGATCGACATCATTGAGTTCAGCGACGATCCGGTGATCTTCGCGACGCATGCGTTGAGCCCGGCCAAGATTTCGCGCGTGACTGTGTTGGATGCCATGGGGCATCACATGGAAGTAATTGTTGACGATAGTCAGCTTTCGCTGGCGATCGGCAAGAAGGGCCAAAACGTGCGGCTTGCAGCGAAGTTGCTGGGCTGGCGCGTCGATATCAAGAGCGAGGAAGAAAAACGCCAGGAAGTGGAATCGCAGATGTCCGCCCTGGTGGTTCCGGGCGCGCCGGTGTCGGTGTTGACTGAAAACGGGATGCCGGAAGCGGCGATCGACGCATTAGTAAACGCTGGCATCACGACCGTGGAGCATCTCGGCGGAATGACGCCGGAGCAGTTGCAGGAAGTTCCGGGCATCGAGCCCGAAATGGTGGAGACGATTCAAGCGGCGGTGGTGTCTTACTACGGTCAATTTGAAACGCAGCAAGACGATTCCCAGGCGGCTGAGGGCGGGGAAGCGCAAGCGGAACAAAGTGTTACGATAGAAACTCAGGATTCTTCGTCAAGCGCCGATGTCGGCGTTGCGGAAAAGGGAGAATAACAAAATTTGCCCACGGAACGCGTGCGTCCAGAGGCAATTCCCGTTATGAGTAAGATTCGAATCAACGAGCTGGCGCGGGAGCTGGAGGTGAAACCTACGGTGATCCTCGACCTGCTCCCGGAGTTGGGCGTACAGGACAAGAAGACCCACTCGAGCTCGCTCGAAGACGATGTCGTTCTGGCTGTGCGCGACCGCGTCGCCACTGGAGCCACGCGTCCTCGCCGTGCGGCTGAATCCGCCGCAGAACCTGAAGAACACGGTGCGCCGGAAGTACACACTCCGGCCTCGGCCCCCAGCGCTCCAGCGCCGGTGGTGACCGCTGCGCCCGAGGCTCCGAAGCCCGCCCCGATGGTTGCCCCCGTGGTCGCTCCGGCGCCTGCCCCGGTTGCCGAGAAGCCTGTTGAGAAGGCTCCAGAAAAGAAAGAAGCCGCCGAAGAAGCCGCTCCGGTTCCCGCGACTCCGCGCGCTGCGCTGCCGTTGCGTCCGCCTTTGCTGAGTGGATCGCCGCTGGTGCCGCCGGTCGCTCCGAGAAGCACGCCGGCTCCCGCGCGTCCGACGTTGCCTGCTCCTCGGCCTGGCCAGATTTTGTCGGGCCCGCGCCAGCCGTTGCCGGCACCGCCTGCATTGACTCCTTCGACTCCGGCTCCCGCGCCGGCTGCTCCTGCCTCACCGGCTCAGCCTGCTGCGTCGTCCGCTCCGTCGGCACCCGCTGCTCCGGCAGCGCCGATGGCCGCTGCGCCACCCGCATCTCCGGGAACGCCGCGTCCGATGCCGCCGCCGAGCATCACGTTGCCGCCGTCTTCTCCGGGTGCTCCGCGCCCGCCGATGGCCCGTCCTCCGCAGGCTCCGATGGCGCCTGGTGCACCGCAAGCGCACCCGCCGCGTCCGCAGGCCGGCCCTGGCAGTCCGCTGCGTCCGCCCGCCAAGCCGCATCTGGCTGGGCAGCCCGTGGCTCGCCCGGTGGTGCCGCCGCGTCCTGATCTTGTAGAACGTTTGACTCGTCCCGCGCCCCCGCCGCCGGGAGCCCCTGGTATGCCGCGGCCCATGATGACGCCGCGTCCGGCCAGCCCGGTTCCGGGACAGCCGATTTATCGTGGTCCGATTCGTCCTGGCCAGCCGTTGATGCGTGGTCCGGGCGGTCCTCCGGGCCCTGGGATGCGTGGTCCGGGTGGTCCTGGAATGCGCGGACCGGGTGGCCCTGGCCGCGGCCGTCCTGGCATGCACCCGACGTCGGAGCCCGCTCCGATGCCGGCCGATCCGGGCCGTCGCCATGCGACGAAGCCGGGTGGGGGTGGTCCTCGGGATCGCCGTCGTGACACCGATGGGCAGGAAGGACGTTTGCGTCCGCAGGCCCGTCGCCAGCAGGAATTTGTTCAGCCGGAAGTCGATCGCGAGATCACCATAGCCGAAGGCGTTACCGTCAAGGAGCTTTCGGAGAAACTGGGGATCAAGGCGAATCTGTTGGTGAAGCGCCTTGTGGATCGCAAGATCTTCGCGACCATCAACCAAACGATGGACGTGAAGCTGGCCGAAGAATTGGCGCGCGATTTCGGCGCGTCGACCAACCGCCTCAGCTACGAAGAAGAAACCACGCACGAGATTCAGCAGACCGAAGTGGAAGTGGATCGCGAAAAGCGTCCTCCTGTGGTTACGATCATGGGCCACGTCGATCACGGCAAGACCTCGTTGCTGGACGCGATTCGTTCCGCGAACGTAGCCGGCCGCGAAGCCGGCGGCATCACGCAACACATTGGTGCCTACCACGTAGAGAAGAACGGCCAGAAGATTTCGTTCATCGATACTCCTGGCCACGAAGCGTTTACCCGCATGCGTTCGCGCGGCGCCAAGGTGACGGATATCGTCATTCTGGTGGTTGCCGCCGACGACGGTGTGATGCCGCAGACCATCGAAGCCATCGATCACGCGAAGGCCGCTGGTGTGCCGATCATTGTTGCCATCAACAAGATCGACAAGCCGGATGCCCAGCCCGATCGCATCAAACAGCAGTTGGCCGATCGCGGCCTGCTGGCTGAAGATTGGGGCGGCGACACCGTCATGGTGCCCGTTTCCGCCAAGGCGAAGACGAACCTGGACGGCCTGCTCGAAATGATTCTGTTGGTGGCGGAAATGCAGAACCTCCGCGCCAATGCCGCGCGCCCCGGTATGGGCAACGTGCTCGAAGCCAAGTTGGACCGCTCGCGTGGTCCTGTGGCGACGGTGCTGGTCCGCAACGGTACGCTCCATGTGGGCGACCACTTTATCTGCGGTTCGGTGTTCGGCAAGGTCCGCGCACTGTTCGATGACCAGGGCGAAAGCGTCCGCGAAGTGGGTCCGTCCATGCCGGTCGAAGTGCTCGGCTTGGATTCGGTCCCCGAAGTGGGCGATACGTTCCAGGTGGTCACCGATACCGCCAAGGCCAAGCAGATCGTCATCTATCGCGAAGCTAAGGCTCGCGAAGTGGCGATGTCGAAGAACAACCGCATGACGCTCGATCAGCTGCACGCGCAGATGAAAGAGGGCGAGGTCAAGGAACTCAACATCATCCTCAAGACCGACGTCGGCGGCACCGCGGAAGTTCTCTCCGATACGCTGCAGAAGCTTTCGACCGACAAGGTCAAGATCCGCGTTCTTCGCGCGGGTGTTGGCGCCATCACCGAAAGCGACGTGTTGCTGGCCACCACGTCCAACGCCATCATCGTCGGCTTCAATGTTCGCCCGGAGCGCACCGCGCAATCCGTGGCCGAACAGGAAAAAGTCGATATCCGCCTGCACACGATCATCTACGAGCTGCAGGATGAGATCAAAAAGGCCATGACGGGCCTGCTCGATCCGGTCTTCAAAGAGGTCTACAAGGGCCGCGCCGAAGTCCGCGACGTGTTCCGCATCACCAAGGTCGGCGTGGTTGCCGGCTGCATGGTCAACGACGGTGTCATCACGCGCAATTCGCAGGTTCGCCTGCTGCGCGACAATATCGTGGTTCACACCGGCAAGATCGAAGGGCTCCGCCGCTTCAAGAACGATGCCAGCGAAGTGAAGGCTGGGTTCGAGTGCGGTATTTCGATCGCCAACTATAGCGACATCAAACCCGGCGACATCATCGAAGCGTTCACCACGGAACGCGACGACACGGCTGCTGCGTAACGGTCATGTCGGCCCCCACGGTCGGCGTGATCACCTTTGAGCTGGCGATACCAGATGCCAGCTCGCTAAAGGACAAGCGCCACTGGGTCAAAGGACTGAAAGACAGACTCCGCGCCCGCTGCAATGTAGCGGGCGCGGAGATCGCTTTTATGGAGTCCCATAAACAGGGTTTGGTGGCCGCGGTCACCGTTTCGGGCGACCGTGCGCGCGCGGAGAAGGTGCTGCAGGCGGCCGAGAACGAAGCGGCCGCACTGCTCGGGGGACTGTTGGTGGACGTGACTATCGAGTGGCTGACATAGTCAGCGACCGCTCAACGACTTCCAAACACTCCGGTTCAATCACGATCATCTCGAAGGCGCGGCCGGAGATCGAGCCTACGTCGATCTCCACCCAACCGTCGCCGTCGAAGCCGTCCACTGTGAATGTGTGGCCGACGCACTTCTCATACACTGACTCAGTGTTCTCCGCACGTAAGTGAGGAGAGACCCGGACAACGCGGACCCGGTCTCCAACCGTCATGAGCTGACCTCCTACTGCGGCAGCGCGAAAACATAGACGGTCGCGTGCTGGCGCGGGGCTTTCGCCGCTGCGTTGAGGCTCGCGGACATCAGTGTGTCTCCTGTCGTGACTGCCACATACTGTCTTCCGTTCACAGCGTAGGTGATCGTGTTGACTGCAATCGGACCACCCAAAATCGCTTCCCACAACTGCTTGCCGGAATCGGCATCATAGGCGCGGAAGCGGCGATTCAGGTCCCCATGAAACACCACATTTCCGGCAGTTGCAAGGGTGGCCCCGTTGCTGGGGATCGGGCCCTTGCCAAAGTGTAGAATTTCACCGGTTTCGAGATTCACTTTAGCGATGCCGGCGAACTCTTCCGGCTTGCCACCCGGGCGCTGCTTGCCGACGCGGCGCTCGCCATTGTTCGGACCCTTGCGCGTCATGTCCAGGCAATTGTCGACGTACGGGATGTACACCGACTTCTTGTCGGGATGATATGAGGATGGCCAGTAGCTGGTGGTATTCCAGAAGCAGATCAAGTGTTGCTCGCCGGGTTGCTTCAGCACCAGGTCCCAGTTGATCGAAACCTTGCCGGTTGCACCGTCGACGTTCGAGATGAGGAAGTTGTCGGTCTGGAACGGGAACGGCGTGGCCCACAGAAACTCGCCCGTGGTGCGGTCATTCACAAAGATGCCGCCGCCTTCGCCCATCATCACAGTGACGTCGCGTTCTTCGCCGCGCTTGATGTTCGGGTTGATCCACTTGACGTACTTCGGATCGGGGTTGAACTTCAGGCGAGTGAGAATACGTTCGTTGGTGAAGTCTTCGTCCCAGTCGTCGCCGGGCAGATGCTGGTAATACCAGACGAGCTTGCCCGTATCCGGGTTCAGCGCCAGCGTGGAGTTGCTGTAGAGATCGGACGGCGAGGTGCGCGACGTAGCGTCCGGGTTGCCATCGTGGCGATCTGCGCGCGTGTTCGGCATCGGATTTGCGACGCCCCAGTAGACCAGGTTGCGCACCGGATCGTAGGCGCCGGGCAGACCCCAAGTAGAGGCCATGTTTTTGTTGTGCTGTTCATCCGACGGGTTACCCCAGCTTTCGTAGCCGGGTTCGCCCTTGGCGGGAACGGTGTAGAACTTCCAGAGTTCCTTGCCGGTCATCGCGTCATGCGCCACGATGAAGCAGCTATCACGCGTTTGGCCGCAGGCCCGGCCGCTGATCACTTTTCCGTTAGCGATGATCGGGCCGGAGGTCTGGCCTGCAGTGCCCGCGTAGGTCTCCCAGCGCCGTTCCCCCGTGCGTGCGTCGAGCCCGACTACGAAGCCGTCCGGCGAGGTGTAGGTGACGATGTCTTGGAAAATCGCGATGGTCTTCGAACGCGCCTGGCTGGCTAGGGCCGCCGCGAGGTTCGGGCGCTTGTATTCCCACAGCAGGTCGCCATTTGTGGCGTTCAGGGCTTGCACGGCACCGCCCGGGACGACCAGATACATCACGCCATCGTGCACGATCGGGATGCTTTCCGTGTTGCTGGTGCCAACGCCGCGCGACCACGCGAGAGTCAGGTTTTTCACGTTGCCGGCGTTGATCTGGTTCAGCGGGCTAAAGCGCTGAGCATCCTGAGTGCGGCTATAGGTGAGCCAGTCGTTCGGACTGGGATTCTTCAGCATTTCTTCGGTGACAGGCTTAAAATTCTGTACCTGCGCGAACGCCGAGGCGCTTAGCGCCAATAAAGCAAGAGTGCGTTTCATCAGCATGCATTTTATCCCACTGGCTGGTATGCTGCCGGGGAGGAACCTCATGCCCATCTCCCGACGCAAGATGCTTCAGTCCGCGGCAGCCGGAACTTTCGTGCTGGCACCGCAGGTTGTGGCGGGTCAAGCTCCCGCCCAGATCACGAATACGCAGACGGGCAGGAAGTTCAAAGCGTTCCTGCGCGCCGGCACGGGGACGACAGTGGAGCAACTCACGCTGCTGCCGATTCATGCGCGGGAGGTGGTGATTCGCACCGAGGCTTCGGCGGTCTGTTACACGATCACGGGCGGTGTGCTGCGGAACAACAACGCCCCGCGTCCGCAGATCCCAAATCATTCAGGTATGGGAGTGGTGGAGGCGATCGGTCCGGAAGTGCGGCGCGTGCGGGTGGGCGATCGCGTGATCATCCCCGGCACGCCGCAGTGCGGTGTTTGCTACATGTGCCTGCAGGGGCGCGCCGATTGGTGTCAGTTCCTCGGGACCAGTCCGGCGCATCCTGTGGCGAAGTTGGCGAATGGCACGGATGTGTTTGAAGAGGCGGCTCTCGGCGGATTCAGTGAAGTGATGGTCGTCACCGAAGAATACTGCTGCCCTGTGTTCACCCAGGTTCCTGGCGAGGAGCTTTGCCTGCTGGGCGACACGATCGGCACAGGACTTGCCGCAGCGCACAATCTCGCCCCGATTGAGCCGGGAACGGATGTCGTGGTGATGGGCGCAGGTCCGGTGGGCATGGGGGCGATCCAGGCGGCCCGCATCAAAGGTGCCGCAAACGTGATTGTCGTGGAGCCGATCGCGTATCGGCGCGATATCGCGATGAAGGTGGGCGCGACGATGGTGCTGGATCCGAATAAAGAGGGCATGGGCTTGGTCGCGAAGATTCAGGATCTGTGTAAAGGCCCGACCAATAATCGCTACGCCGGTGGCCGCACGTGGGAAGCGGGTGATCGGATTTTTGCGGTGCCGAATGGGCCGGACTACACGATCGAGGCAGTTGGGGGCGATCAGTTTGAGCCCAAGGCTGAGGCGGGTCCCGACCCAACGGGCATTTTGCCCATCCAGCAGTCCTTTGAGTTCACGCGCGCGGGCGGGCACATCACGATGCTCGGGTTCTCCACACGCGGCAACGTGTCCTTCCCCGCCTGGCAGTTCCAGAATCGTGGGCGGACGTTCCACAGCGGCCAGCAGGGCGGCCTGCACATGCTGCGCGACTTGCCGCGTTACGTGAAGTTGATTGAGAAGGGCGAGATCGATACGAAAGCGATGGTGACGGCGCGCTATCCGTTAGAGCGCACCAAAGAAGCAGTGCAGGCGGTCGCGGACCGCACCACGCTGGGCGCGGTGATTACGTTCCCCGCGTAGTCGAGTAAGTTACGCTTCGTATTTTTCGAGTTCGAGCTGGTCGCCCTTTTGCGTGCCGGTCTGATCGATTGTCCCGGCCGGCAGTTCGACGACGGAGTGCGCGGTGAGGCAGAGCGAGATACGGCTCTTCACCATATTCGGCCGCGCCTTCAGCACTACGCGCTTTTTGTTGAGGAACAGTACGTCGATGGTGAACTTCATCGCGAACGTGTGGACGCCTTCACTGGGCACGATCCACAGGCCTTCACCAGGAGCGAGCCCCGTATGCTTCAGCAGACCCGTGCGGCGCGTAGCGCTGGTGTCGGCGACGTCCGCGCGGTCCGCGAGGATGCGGTCCCTGGTCTTGTTGAGAACGCGAAGTTTCATCTTCCCGTCTATCGGCAGAATC
>CANIIC010000147.1 GCA_947467395.1 Bryobacterales bacterium
AAGGAGATGATCGGCGAAGCCATCCGCGAACAGACCGAATTCGGCATCGTCCTGGTGAACCGCGGCGAGTTGGAGCCGATCGGCTGCACCGCGATTGTACAGGGCGTTCTGCAGGAGTATCCGGACGGACGGCTGGACATCATCACACAGGGCCGGCGGAGGTTCGAGATTCTGCTGGTGAATGAGGAACGCAACTTCCTGCGCGCAGCCGTGGAATATTTCGACGACGAAACAGACCTGACGAGCGATCCGAAAGAACTCAACGCGGCCATCACGGCATACAACTCTCTGCAGGCGATCTGGAAGAATCAGCCACTGGAAGAAGCCGCGTATACCGATCCACGTGTCAGCTTCCGGCTGGTGCGTGCGATTCGGGATCTGAAGTTCCGGCAGTCCCTGATTGAGTGCAAGAGTGAACCGGAGCGCGTGCGGAAGTTGTCTGTGTATCTGCAGGAGTACGCGTTTCGTGTGGAACGCGAGCAGGCGCTCAAGGACATCGCTCCGCTGACTGGGCACGGTCCGGAATTCAATGGCTACAAGGCATGAGCACCCTCATTTTCGACGCCGACGATACGCTGTGGGAGAACAACATCTACTTCGAGCGTGCGTTTGACCGCTTCGTCGACTTCCTGGATCACTCGCATCTAACTCCATTGCAGATCCGCGATGTGCTGAACGAGATCGAACTAGTGAACGCCAAGATTCACGGCTATGGATCGATCAACTTCGGGCGCAATCTGCAGCAGGCGTATCAGCACCTGGCGCAGCGTTCGATTGATCCAGAGGATCTGAACAGAGTGATGACCTTCGCCGAGGAGATTCTGGAACAGCCCATCGAGATGATCGCAGGCGTCGAGGAAACGCTGGCGGAGCTTGTCACACGCCATGATCTGGCGTTGTTCACCAAGGGTCATCCGGATGAACAGCGGATGAAAGTGGATCGCTCAGGATTGGGCCGCTACTTCAGGCACACGGGAATCGTGAAGGAAAAGGACCCGGAGACCTACGCGAAGCTGGTGGCGGAGCAGGGCTTCGACAAAGCGCAATCGTGGATGATCGGGAACTCTCCGAAATCGGACATTAACCCGGCACTCGCGATCGGACTGGGTGCGGTGCTGGTACCGCACGAACGCACTTGGGTTCTGGAGCGCTGCGACATTCACACGCCGCCGGGTGGGCGATTCCTGACGGTCGGGACGTTTTCGGATCTAACGAAACACTTCTAGCTGGGCCGGTTGATCATGAACGTGGCCATCTGATCGAAGAATTGGTTCAGAATGTCCGCAGCTTCGGGATGCAGCTGGGCTTCCTTCATCGCGTTGGTCATGATCTCCATCCAGCGATCGCGCGCGGCAGGCGTCACGGGAAAAGGCATGTGGCGGGCACGCAGGCGGGGATGGCCTCGCTGTTCGATGTAGCGAGTAGGACCGCCGAAGCGGCCGACAAGGAAGTCGCGCAGTCGCTCCTCGGCACCCTGCATGTCTTCGGACGGATACATGGGGCCGAGGATTGGGTCCTGCGGAATCTTTTTGTAGAACGCGGCGACTAACCGTTCAAAGCCCTCTTCACCAATCGCCTGATAAACTTCTGCCTCGCCCATTTCTCTCTATCGTGCCACGAAGCGCTGCGTAGTGTACGATAACGGGTGAATCGGGCCGGTTATGTGGATCCTGCTGCTAGTTCTGCTCGCACCGTTGGCAAGTGCGCAAAAGGTGCTGAGCGCCCGCTCCGGCATGATCTACTATTCCGAAGGCGCCGTCACTGTGGACGGAAAGGCCCTGCGTGCCAGCGCTTCGGATCGCCGTCCGCAATTGCGGGACGGGCAGATCTTCACTTCGGTGCGCGGTCACGCAGAGATCCTGATGGGACCGGGCGCGACGCTGTGGACTAGGCCAGGCACCGGTGTTCGCTTCGACAACACCAGTGCGGATCAATCGGAAGTGACGCTCTTGACTGGAGCCCTGGTCGTCGAAGTGCACAAGCCCGTGGAGGGGACACGTTTGCGCGTCCACATCGGAGACTCGCAAACGGACTTCAGCCGCGAAGGTGTGTATCGATTTGAAGCAGCCCCGGCGAGAATTCGCGTGTACGCCGGCGAAGCTACCCTGAACGGCACGAAGCTGCTTCGCGGCCAGGAATGGACGGCGGGAGCCACACGGGAGTTTCCTCGCAAGGATCGGGATGAGTTTCTCTATTTCGCTGCGTATCGATCTCTGCAGTTGGAAATAGAGACAGGAAAGTTCCGGCTGTGGCATGGAACTAATTTCACGGAGTGGACGCATGCCGGATTCGGTATCGATTTCCCGGATGCCCCAGGTTCGGCACGCGTGAAGTATCTGACAGGCGGCGAAGCCGGACTGGTGTATCACCTGGAAGGCAGCGCGGTTACCGGAGGCAAGTCTCCCGTGATGACGAATCGTCTTCCGTTCCGAATCGGCGAAGAGAACTACCTGCGCACAGAGGCGGGCAAGGCCGAGGTATTCCTGGGCGTTGGGATGGTAGCGCGACTGGGGGAGAATTCGCAGCTGAGGATGATGGACACTCAGGCGACGCAGCCCGTAATCGCGTTGGATCTGGGCAGCGCCTCGATCGAAGTATCGGAATCGACCGAAGAACCACATTTACGAGTGCGCGTGGGCGATTCGATTACGGAGTTGGTGAAGCCGGGGGTCTACCAGTTCGACGCGAAGGCCGGCTCGCTGCGGATTTACGGGGGCGAAGCCACCACGGTCATCTCCGATGTGACAGTACGCGGGCGGCCGGCGCAGCAAGTGAGCTTGCGCGAGGCGGGATCAGCGACCAAGTTTGACACGTCGCTGCACGACGCACTGTTCCAGTGGAGCGCGGACCGATCGTTCTTGCTGTATCAGTCCCCAGCAGCGTTCATGACGGGGTGGCACACCACGGCAGAGCGTGGTCAAGTGAAACACAAGTCCTTCGGGAAACGCGTGGATCGGCGGCCTCAGCCGCGGCGGCGGCGGCCGCAGCTATAATTCACGCCACATCATCTCGGCGTCCGAACGACGGACGTAGTTGGCATCGATCGACGCGGCATCCTGTGCATCCCCGGCTTCGAAGCGTTGCCAGGCGATCGCGGCGACGGCTCGCGCGAGCGGCGGACCCTGCGGAATCGGCACTGCCCCTTCCGGCAAGCTGGCAGCCCAGGCATCGTAGAGCGTGACCGTTTCGTCCTGCACCAAATGAAGCTGCCCATCGTAAACGGCACCGTAGATCTCACCGCGCCGGGCGTCCATGCATGGAGCACGCAGATCGCCGGAGCCAAACCAAGCCAAAGCCTGCAAATTCGAAACGCCCACGACCTTGGCATCGGAAGCATCGGCGAGGCCTTTGACCGCGGTGAGGCCAACGCGCACTCCCGTGAACGAACCAGGGCCCGCGGCGGAGGCGAAGCATGCGATATCGCTCCAAGTCACCTCGTGCCGCGCCAGCAGTTGCTCCAGTTCCCCGAATAAGATCTGCCCGAAGCCTTCGCGTGTGGTGATCGCGACCTCTTCAATCAGAGTCGGGCCGTTGGCCAACGCGAGGCTGCCGGCGTCGCCGGTGGTATCAAGAGCAAGAATGAAGGGCATCAGGGAATGATTCGGAACGCGCGATCGATAATGTAGACCTTGCCATTCGCGTTCAAAATGGCGGCCCGCAAACTCAGGATAGCGGGCAAACGCTCGCTATAGAACGAGGGTAGCCGAAGTGTCCCTTCGCGGCCGGTGCCGACAACACGGCCACCATCTGCTGTACCCGTGGTGAGTTCGGCGGTCCAGACAACGTTGAGCTCGCGAGTGGCGCGCGTCGCACGGTTGATCTTCAGAGAGAATAAGGGCGGCGTACGCATCGAGATTTCGCCTGCGGGCGTTTCGATTTCGAAAGGCACCGTCTTCGGATCGGTCTCCGGCGTCTGCATGCGGATTGGGCGTGATTCAAATTTGTAGGTCTTCAGCATGCCCTGTTTGTGGCCTTCACGCGAAACGTGCAGTACCCAGTCGTGTTCCCGGTCGGGAGGCTCGCCCGCGAAGCTCTTGCCTTTGTAATTCTTGGCGGCAACACGATCGCCGGTGGCAGGGTTGATCCAGGCGACGTCATAGCCGTGATCCTCGACGGTAAGTTCGACGGGGCCGGGCTTGGCGACGTAAACGAGATACTCAACCGCATCCTGGATGTCGCCGCCACGCAGCTCCACGTCACGCACGGCAACAGCGCGCCCGCCGCTCACTTCGAAGTATGGCTCCAGCTCCCAATGGCGCGTCTTCGAAAGAATGTCGAACCACACGGCGAAGTCGCGGCCGGAGCCCGAGGACGGATACTGGCCGTTCATCGTCGCGGCCCACAAGTCGGCGCGCGTCTTGATGCCAGAGTTCACGGCAGGCAGCGCCACTAACTGATGCTCCACAGCCCCGATATTGGGATCGGGGGTACCGTAACTGACAACATTCATCCAGTTGTCCGAGAGCAGCGTCGCGGAACTGGATTCAGCAAGCGTGGTGCGGATGTGTTTGTAGCCGTCCAGTTGCTGGAGTAGCGTCCCCAGCTCTTTCAGGATGGTGCGCGCATTGCGAAGGTTCTCGTAAGCCGGCACACCCACCCATGTGATATTGAAGGCAGAGAAACGGGCGACCACATCGGTGACGTAGCGTTCGCGTTCGCGGCGGTCATCGGGAAGCGAAGCCAGGGCGATGTCGATGACGATGCCTCGATCATGGATCGCCTGAATTCGCGAGGCGGCCTCCTTGAGGTCGGTCGATGGCTCAAGCGTGACGCGGATGTGCGTAAACTTCTCTGCGGCCCGTGCGGCGAGTTGCGATTCGAATTCGGCGCGGGGAATCGCCACAAAGTTTGCGATCTCCGAGCCCATCCACAGGTGCGGTTGAAGATTCGCGGTCTGGAAGTGATGCACGTTCGCCGTGCGCACGAAGCCCGGGGCCTGAGATGGCGTGCCCGCGGTCTTACCCAACTGCCCATCGAGCCGTTTGAGGGAGCTGGTGATTCGGTAGTCCCACTCACCAACCTCGTCAGGAGTGAAGCGCATCACCAGCGTGTTGCCGTCACGGAACGCGCGGAGGGTGCGGGTGTCTTTGTGCGGAGAGCGAAATTCCGCGCGGAGTTCAACTCGTGCGGCGTCTTCGCCGGCTTCCAGAGGGAAGGTGAGGTCGCACGGGCTCCACAGCGCCGCCGAGCAACTGGGCATCTGCTGGGCGCACACCGATACGGCCGCCGCTAACCAGAACAAGACCCGCATGCTGGTCCCAATATAACGCGATACAATCTGCTTCATGAAAACCGCCGCTGCGCTGACTCTCGCCTTGTTGCTGAGCGTCTTCTTGGTTGTGACTACCGTCACGGCCCAGCAGAACGTTCCCCAGATCCCGTTCGATTCCAACACGGACTTTCTGAAGTTCCCCGACGACATCCACCTGGGCGAAGCTGCGGGCGTCGCGGTCAACTCCAAGGGACACGTTTTTGTTTTCTCGCGCGGCTCCACGACAGGACCGGCCTTCGGTGCCGCGGCTGCGCAAGTGCTCGAATTCGATCAGAACGGCAAGTACGTTCGCGAGGTCGGCAAAGGGCTCTATGCTTGGTCCTACGCGCATACCGTACGCGTCGACAAGAACGACAACCTCTGGGCCATCGATAAAGGCTCGGACATGGTGGTGCGCTTCAATCCGCAAGGCCGCGTGAACATGGTGTTCGGGCGCAAAAAGGAAGCCAGTGATGAAGCCGAGCCGTGGACCCGCGTGACACCACCGCGCCCCGCCGTGGACGGGCAGTTCCGCCAGCCGACGGACGTGACGTGGGACCCACAGGGCAACATCTTCATCAGCGACGGCTACATCAACGCGCGCGTCGCGAAGTACGATGCGAACGGGGATTGGGTGAAATCGTTTGGTGAGCCGGGCACCGCACCCGGTCAGTTAAACACGCCGCACAGCATCGCCTCCGACAAGGACGGGAACATCTACGTCGCCGATCGCGGCAATCGCCGGATCCAAGTCTTCAGCAATGACGGGGCGCTCAAGAAGGTGATTACGATCGATGTTCCGGCACCTGCGGACGCGAAACCATGGTTCGGCAATCAGCCGTCAGAGGCTGCCGGGAAGGCCCAGAGTGGCGCTCCGTGGGCGATCTGCATCACGCCCCCGAACGCGAGTGGCGCCCAGTATCTGTATTCGTCCGACGCGTTTCCGGGCCGGATCTATAAGCTGAAGCTGGATGGAACAGTGGTGGGGATGTTTGGCAAATCAGGACGCCAGCCGAAGCAGTTCGGCTGGATCCATGAGATGGCTTGCCCGTCGGAAAACGAGCTGTACGTTGCGGAAATCCTGAACTGGCGCGTGCAGAAACTCACGCTCAAGCCTGGCCGCTAGGCTAGGCGTTGACAACGTTGAACGGCGAAACCGTCTGCCCGGGAACCTGGAGGTCCGGCATCGGTTTTGCCGAAAATAGCTTCTGGCAGGGCTTCGCGAGCATGCGGGCCCACTTTGTCGCACTCTCGCGACGCGCGCTATCGGTGGAGATACCGGTGTTCGCATACATCTGGCGATACAACTTCGAGATGAAGAAGAACGCCAAGCGAGCCTTCAGCGTCTTCACGCAGTTGGACCGTTTCCAGATGGCCGCGCCGCGATAGAAGCGGTCCCACACTCCTTGCGTGCGTTCGCGAATCTCGTCGCTACTCATCAGCGGATGCGGCGTGAACATCTTCGGGCGCTTCTCCGCAGGGATCAGCCAGTAGCGCGTGACCGGGATACCGTCCACCTTCTGCACGGAATCGCCCAGATTCTTTTCCCAGCGTTCAAAATCGACGGTGCCCGGGAACGGCGTCATCATCACGAACTGCGCGAAAGTAATGTCGGCCTTCTCCGCCAATTCGGCAGTGGCCGCGAACGTATCCGGCTTGTCGGTCGGCAGGCCGAAGATGAAGGAACCCAACACGTGCACGCCGTTCTGCTTGAAGGCCTGCAGGCGGTTCGCTAGATTGTCGCCCGCAAGATTGAAGTCCTTGAACACAGCCTTGAGACCTTCAGGGGTCACGGCTTCCACTCCGACCAAGGCGCCCTTGATGTTGGCCTTCTTCATCGCAGCCAGGAATTCCAGATCTTCAGCAGCTTCCATCGTGATCTGCGTGAAGAACACCATATCCTTCGGCAACTGCGACAGCTTGTCCATCAACCGGAACCGCTCGGCTCGTAACGCCTTCAGTTCGGCGACGCGTTCCGCGTTGTTCTGGCGTTCCGCCAGTTGAATGTCGGTCAGCGTAACGGGATAAAAATTATCGTCGGCCAAGGCGATGAAGCGATACCCCATGCGGCGCAGCTGCACGATCTCTTCGATTACCGGATCGGCTTCACGCATACGCGGAGCCTGACCATCGGTGCGCCAGACGGAGCAGAAGCTGCAATGTTTCGGGCAGCCACGCAGGGTTTGCACCGAGGCCCACATGTAGCGCCCCGGCGACAGCAGATCCCAGCGCGCCTTGATAAATTGTTTGGCCGCGATGCGGCCACCCTTATAGAGCGGTTGCGGCGTACCGTTGGCGCAGTCCTGCAACGCCTCGCCCCACGCGCCGTCGCCGTCACCATCAACGACACCGTGCGCTTGACCAAGTTCCCGAACTTCATCGGGGAACAGCGTCGCGTGAATGCCACCGTAGATCACCCAAGCGCCGCGCTCGCGAGCCATCTTGCCAATCTCGTAACCGCGTAACGCATTTCCAGTGTGAACACCAATTCCAACGACGTCACCCTTCTGAATGACGCTGGGATCGAAGCGTTCCAACGTTTCGTCGTGAATGATGGGATCACCGAACTTAGCCGGGGTTGCAGCCGCCAGCACAAACAACCAGCGGGGCGTGATGACGCCGATTCCGAAGGCTACGTCGCTGGGGTTCACCAGATATACACGCATGTCTCGATGGTAACAGGAATCACTCTCCCTACTCACGTTAAGCCGTTAAGCTGCCGTAGACTAGAGAGAGTCTATGGCTACCCGACCGCCTGTGCTGTTCTTCGGACACGGCACGCCGATGCTGACTCTGACGCGGAACAAGTACACCAGCGCGTGGGCAACACTCGGCAAGACCATCCCGAAGCCCAAGGAAATCCTCTGCATTTCGGCGCACTGGTATATCGGTGGACCGGCGGTGTTGTCGCAAGTTGCGCCGCCGACCGTCCACGATTTCGGCGGGTTCCCGCAGGCGCTGTTCGACGTGGAGTATCCGGCCCACGGGAGTCCGACGCTGGCCAAACAAGTGCAGAAGTTACTGGCTCCATCGATCCCAGTGCAGCTCTCGGACCGGTGGGGGTTCGATCACGGCACATGGACCGTCATGCGGCATCTGTATCCGCATGCCGATGTTCCCGTTGTGCAGTTGAGTATCGACGGCACGAAGCCGGCGCAGTATCACTATGATGTCGGCAAGCGATTGGCCGTGTTGCGCGATCAGGGCGTGATGATCGTCGGCAGCGGCAACCTGGTGCACAATCTCCCGATGTACGTCCGCAACACGCCGGACCTGAAGTTCGACTGGGCCGTGGCGTTCGATTTGCGAGCTCGCGATCTAATGCTGGCCAAGGACTACGAAACACTGCTCCGCTATGAGCGTTTGGGCAAAGAAGCCGCGCTCTCGATTCCGACGCCCGATCACTTCCTTCCTTTGCTGTACGTGTTGGGCGCGGCTGACAAGAAAGAACCCATCCACTTTCCGGTGGAAGGATACGACGGCGGCTCCATGTCGATGCGCGCCGTCCAGATTGGATAAACATGAAACCGACTCTGCTGCTGTTGCTCTCCGGAATCGCCGCGTTCGCGCAGGCTCCGCAGGCGTGCGCGCCCAGTGACTTCAAGGGGACCTGGAACGGGTGGGGGATCAATACCTCCAACACGCGCCATCAGACCGCGACGACGATCACGGCGGAAAACGTAACGAAGCTCGACGTGAAATGGGCGTTCGGATTCCCGAACTCTCGTACCGTCTTCGGACAACCGGCCATCGTGAACGGACGCGTATTCGTCGGATCGGATACCGGTGAGGTTTATGCACTGAACGCGTCGACGGGCTGCGTCCACTGGATGTACAAAGCCGAAAACGGCGTGCGTACCGCAGTCACCGTTGGCAGCGTGGGCAACAATCGCACTGCAGCGTTCTTTGGCGACGGCAAGGGAAAAGTCTACGCCGTCGATGCCAGCACGGGCGCAGAGTTGTGGAAGGCTGTCGCGGAAGCGCATCCGACGGCGAAGCTGACGGGCGCTCCAGTATTGTTCGAAGACAAACTGTACGTGCCGGTGGCATCGGGCGAAGAAGGCGCGGGCGGTGGCGCGAACTATGCGTGCTGCACGTTCCGCGGCAGCGTGGTGGCATTCGCCGCGGCGAGCGGCCGACAGGTCTGGAAAACCTACGTGATCCAGACAGAGCCGAAAGAAACCGGCAAGAAAGCGAACGGCGTGGCGAAGATGGGTCCTTCGGGCGCAGGCATCTGGAGCCCACCGACCATCGATGCGAAGCGCCGCCAGTTGTACGTCGGCACCGGCGATGCCTACAGCTCCCCCGCGGACAAGGCGACGGACGCGATCGTCGCGATGAACCTGGATGACGGCAAGATCAAGTGGATCGCGCAGGATAGCGAAGGCGACATCTGGCTTTCCGCCTGCATGAGCCCCAACAAGCCCGATGACTGCGGTCCCGATCATGACTTCGGCAGCCCGGCCATGTTGGTAAACGCCGCAGGTCGCGATCTGCTGGTCGTCGGGCAGAAGAGCGGCAACGTGTGGGCGCATGATCCCGACACGGGCAAGGTGGTGTGGCGCAGCCCGCTGGTGGCGAACACAACGGAGTTCGGCGGCAAGATCGTGTGGGGCGGCAGCTCAG
>CANIIC010000148.1 GCA_947467395.1 Bryobacterales bacterium
GTCACCACGCCCATCAGGATGAAGCTGTGCATCATCGTGCCCAGCACATTTTTCCGACGCACCAGCCCGCCGTAGAACAGCGCCAAGCCAGGGCCCGTCATCATCAGCACCAGCGCCGAACACACCAGCATCCACGCGTTATCGCCCGCAGTCTGCGCCGTTACTACCGCTTTCTCGGCTTTCGCCAGGCGTTCTAAAATCTCAGGGGATGCGGCAGGGGCCGCAGCCGCAGCGGTCGCCGCCGGGGCAGCAGCAGCCGCAGCGGCGGGCTCCTGCGCAAATCCGGTCGCGGCGGTCAGAACCAGGCCAAGCAGGGCGGGAATCACCCACTTGCGCACTGAAAGAATCTTGGAAGTCATCATCGAACGGCTCTCCTGTTTGTGTTTACGTGAACTGTGTCAGTTTTCGAAGCTGCGTGCGGTTCAGTAACCATCACACCCAGCTTCTAGACAGGGGCGGCTAGAGATGCAAACAGCTCGCCCAGTCAGGACCGACGCGACAGGGCGTTGGTTCGTAGATCCAACGTTACGGCTTCGGTGGGGGTTAAAGCAAAGTCATAATTTTGATCCCCGGCCAAAGAAATTTCTATCGACCGAAGGATGAGGTAAAACATTGACGGATAATACGGTTAGACGTATTGAAAGGAACCTGGAGAGCGCATGAGCGGACAATCTGTGATGATCGTTACCGGCGCCAGCCGGGGAATTGGAGCCGCCACCGCCAAGCTTGCGGCCGCTCGTGGATACGCGGTTTGCGTAAATTACAAGTCCGACGCTGAAGCGGCCGAAACCGTGGTTCGTGAGATTCTCGAGCACGGGGATGCTGTCGCCATCCAAGCAGACGTCAGTATCGAATCCGATGTTATGAGGCTGTTCGAACAGACGACAGCTCAGCTGGGTTCCCCCGTTGCGTTAGTGAATAACGCTGCGACGCTCGAACCACAGATGCGACTGGAGGCCATGGACGCATCTCGCATGGAGCGCATGTTCCGGGTGAATGCGATCGGACCGATGCTGTGCGCGCGGGAAGCGGTTCGCTGCATGTCCACGCGATTCGGGGGCAAGGGTGGACAGATCGTCAACGTATCTTCGGGAGCGGCAAGGTCGGGGTCGCCCGGAGAATACGTGGATTATGCGGCCAGCAAGGGCGCGCTGGAAACGTTCACGATCGGACTTGCCAAGGAAGTCGCGGCAGAGGGGATTCGCGTGAACGGGGTGCGGTCAGGTTATATCTACACCGGAATTCACGCGAAAGGCGGGGAACCGAATCGAGTCGATCGAGTGAAGAGCCGCGTCCCGATGCAACGGGGCGGCTCTCCAGAAGAAGTGGCTCGCGCAATTCTGTGGCTGATGTCGGAAGAAGCTTCCTACGTCGCCGGTGCGATTCTCGACGTTGCGGGCGGCCTCTAAGCCGTCTTGCCGAAACCGAACAGCTTGACGGCGTTTTCTTTGAGGATCAACGGACGGACTTCATCCTTCATCGGGAGCTTCTCAAAATCCGCCAGCCAGCGATCCGGCGCCAGCAGAGGATAGTCAGAACCGAACAGCACCTTGTGCTTCAGCACGGTGTTCGCGTACTGCACCAAGGTGGGCGAAAAATACTTCGGCGACCAACCGGAGAGATCGATGTAGACGTTCGGCTTGTGCATGCACACGGAGATGGCTTCGTCCTGCCACGGGAACGAGGGGTGCGCCAGAATGATCTTCATGTCCGGGAAGTCGACGGCGACATCGTCGATGTCCATTGGGTTGCCGTACTTCAGGCGAATCCCGCCGCCGCCGGGCATGCCGGTACCGATGCCGCTATGTCCAGTGTGGAAGATCACCGGCAGTTTGTGTTCGGCCATCACTTCATAAAACGGATACGCGCGGCGATCGTTGGGAGCGAACTGCTGCAGTGGCGGATGCAACTTGAACCCGCTCACGCCACCGGCACGAATCAACTGCCGCGCTTCGTTGACCGCATCCTGGCCACGCATCGGGTCGACGCTGGCAAAAGCGATCATGAAATCACTGTTCTTCTTGGCGAATTCGATGACTTCGGTGTTGGGCACTTGAGGGCGCCCGGTCAGTCGTTCGTCCACGCTGAACACGACGCAGCCGATATTGCGGCTCCGGTAGTATTCGGCCAGGTCTTCGCGCTTGTAGGAGATGCCCGCGTTTCCAAAGTACTTGCGGGCCGCGCTTTCGGCTTCATTTCCCGTAGGTTCTGATTCGATGTGGACGTGCGTATCGATCGCGATGAGTTTTTCGACGTTCATTTAGAGATCCTTTTCGATTGTAATGACCCGAGAGAGAGACTGCTCTATCGCGTCTCGTCCCACTGCGCGAAAGTTTTGCCGCTTTCCGCCAACTGCTTCAGCAACGGCGCAGGCGCCCATAGGTCAGAGCCAAACTGCTGCTCCAATTCGCAGACGCGCTCATAAACCTTCTTCAGACCCACCGTATCCGCGAACCACATCGGGCCACCGCGCCAACCGGGGAAGCCGTAGCCGGTGGTGTAGATCACATCAATATCGGCCGCGCGGCTGGCGTGGCCTTCTTCGAGGATCTTCGCGCCTTCGTTGACCATCGCATAGAGGCAACGATCGATGATTTCTTCGGTGGTGATCGCGCGGCGCGTGAAACCGAGCTCGGCCGAAGTCTTCTCGATCAACGCATGCACTTCCGGATCGGGCGACGCCTTCAGCTTGTCGTCATATTTGTACCAGCCCGCGCTGCGCTTCTGACCCCAGCGGCCGGCTTCGTAGAGACGATCGTGGATCACCGGCTTGCGAACACCCGGTTTATCGAGATGCTTGTATTCCTGGCGAACGCGCCACAGCAGGTCGATACCGCCCATGTCGTCGACGGCCATGATGCCCATGGCCATTCCGAAGTTGGTGAGCGCCTTGTCGACCTGCTCGGGTAGCGCGCCTTCTTCCACCAGGAATTGGGCCTCGCGCATGTAGGGGAACATCATGCGATTGCCGACAAAGCCGCGGCAATTGCCGACCACCACGCCGACTTTCTTGAGCGTGCGAGCCACAGCCAGTGCGGTCGCCAGAGTTTGCGGGGCCAGATCCTTGCCGCGCACGATTTCGACCAAGCGCATCACGTTCGCGGGGCTGAAGAAGTGCAGGCCAACGACCATCTGCGGCCGCGAGGTGACGTTCGCGATCTCGTCGATATCCAGAGTGGACGTATTCGTCGCCAGCACGCAGTCTTTCTTCGCGATCTTGTCGATCTCGGTGAAGAGCTGACGCTTCACTTCCATGCTTTCGAAGGCGGCTTCGATGATCAGGTCGACGTCTTCGAACCCGTCGAAAGAGAGCTGCGGCGTGATCAGCGCCATGCGTTGATCCATGACTGCCTGCGGAGTGCGGCCGCGATCGACGCTGCGCTGGTAGTTCTTGCGGATGGTCGCGATACCCCGATCCACGGCTTCCTGCGTGGTGTCTTTCATCAACACCGGAATCCCGGCGTTGGCCCAAGCCATCGCAATGCCGCCGCCCATGGTGCCGGCGCCGATGATGCCGACCTTGCGGATCGGATACGACGGTGTGTCCTTATCGAGCCCCGGCACCTTCGCGACGCCGCGTTCCGCGAAGAACACGTGAATCATTGCCTGCGCCTGTGGGGAGGCTAGCGTTTCGAGCGAGATTTCGCGCTCGCGCTTGCAGCCTTGATCGAAGGGCAGCTTCGTCGCGGCCTCGATGGCCTCAATGGCCCAGATCGGTGCGGTCTGATGGGGACGAATCTTCTTGGCCTGCTCACGCCCGGCGGCGAAGGCAGCTTCGTTGTCCGCAGGGTTGCCCAGCTTGTCGTTGCGATCGCAGGTCTTGCTGACCGGTTGTCCGGCAATTTCCGCCGCGAAGGCCACAGCGCCGGCGAGGAGATCCCCGTCGATGACCTTGTCGATGAGACCAAGCGTCAACGCTTCGGGAGCCTTCACCAAACGTCCGGATACGCATAGATCGATGGCGGCGGGCACGCCGACCAAGCGCGGCAGGCGTTGGGTGCCTTCGGCTCCAGGAATGATGCCCAGGTTCGCCTCGGGCGCACCCAGCAAGGCTTCTGCCACGGCCACGCGATAATGTCCGGCCATCGCGAGTTCGAGGCCACCACCCAGCGCGGTGCCATGGATCGCCATGACGACGGGCTTGGGGAAGTTCTCGACGCTCGTCAACAATGGATGCAGATCGGGGCCCCCGGCCTTCGGATTGCGAGCCGCCGCTTCCAATTCTTTAATATCCGCCCCGGCAATAAAGGTCTTGCCACCACCGATGACCACCACCGAGCGAACGGCGGCATCGGCTGACGCAGCCGCGAACGCGTCAGCGAGGCCCTGCGGAACGCCTGGACCCAGTGCATTGACGGGCGGATTCTGGACAGTGATGACGGCTACGCCGTCGTGGATCGAAATAGAGACGAGGTCGGGCATCGTAATCTTTGAGTTTAGCGCGTCGCTCTGCATTCAGGTATGCACCGGGTGGGCTTGCACGCTGCACCAGCCTCCCGCATAATCTAGGGACTTCGCGGGAAGGTCCGCGTGGAGGAGACAGCCCCATGTTCAAGCAAGTTGCCTGCACCATACTCGCCTTGAGCAGCCTAGCCAAGGCCCAGGCACCGGCCATCGCGCCGGCTGCCCCTGCTGGTCCCCGCCTCATCCTACTGGACGTTATAGTGAACAGCGACAAAGGCCCCACGCGCGGCCTCACGAAGGACGACTTCATCGTAGAAGACAAAGGCAAGAAGCAGAACCTCGCTATTTTCCAGGTCACGGAATCCGGAAAAATGGGCACCCCGACGGCTCTGCCTGCCGGCGTGGCATCCAATCGATTCAACAGCAAAGGGGAAGCGCAGCAGACGGCGACCATCGTTTTGTATGACCGGATTAATTCCGGAGCCGAAGATCAAGCATTCGTCCGCGCACAGATTCTGCGATTGTTGACAGGATTGAAAGACACCGACCGAGTGGGGTTTTACTCACTGGGTTTCAACCTGAAGATCGTCCGGGATTATAACGAGGACGCAGGCCCGCTGGCGAAGGTCGCCAAAGCGCTACAACAGAGCACGACGGTTCCGGATGCATTCTCGCCCCCGGAGAAGGCACTTTTCAAGGATCTGACAGACGCACTTTCTCCGATGCAGCAGCTGCAAAACCAAGCTAGGGTGAACATCACGTATCCGGCGTTCCGTTCCATTGGCCGACACCTCAGCGGAGTGATCGGACGCAAGAACCTGTTGTGGGTCACCAGCGTCTTCCCGCTGACTTACGGCAATTCGGTGGAGCGCCGCAAGAACGATCAAGCGGAAGTAGATGGCTTCAAGGCGAACCTGACCGATGCCAACATTGCCCTGTATCCGGTGGATCCGGGAGGCACAGGCGCCAGCTTCAATCAAACGGGCGCGGCACCCGTGGCGAACGAAGGATCGTTGATGCCCGGGGCACAACGAAACCAAGCCGGCACGTCGTCGATGAATAACACGGATTCGTCGCTTACCGGCAATCAGACGATGTTGCTGCTGGCAGACGCGACCGGAGGTAAGGCATATCGCAACGCGAACGACATCACGCCCGCGCTGCGCGAAGTGACCGCGGCGGCAGACTACACCTACACACTGGGCTTCTACCCGGACGCCAAGACACTGGATAGCAAGTTTCATGATCTGAAGGTCACGCTGGCAAAGAAGCCCGCTACTGACAAGGCGAAAGTCTCCCATCGCAAGCAGTATCTGGCCTGGGCCCCCGACACACCGGCGGCGGCAGACTTGAAGCCGACTATGGGTGAGCTACTGGAGGACCAGGCGCTTTCGAACGGAGTCGGGCTGCTGGGCGTCGTGAATCCCGATCCGACGAAGCCAGGCTTTCAGACGATCGATCTACGCATTTCCGCTGGCGATCTGCGCTTTGAACCTCGCGCCGACAAGTGGGTCGCGGGCTTCGATATCGCGATCAGCATCGAAGGGTTAAAAGGTGCCTCCATGAAGACCTACGCGCCTCAATTGGCAGCGGAGCAGGTGGCTGCGGTCATTGCCAGCGGCATGGACATTCGTGAAACGCTCGACACCGGCGGTAGCAGCGGAGTCTTCCGAATCAACATCCTGGACAAATTCAGCGGCGCATCTGGCGCGCTTCGAATTCCGTTCACCGGCACCAAGTAGTCGATCCAACAGTCCACCACAACGAGAGCCCAAGACAGCGCCCCTTAAGGGGCGTTGTAGCATAGAGGGTACATGTTTCCGTGGGGACTCCGAGTTTTGATCCTGTGTGGCGTAGCCGCGTTCGCACAACAACAGACGCCCGTAACGCAGGCTCCAGAGGCGACTCCCGTCGCGGCAGAAACGAGCGACGAGGACGCGAACGAGCCCGCGGAGGTCTCCGAGCCGGAAGCCACCGCGACGCAGAATCGCACGTCGCTCAACCTATTGGGACAAACTAACGCTCAGGGCGGTGAGAGCAACCGCAATCAAAACGTCAGCATCAATCTGGTCAACAACAGCGCCGCGCAGGAGCTGAACAATCGCGTCGGCACCACAGCGACCGTCATCGCCGAGTTCTCGGCCGACCGGGGCTATTTCTCGTCGGAGTTTGGGAACGCCCCGCGTCTCCCGATCCATGTGCAAGCGCAGAACGGCAACGCCTGGCACGGCAACCTTTCCTGGGCGCACAACAACAGCATCTTCAATGCGCGTTCCTTCTTCCAAGTGGGCAGCGTCAAGCCGGCTCGTCAGAATCAGTTCGCGGCCACCGCGGGCGGCCAGTTGTGGAAGGGCTCGTACCTGTCGGTGAGTGGATCGGAAGACAAGTCGCGCGGCCAAGTGAATGGGAACATTTTGATTCCACTGCCTTCGGAGCGCACACCTCTGGCGACTGATCCGGCGACAAGAGCCGCAGTGCAGTATCTTCTCGATGGTTTCCCGAACGTAGCGCCCAATCGTCCCGACATCGCGGATCGCGCGCACAACACCAACGCGCCGCAGTTGATCGACACGAACGTTGCTTCCGGGCAACTGACACAGCGGATCGGCTCAGCGGATCGGCTGATGTTGCGCTATCAGTTCACCGGCCAGAAGGTGGATGCATTCCAGTTTGTGCGCGGGCAGAATCCGAACACGCGCAACAAATCGCACACGGTACGCATTACGTGGGATCGGACACTGGGGGCCCGCACGACGCTCAGTACGACGCTGGGATTTGACCGGCAAGGCTCCCTGCTGGCCGCTGCGCCGGGCGGAGAAAACGGACCGATTCTGATCACGGGCCTGACTCGATTGGGGCCTGCTCCCGCCGTACCACTGGATCGGGCACAAAATCGCTTCCGCTACAGTACGTCCATTCAACAGGTCCGCGGTGGCCACACCATGACTGCGGGCGGAATGTTGACGCGCACGCAGATTAACGGCACCGAACCCGATGGCGGGCTGGGCATCACGCAGTTCCGTCCGGACTTCGGGCGCGACGCGATGACCAACCTGCGCCTGGGTACGCCGACCTCCTACGTTCGCGCGATCGGTTCCACGTATCGCGGCTTCCGCAATTGGGAAGGCCAGATGTACGTGAACGATCGCTTCAACCTGGGTAAAGCTCTGACATTGAATATCGGAGTCAGCTGGGAGCCCTTCACCAAGCCGACGGACGTGACCGGGCGCACCACGTTACAGTTCGATTCGGACTTGAACAACGTCGCGCCTCGCTTTGGCTTCGCCTATCGACTGCCGGGCAGTTACGGCATCCTGCGTGGCGCATACGGTGTGATGTTCGGACAGATCTTCGCCGCCACCTATGGCCAGGATCGCTTAAACCTGCCCTACAACGTGCGCTTGAGTTTGCCGGCTCCGGACCTGGTGAATCCATTCAAGAATCTGAAGCCGCAGGATCTGAGCCCCACGGCGCGCTCGGCGGTTTACGACATCAGCAAGGATCTGGCGACCCCGTATTCACATTCCTACAACTTCAGCTGGGAGATGGACCCTGCTCGCGAGTGGCACCTGCAACTGGGCTACGTTGGCAGCCGCACACACAAGCTGTTCACGTCCTGGGTGCTGAATCGCGCCGTGTTCGTGCCCGGCATCGCGTTCGGCTCGGCGACCATCAACGATCGCCGCCCGGATCAGAGTATCTTCGACAAGCTCCAGATTCACAACGGCGGTCGCGCCTACTACGATGCGGCTCGCGCGACTCTCACGCGTACGAACTGGCATGGAGTCACAGTAACCGCGTCGTACTGGTTCAGCAAGGCGATCGACTTAGGCAATGACTACACGTCGACGGCATCGGGCGGAGAAGCTCGCAGCCAAGGCGGTCAAAGCGGCTTCGACGTGCAGAAAGATCTGAAGGGCCGCAGCGATTTCGATCAGCCGCACGCGTTTCTTTTGCAGACCACCTACGACACGGGCCGTGGGGGCTCTGGTCTGCTGCGTTCGGTGACCAAGAATTGGACGGTCGCCGGCGTGTACCTACTGAAGAGCGGAACTCCGTTCACGGTGGATTCCGGCTCCGATGGTCTGGGCGTCGGCAACCTCGACGGTGCGTTCGGCGATCGCCCGAACATCGTAGACCCTTCGATTCTGGGCCGCATCATCGGGAATCCCGACACATCGACGCAGTTGTTGCCGCGTTCGGCGTTCACCTTCATGAACGCACCGGCGCAGATGGCGGGCAACTTGGGCCGCAACACATTCCGCAAAGGCAAGATCGCGAACGTGAACGCATCGCTATCGCGCACATGGCGAGTTCGGGGCGATTGGAACGCGATGCTGCGCGCGGAGGCGATCAACCTCTTCAATACCCCGCAGTTCGCCGATCCGGGAGTTTCGGTGTCCGCTTCGAACTTTGCTCAGATCACGAACACGTTGAACGACGGTCGCGCGTTCAAGTTCACTGTTCGACTGACTTTTTAAACGTGCCCTTGGCGCGGGCCACTTCGATCAACGTCGGGTAGAATTGCACGAAGGTGTTTTCGACCGCCGCGTTCTTGTTGTGGCACGCGTTGCAACCGGCCTGCTGGCCGATTGCTTTGGTGGTCTGCGCGATGCCGTTGAATGCGAAGTAGTCCCAGCCATCCTGCGGGAAACGCTTGCTGTCTTTGACCGTGACTTCCAGCGCGATTAGGTCCGTTTGGAAGTTGCCGCCCTTGTTGATGGAGCCTTCGGTCTGGCTCTTGCGCACTTCCATCCCGAGCATCGTGCCTTCCGGCCACTTGCCGGTCTTAAGGAACTCACGATAGGCGGTCGGTTCGGCGAAGACGTTGGTGAAGGTCTTGGGGCCCTGGCCTTCGTTGGCCGAATACTGCATCCCCAGTCCGGAACTTAAGTAGATCCACTCGCGAACGCTCGCGGGCCGCTGCAACTGTCCGTCTTTGTTGAACACGGGCTGCTCCGCAAACAGAGCAACCGAAACCAGCAGAAATAGCGGCGCCGCGAACTTCATACGAAGGTCTCCTTTTAACGCAAGATGTCTTCCAGTTGGACGCGCGCATCGGTTTTTTCATCCCGATATTTCACGATGACCGGCGTGTAAAGCGAAAGGCCCATTTTCTGGCCAACGCCCTTCGTGATGGCACGCGAACCGGCCACAACCACCGCGCCAGCCGGGATCACCAGTGGTGATTCATCGGTCGCGGTCAGAACCTGATCTTTCACGATGTCGTACACGGGAGTGGAGCGAGTTAGAATCACGCCGCTACCCAGCACCGCCTTCGACTTCAC
>CANIIC010000149.1 GCA_947467395.1 Bryobacterales bacterium
ACGTCACTGCGCGCGCGGGAGCCGCCGGATTCACCCTATCGGAAGTAGTCGAAGCCCTGCAAAAGCGGAGGACAAAGTAATGGCAAGACGAGCGCCTGAGTTGAACATTGAAGTGAGCGGCCCCGCCGTGATGTTGCTGATCGCCTCTGTTGCCCTGGGCATCCTGGGGACCGCGCTCCTGAAGCATCCGGTGCCTGCGATCGTCGGCATGCTGGTGGGGCTGTACTGTCTGTTCGCCGTCAAAGTGGTCCAGCAATGGGAGCGCGTCGCGCTGATGCGCCTCGGCAAATACGTGGGCCTGCGCGGTCCCGGGACGTTCGTCATCGTTCCGGTGATCGAAACCGTCACGCCTTCGGTGGATCAACGCATTCGCGTCACCAGTGTTACCGCTGAATCTACGCTGACGCGCGACACCGTGCCGGTGAACGTCGATGCGGCCATCTTCTGGCTGGTCTGGAACGCCGAAAAGGCGCTGCTGGAGGTCCAGAGCTTCGATGACGCCATCTCCCTGAGCGCCCAAACCGCGCTGCGCGAATCCATTGGCCGCCACAACCTCGCCCAGATGCTGTCGGAACGCGAGACGCTGGGTCACGAGCTGCAGCGAATCCTGGACGCCAAGACGAATCCCTGGGGCATTACCGTGCAGTCCGTCGAAATCCGCGACGTCCAGATCCCGCCCGCGCTGCAGGACGCCATGTCCCGCGAAGCCCAGGCCGATCGCGAACGCCACGCCCGCGTAATCCTGGCACAGGCCGAAACGCAGGTGGCCGAGAAGTTCTCAGAAGCTGCCGCGTATTACGCCAGCAACTCCACAGCTCTGCATCTCCGCGCTATGAACATGCTGTACGAAGCCATGAAGGAAAAAGGTGCCACCGTGATCGTGCCATCTTCGGCCGTAGAAACCATGGGCTTGGGCGGCATGCTGGCCACCAGCAACCTGGCGAAGAATCAGTAAACCGCTGCCAGGCGGGTGTGCTGGTATCATCAAGGTACACCCGCATGATCCTCGAATCGATCCCGGAAGGCCTCACTTTTGACGACGTTCTTCTCGTCCCTGCGATGAGCGACGTAGTCCCGTCAAACACCGACACCCGCAGCTGGGTCACGCGCAAGATTGGGCTGAACATTCCTGTGATCAGCGCCGCGATGGACACCGTGACCGAATCGCACCTCGCCATTGCTCTCGCACAGCAGGGCGGCATCGGCCTGATTCATCGCAACATGTCGATCGAACAGCAAGCCGACGAAGTGGACAAGGTCAAGCGCTCAGAGAGCGGCATGATCGTAGATCCCGTCACCGTGGATCCCGAACAGCCGATCGCCGCCGCGCTGGAAGTGATGAAGAGCTACCGTATTTCCGGCGTGCCCGTCACTAAGAACGGCAAGCTGGTCGGCATTCTCACCAATCGCGACCTGCGCTTCGAGAACCGCTACGATCAACCGATTTCGAGCGTGATGACGAAAGAGAACCTCATCACGGTCGGCGTCGGCACTACGCTCGAAGAAGCCGAAGCGATCCTGCACAAGCATCGCGTCGAGAAGCTTCTCGTCGTGGACGAGCACTACTTCCTGAAGGGCCTGATCACGGTCAAGGACATTCAGAAGAAGTTGAAGTACCCGAACGCCGCCAAGGATGCGCAAGGCCGCCTCCGCGCCGGCGCAGCCATCGGCTCCTCGGGCGATTTTCTGGAACGCGCGCAGGAACTGGTTCGCCGCAAGGTGGACGTCCTCGCGATTGATTCAGCCCACGCCCACAGCACGCGCGTGATGGACGCGATCCGCGCCGTGAAGAACGCGCTGCCGAACGTGGAACTCATCGCCGGCAACGTGGCCACCTACGAAGGGGCCAAGGCTCTCATCGATCTGGGCGTCGATGGTATCAAGGTCGGCATCGGACCCGGCTCCATCTGCACCACGCGCGTCGTCAGCGGTGCGGGCGTGCCGCAGATCACAGCCATTGCAGAATGTGCGAAGGCCACCAAGGGCACCGGCGTTCCCCTGATTGCCGATGGCGGCATCAAGTACTCCGGCGACGTTTCGAAAGCGATCGCCGCGGGCGCCGACGCCGTCATGATTGGCAGCCTGCTCGCGGGTACCGAAGAAAGCCCTGGAGAAACCATTCTCTATCAGGGCCGTACGTTCAAGAGCTACCGAGGCATGGGTTCGATCGGAGCCATGCAGCAGGGCTCCTCCGACCGTTACGCGCAGGAAGCCACGGCAGGCGGCAAGCTAGTACCCGAAGGCATCGAAGGCCGCGTTCCCTACAAGGGTTCGCTTGCTGACCTGGTCTATCAGTTGGTCGGCGGCCTACGCGCCGGTATGGGCTACTGCGGTTGCCACACGATTCAGGAACTTCGCGAGAACGCTCGCTTTGTTCGCCTGACTTCGGCCGGCCTCCGCGAAAGCCACGTCCACGACGTCATCATCACCAAGGAAGCACCGAACTACCGACTGGAGTAGCGTGTGAGCGCACAACCGTCCCGCACTTCGATCTGGGCCGCATCCGCCCGAGCCGTAGGCTCGCGTTTTGACGAACCTCGCCGCAATCCCGATTCATTGGCTGACAAGCTGATGGGGCGGGAAGAGCGCGCGATGATCGCCGGTCACCCGCTGGCGAATGTGTTGGACAACGACACGCCGGAAAATCGCCAGAGTCCCGAAGTCCAGAGCGCCGCGATGACGTTGATCGTGCGCACTAAATTCATCGACGAACGTCTTGTTCGCATGGTGCGGGCAGGCGCAACGCAGGTCGTCATCATGGGCGCGGGTTGGGACACCCGCGCGTATCGCTTCGCCGACATCCTGCGCGGTCTGCGCGTATTTGAAGTGGATCAGCCCGCGACGCAGGATTGGAAGCGACGCCGAGCCACGGAAGCATTGGGACCCGCGCCCGCGAATCTGGTCTATTTGCCGATCGACTTCCGCACGCAGACGTTGGCCGACGTGCTGGCCTCCGCCGGCTACGATCCCCGCCAGAAGACGCTGTTCATCTGGGAAGGCGTCACCATGTATCTTCCCGAGCAAGCCGTCCGCGACACGCTGCATTGGATCTCCAAGCAGGCCAAGGGCAGCATGGTGGTGTTCGATTTCGCCTACAGCGCATTGATTGACCAGATCGCGCGCGCGCAGCTAGGCGAGCAACCCGAAGGCGACCGCGCCAAGCTGGTGATGGATCGCCTCCGTCAAATCGCCGGCTGGGGTGAGCCCTGGATCTTTGGCGTGCCCACCGACGAATCCGCGAAGTACATCAATGACCTGGGTTTGGAGCATCGCGAAACGCTCGGCATGGCCAGCATCGAAGCGGCGCACCGGTATCTCGCGTGGACCGAAGATCGTCCGTTCCCCGCGCCCATCCGCCAGATGTACGCGATTGCCGAAGCGGTCGTTCCGGCTTAATTCACGATCTTCGCTTTGAGTTCGCCCTTGGCGACACGTACGCGCACCGTCGAATCCACCGGAGCATCTTCGGTCGATTTCACGATCTTGCCGTCGCGCTCCACGATCGCGTAGCCGCGTTCCAGAATCGTCAACGGGCTCAGTTGCTCCAGCTTGGCTGTCACCGGCGTCAGCGCCGCTCTGGCGTCGCGCAACTGCAACTGCATCAGCTGCCGTAAAGCCTGGTCCAGCGTTCCGGCCTTTCTGCGAGCTTCGGCAAACCGGAGCCGCACATCCTTGCGCGCCAGCCGAGCCGCTGCCGTATCGAGCGCGCGCGTACGCTGCAGCAAGGCAGCCCGAATGGCATCTCGTATCCGATACTCCAGCTCATCCACGCGCTGGGTGCGGCGGCCGATCATGCTACGCAGCCGCGTCGAATCGACAGTGACCCGATGCAGATGCCGGTGCGCCATGGCCATGGTCAACCGGATGCTCTGCCGTAACTTGTGCTCGGAGACTTCCAGCGAATCGGCCAGACTCTGCCGCGTGGCGATCACCATCTCCGCCGCAGCCGACGGCGTAGGCGCCCGCAGATCGGCGACAAAGTCCGCGATCGTGAAGTCCGTCTCATGCCCCACGGCCGAGATCACAGGTATCTCAGACGCGGCGATGACCCGAGCGACGATTTCTTCGTTGAACGCCCACAGATCTTCCATCGATCCGCCACCGCGCGCGACGATGATCACCTCAGCCCAGCCCGACGTCGCGAAATACCCGATACCTTCCGCGATCTGCTCCGCTGCGCCCTCGCCCTGCACCGGCGTCGGGAACAGGCGAATGTGCCGCCCCGGGCAGCGCCGCTCCAGCACGTTCAACATGTCCTGGATCACGGCGCCCTTCGGTGATGTCACGATCCCGATGCGTTCCGGCAATGCGGGCAGCGGTTTCTTTCGTTCGGCGTCGAACAGTCCTTCCATCGCCAGGCGTTTCTTTAGTTGCTCAAAGGCATGCTGTAGCGCGCCCAATCCTTGCGGCTCCAGCGACTCGATGAGCAACTGTAGTTCGCCGCGAGCGTCGTACATGTCCACTCGCCCGCGCGCGATCACCGCCGCGCCATCCTGTGGCTTGAACCGTAGATACCGGGCCGTCATTTTGTAGCAGACGCACTTCAGCTGGGAACTCTCATCCTTCAACGTGAAGTAATAGTGGCCGCTGGCCGCGAGTTTCACCCCCGAAATCTCGCCCGAAACGAAGATGTCGGTGAACTCGCCGCCCAGCAACGCGCGAATCTGCCCGGCCAATTCGCTGACCGTGTATTCGCGCCGCCGGGGCGCCCACTCAAGTGCGATCTGCTCCACCTGTTCAGGATACGGGACCGAGAGAGTATCATGTGGGAATGACTCCTCAAGAAGTCTTAGAGTTCATCTCCGAGAACAACATTCGCCAAGTGGACCTGCGGTTCACGGATTTGCCGGGCGTGCAGCAACACGTTTCCTACCCTGCGTCGCAGTTGACGGAGAGCTCATTTGAGGAGGGCTTCGGGTTCGACGGCTCCAGCGTTCGTGGCTGGGCGGCGATCAATGAGAGCGACATGCTCCTGTTGCCCGATGCCGAAACCGCCTTTGTCGATCCCTTCTTTGAAGTAAAGACGTTGGTGATGACGTGCAATATTATCGATCCCATCACGCGCCAGAATTACGATCGTGACCCCCGCTGGATTGCGCGTAAAGCGGAGATGTACATCGAAAACTCCGGCTTCGCCGATACTGCGTTCCTGGGCGCTGAAGCCGAATTCTTCATCTTCGACAACGTCAGTTTCGATCAAACTCCGCAACACGGTTTCTACTACATCGATGCGGAAGAGGGTCGTTGGAACACCGCTCGCCGCGAGAACAACCAAGGCTACCGCCCGCGCTACAAGGAAGGGTACTTCTCTGTTCCGCCCACCGATCACTATCAGGATCTGCGCGCGGAGATGGTCGAAACGATGATCAAGTGCGGCCTCGATATCGAGTGCCACCATCACGAAGGTGCCTCCGGCGGTCAGGCTGAAATCGATCAGCGCTTCAATACGCTGACGAAATCGGCCGACAACATGATGACTTACAAGTACGTCATCCGGAACACCGCGCATCAGTATGGCCGCACAGTAACCTTCATGCCCAAGCCGATCTTCGGCGACAACGGCAGCGGCATGCACGTTCATCAGAGCTTGTGGAAAGATGGCAAGCCTCTGTTCTCGGGAGATCTCTACGCCGGCTTGAGCCAGATGGCCCTGTGGTACATCGGGGGACTGTTGCGGCACGCGCGCGCACTTTCGGCGATCATCGCGCCCACGACGAACAGCTACAAGCGTCTGGTGCCTGGCTACGAAGCTCCGGTGAATCTGGCGTACTCGCGCCGCAATCGCTCGGCTGCGGTGCGCATTCCGATGTATTCGTCTTCTCCCAAGTCGAAGCGTATCGAATTCCGTCCGCCGGATCCCTCGGCCAACCCGTACCTTGCGTTTGCGGCGATGACTATGGCCGGGCTCGATGGCATCATGCACAAGATCGATCCCGGTGAGCCGCTCGACAAGGACATCTACGATCTCTCGCCGGAAGAGATGAAAGTTGTACCGTCGATGCCGGGCTCGCTCGAAGAGGCGCTCAACGCGTTGGAAGACGACCATGCCTTCCTGCTGAAGGGTGACGTGTTCACCGAAGAGTTGCTGGAGAATTACATCAACTACAAGCGTCGTAATGAGGCCGATGCCGTGCGCCTGCGTCCGCATCCATACGAATTCGCGCTGTACTACGACATCTAGGACGCGGTCTTCTTCCGAGCTTTGGGATGCGCGTCGTCATAGACGCGCATCAAATCGGTCAGGGAGACTTGTGTATATTTCTGCGTCGTCGCGAGTCGCGAGTGTCCGAGTAGTTCCTGAATCGATCGAAGATCAGCCCCATCCGACAATAGATGCGTCGCAAACGCGTGACGCAGGCTGTGTGGGTGCAGCGAAGAATCGCCCGCCAACATCGTCGAGTAAAGCTTCACGATGTCCCGAGCCCCACGATCGGACAGCCGCTTCCCGAATCGATTGAGCAACAGCCCGTGCTCGCCCACCTGCGCTTGTCGCGTTGCCATATACGCATCGAGCGCCGCCGCAGCCTTGCCTCCATACGGCACTTGGCGCTCCTTGCGGCCTTTGCCGCGCACGCGGATCCACTGTTCGCTGCGGTCGAAGTCTTCGAGGTTCAGCCCCACCAATTCGCTGATGCGCAGCCCGCAGCCGTACAGTAGCTCGAAGATCAGCAGGTCGCGCTCCGGCAACGCTCGTTCCAGCTTGCCCGCGGCGATGTCGTCCAGCAGCGTGTTTGTCTGCTCAGCCGTAGGCACGCTGGGTAGGTGTTTGGGAGCCTTCGGGGTCTTCACCAACCTCGCGATGTTGGTCGGGATCGTGCCTTCTCGCGCCAGGAAGTCGAACAGCGATCGCACCGCGGCCAGTTTGCGCCGGATCGATACTGTGCTCAGTCCTTCGCCGTACAGGTGGCTCAGCCACTCGCGCAGCAACAGCGGCGTGAACTCAGCAGGAGTCGGAGGCTCGGCATCCTTCGGTGTGAAATACGCAGCGAAGCGCTCCAGATCGGTGGTGTAATTGCGCAGCGTGTGCGGCGACGCGTTACGCACACGAAGTTCCGTGAGATAACGCTCAATTCCCGCCGCGAGGTCAGACACGCATTTCCTCCAGCGCCGCCAGCGCGCGACGGCACACTTCAGCGTAACGCTGCTTCTTGTCGCGCGGCGGTTGTTCCAGCTTGGGCAGTAAGTCGAACGTGATGTTCGCCGGCTGGTAGTGCGTTGGATCAGCTCCCGACACATACGCCGTCAGCGATCCAAGCGCGGTCAAGCGCGGTGGCGCAGTGATCGCTCGACCTTGTGCCAGCGCCGCCGCATAGCGACCGGCCAGGAAGCCCGTTGCGATGGATTCGACGTAACCCTCGACGCCGGAGATCTGTCCTGCAAAGAACACATTCGGATTCGCGCGCAACTGCAGCGTTCCCGTCAGCAGCGCGGGACCGTTAATGTACGTATTGCGATGCACTTGCCCGAAACGCAGGAACTCAGCGTTCTGCAGGCCTGGGATCATGCGGAACACGCGTTCCTGCTCTGGGAAACGCATGTGGTTCTGGAAGCCGACCAGATTGTAGCTGCCCGCCCGAGCGTTCTCTGCGCGTAGTTGCACCACGGCCCACGGCCGTCGGCCCGTGCGCGGATCCGTCAGTCCCATCGGCTTCATTGGCCCGAAGCGCAGCGTATCGCGGCCCCGTCTGGCGATCTCCTCCACGGGGAGACACGCTTCGAAGTAGCGGACGTTGTCCTGCTCGATATGCGCGGGCACACTGCGAGCCTCCAGCAGCGCGTCCAGAAACGCCTCGTACTCTTCCTTGTTGAACGGACAGTTGATGTAGTCAGCAGTTCCGTCCAGCGACTTGCCGTAGCGCGATTCCGCGAAGGCAATCGTGCGGTCAATGGACTCGGCGTCCACAATCGGGCTGATGCTGTCGTAGAAGAAGAGCCGTTCCGATCCCGTAATGCGTGCGATCTCTTCAGCCAATGCGTCGGAGGTCAGCGGTCCACTGGCGATGATCCAGATTTTGTCGGGATCCAACTTTGTCACTTCCTCACGGCGAATCTCGATCAGCGGCTCGGCTTCCAGCATTCGCGTCACTTCAGCCGCGAACAACTCCCGATCGACCGTCAGAGCGTGGCCCGCGGGAACGCGCACGCGCGGAGCGATATCGCCGATCAGCAACGAGTGCAACCGCCGCAGTTCTTCCTTAAGCAGCCACGGCGCGCTATTTTCGCCTTCGCTCTTCAATGAGTTGCTGCAGACCAGCTCAGCAAGCTGATCCGTCTTATGCGCCTCCGTCGAACGCGCCGGGCGCATCTCGTACAGCACGGCCTTCAGCCCTGCGCGGGCGACCTGCCAAGCGGCTTCGCAACCGGCGAGACCGCCGCCGATGATGTGTATGGTGTCGTGAGTGTGAATCAAGCTATCGTTTCGGAGTCAGCCGCAGCAAAGAGCTGCCGGCGAAAATATACAGCGCGCCGTCGGGTCCTTGCCGGACCTCACGGATGCGCTGCTTCATGTCAGTGAGGAGCTTCTCTTCGGCGACGACCTTGTCGTCATTCAGCACCAGCCGCACCAAGTGCTGCCCAGCCATCGCGCCGATGAACAGGTTCCCCTTCCAGTCCGGAAAGAGATCCGCGGTGTAGAACGCCATGCCCGAAGGCGCAATCGACGGAGCCCAGAAGTAGATCGGTTGCTCCACGCCTTCCTGCGCGCTCTTGCCATTGCCCACGGGAACGTTCTTGCGTCCGTCCGCCTGGCGAGCATCGTACTGCACTCCATACGAAACGTCCGGCCAACCATAGTCGCGGCCGGGGCGAATGATGTTGATCTCATCGCCGCCCCGCGGGCCATGATCGATCACCCACAACTCACCGGTCTGCGGATTCAACGCCGCACCCTCGGGATCTTTCAAGCCATGCGCGTACGTGTCCGCGGGAACCGTCGCGCGTGAGAGCCACGGGTTGTCCTTGGGGATGGAGCCGTCGCGGCCGATCCGCAGTACACGCCCGCTGAAGTTGCGACGAATGTCCGGATTGTCGCTAAAGTCATGCTCGACACCGTCGAGTTCAGAATCGTAGAAGCGGAAACGATCTGCGCCGGTCACCCGCAAGTTGCCATCGCGAGCCAGCACGATCCGGCGCTCAGCGCCCTCCGCGAGCACATCGACGTTTTCTAGACTGCGTTCATCTTCACTCAACCGCGCGCGGGCGATTCGTTCGGTGCCCACTCGCATCGTGCGGCGCTCCGTGAACGGTTTGGTCCACACGTCTTCGTAATAGTGCTCGATCGGCCAGATCCCCGGAGCCTCGCCCTTCGGCGGCGCGAAATACGTAAAGTGCACCAGCCGATTACGAGCGAAGTCCGGATCCAGCAGCAGATCATGCAGCCCCTGTGCCCCGGTAACTTTGACCGGCGGCACGCCCGCCAACGGAGCCGAGATAAAGTTCTTCTTTGGGTTCACCACCCGCATCTCGCCCGTGTTCTGCGTCACTAGAATGTTCCCGCTGGGCAGGAACGCCATGGCCCACGC
>CANIIC010000150.1 GCA_947467395.1 Bryobacterales bacterium
CAGTGCCCATGGCCAGCCAGGGCAACGTTGCGAATGTCACTCGTTTCGTAGACTTTCACGGAATCGAACCCTCCTAGTAGGAACTTAGGTACAAATTTCACCCGGATAGTAGCACCGAGTTTGTCCGTTGGAAAGGAGGGGGGACGAAGCGTGGATTTAGTGGCTTCCGAGCAGCTTGGAACGAACCAGAGGCCGCTTCACGAGCTCCACCAGAAACAGGTACGCGACGATGGCGAACGCAAGGAACGCAAAGTAAGCAAGGGGCAACGGAACGAAGCCAAGACGTGCCGCCCAGGGGGTGAAAGGGAGCAGAATCGCGATAGCCGCAATACCCAAAGTCGTCGCCAGCAGCGCAGGGCTTGGCCGGCTGCGAAGCGGGTTGCCGAGCGTGCGGATCACCAGCAACACCAACGTCTGCGTCAACAGGGATTCAACAAACCACCCCGTGTGAAACAGAGCCTCGTCCGCATGGAAGAACTGAAAGAGGACATAGAACGTCAGGAAGTCAAACAGCGAACTGACCGGCCCCACGCCCAGCATGAAGTTCCGCACGATACTGATGTCCCAGCGATGCGGCGTTCGCAGGATCTCCGGATCGACGTTGTCCGAAGGGATCGTGATCTGCGCCAAATCGTACAGGAAATTATTGAGCAGGATCTGCATCGGCAACATGGGTAGGAATGGCAACGCGACCGAGGCGATCGCCATGCTGAACATGTTGCCGAAGTTCGAGCTGGTACCCATCAACAGATACTTGAGAATGTTGCCGTAGGCCCGGCGGCCTTCGAGGATGCCCGTGTGCAGGATACGCAGCCCCGGCTGAGTCAACACGATCGCCGCAGCCTCGCGAGCCACGTCCACAGCAGTCGCAGCAGAGATCCCAACATCCGCTGCGTGCAGGGAAGGCGCGTCGTTAATCCCGTCACCCATGAATCCGACGACATGACCCCGACGTTTCAGAGCCAGCAGGATGCGCGTCTTCTGCGCCGGACTGACCCGCGCAAAGATGGTGTTGTTTTCCGCCGCGTGGCTGAGCGCACCTTCACTCATTTTCTCGATCTCGTCGCCGGTAACGATCCCGGTTGAGGCCAACCCAACCTTCGAACAGAGACTCTCGGCCACCGCACCGGAATCGCCAGTCAGAATCTTGACCGTGACGCCGTCGTTCTTCAAGTCGGCAAGCGCTGCCTGCGTATCGGGGAGAATGGGATCGCTGAATACCAGGAACCCGTCCAAGGTCATCGTGTGCTCGTCAGCCGCCGTGTACTTGGGAGCGGGGTCAAGCTGTTTGCTAGCGACCGCGAGAACGCGCTTCCCTTCCTTGCTGAGCCGATCGTACAGCGCATGGGCGGTATCCGGAACGACAGTGCAAACAGAGAAGACACTTTCCGGCGCGCCCTTCGTAATGAACAGGCGACCATCGGGCGTCTCGGCAGCAACAGACAGACGACGTCGCTGAAAGTCGAACGGAGCTTCGTCGAGCTTGGTCCATTGCTCGGCCGGCTCTTTCGCGTCCTTCAGAATCGCGGTCTCCAGGGGACTACGCACGCCCGTTTCCAGCTTGCTGTTCCAGTACGCCAGCAACTGCGCCCGATCGGAGGGTTTGCCTTCGGAATCGAGAGACGACTCTAGCGTGATCTCACCCGACGTGAGCGTGCCGGTCTTGTCGCTACAGAGGACGTCCATGCAACCGAAGTCCTGGATGGAAGAAAGATGCCGCACGATCACATGCGACTCAGCCATGCGCAACGCGCCTTTCGCCAGCGTCAGCGAGGTGATCATCGGCAGGAATTCCGGCGTAAGCCCGACGGCCAGGGCGACCGCGAACAGAATCGATTCGAACGCGTTCTGGTGCATGATGATCCGCACGATCACGATGAACATCACCAGGAAGAACGTGGTGCGCAGAATCAGGTAGCTGAACTTGCGGAGGCCTCGTTCAAATTCCGTTTCCGGGCTGCGTTCCGACAGACGCGCGACCAGTTCCCCAAACTGCGTCGATCCTCCCGTCGCCGTCACCTCGGCGATAGCCGTGCCGCTCACGATGGAGGTACCGAGGAAAACCGGCTCGCCAGCTTCCTTCTCCGCCGGCAGCGATTCGCCCGTGAGGGCAGACTCCTGCACGTGGATGTCGCGCGCACTTAACAGCTTCGTGTCCGCAGGAATCAAGTCACCAGCGGAGAGTCGGATCACATCGCCCACCACCAGTTCACGACGTGCCAACTCTCGCCAAGCCCCGTCGCGCTTCACCGTCGCCGTGGGCGTGACCTGCGACCTGAGATGTTCAGCAGCCTTTTGAGACCGATGTGATTGAACAAAGTTCATCACCACACCAATCAACACGATGACAATGATGAGTCCGGCATCGACTGCCTCGCCCACGTACACGGACACGGAGGCCGCACCCAGCAAAATCAGGACGAGGGGATTCGCAAAGGCGGAGAGAAACTCGCGGAGGGCAGAATAGCGGCGTGCAGCAGCGGGCTCGTTGGGGCCAGATCGCGCCAGGCGCGCGGCGGCCTCAGCAGAAGTTAGTCCAGCGGGCTCGGCGAGGAGAGCGTCCACAGCGTTCCTTCTCAAGTATAAGGAGATAAGTCCATGCGTGCCCGCCACATCGCGATTCGGACAAAAAACGAGCGCCCGGCGTATGATAAGTTCCCGACGTTATGCCGATCTCGATGATCCATCTTGCAGAGAACAACGCCGCCGCACGACGCGATTCTACGACCGGTCGCGCGTACCCGCTCGGCGAACAGGATCGCCCCTCCCGAACTGTGGCAACTTCGGCTGAGTTGGAAGCCATCGTCCGATACCTGGATGTCGAACACAGCGCCCGTTATCAACCCACGCCGGCAAGCACCTTCTGCAACATCTACGCCTGCGACTATTGTTATCTGGCGGGTGCGTACCTGCCTCGCGTCTGGTGGACCGAGGCTACGCTGAAGCGCTTGCGCGCCGATGAATCCGTCGAGGCAGCGTATGGAGTCACCGTCGGCGAACTGAACGCGAATTCGCTCTTTGCGTGGCTGCGCGATTTCGGGCCGTCGTTCGGATGGAGGCCGCGGGCATCCATCGACGAACTGCAGAACGCGGCGAACCAAGGGCAGGTCGCCGTCATTTGCGCCCAGAGAAAAGTTTTGGCACAGTCCGGGCACATCGCGGTGGTGGTTCCGGAGTCTACACCGCCGCTCATCGCTGAACGAGATGCCGGCTACATACGCCTGCCCTTGCAGAGCCAAGCCGGACGGCGCATTTTTTGTTTCTCCTGCGGGCATGGACGCTGGTGGGAAGGCGCGCAATTCCACGCCTACGGATTCTGGACGCACGCATAAACTTTTTCCAACCTTCGCGCGAAGCGCAGCATCTCCTTAGCAGACGCAAAACTCAGCGTCAGTCAAGTTCAAGGAGACAAAATTCATGCAACGTAGAACCCTACTGGCCGGAGTGTGCGCGCTCGCGCTGGCCTTCACTGGAACGATGTCCGCCCAAAAGCCGGCCGACATCGTAGACACCGCAATCGCTGCGGGTAGCTTCAAGACCCTGGTCGCCGCCGTTCAGGCCGCCGGCCTGGTGGATACGCTGAAGGGCGCGGGTCCCTTTACGGTGTTCGCCCCGACCGATGAAGCCTTCGCGAAGCTGCCGAAGGGCACCGTGGAAAACCTCCTGAAGCCGGAAAACAAGGCGAAGCTTGCTTCAATCCTCACCTACCATGTGGTGGCCGGCAAGGTCATGGCCGCCGACGCTATGAAGGTGGATTCCGCAACCACGGTGCAGGGCCAGAAGGTCGCAATCAAGCATACGAACGGCGTGACGGTGGACAACGCGAAGGTGGTCAAGGCTGATATTGCCACGTCGAATGGCGTGATTCACGTCATCGATACCGTGATCATGCCCAAGTAACTTGGTTTGAGGAAACACTCGCGGGCGGGACTCGCTGCTCGCGAGTGTTTTTGCGAATGTTGTAAGTGGTGGCCGAAGTCGGGGTCGAACCGACACGATGAGTGAACATCGCCAGATTTTGAGTCTGGTGCGTCTGCCAGTTCCGCCATTCGGCCACGGCAGTGCTTCCTTCATCATAGCAGTTAGCGGCGTCGACTTTCCTCTAATTCTTCCAACGAACGGGGCCAATCCTGACGAAGGAGTCGGCTGAGGGCCCGGTCCGCCAGCAGCCGGCCGCCAGTCTGGCATTGAGGGCAGTAATTGGTCTCATTCGACGCATAGCGAATCCGCTGGACCTTCGTCCCGCAGGCAGGGCAAGGCTGCCCGTACCGCCCATGGACGGCCATCTCCTTACGAAACGCAGTCACTTTCTCCGGGAACCCCGCACCAGCATCGACGCGCAAGCGTGCGATCCATTCCAGTAGTGACGCCTGAACAGCCTCGTACAATCGCCCGATTCCGTCTGGCGTGATCTTCGACGTCAAAAGAATGGGAGATAGTTTCGCCCGATGCAGGATCTCGTCAGAGTAGGCGTTGCCGATCCCGATGAACAGGTGAGGGTCCGTCAACGATCGCTTGAGCGTGTGGTTCGACGACGTCAGCACACGCGCGAACTCCTCCAGCAAGGCACTCAACACGTCGATGCCGCCCGGGTCCAAATCCACAAGCTCCTGCTCCCCGCGCACAACACGTAGCGACTCCCACTTCTGCGTTCCAGCTTCGGTAAGAGTAAGACACCCACTGTCAAACGTGAAGGCCGCCAGCGTTCTCCGGCCATCCGGCTTCTTCGCCTTCAGACTCCAGTGCAACCGCCCGGCGATCATCAGGTGCAGCACCAGCCAGAGATCTTCATCGAAACTGATCGCGATGCGTTTCCCGATGCGGCGAAGCTGCCTGACCGTTCGGCCCACGCCTTCAGAAGGCATCCTCTCCGTGCGCAGAAGAAAGGGACCCCGCACGTCGGCTTCGATCAGCCTACGGCCCAGGATTCGCGACTCCAGGGCCTCGATCTAAACGGTGATGTCTGGCAACTCCGGCATCGTTTATCCGAGAATACCGTTATGACCGCCACGGAAGCACGCACGCTCATTCAGTACACGGCCTGGGCCTCGCTCAAGGTCCTCGCCGCCGCGCAGCAACTGACCGAAGAACAGCGAACTCAGTCCACAGGGATCAGCCACGAAAGCATCGCGGGAACGTTGGGCCACATCTACTGGGCCGATCGCGCCTGGTTTGAACGAGTCGCCACACCGGGCGGGGTGCTTCCGAAGCCTGCATCCTGGACCGATACAGAGAAGGCTTGGCCTGCACTACTGGACCAGTGGTCGCAGTGGGCCGACGCCTTGACCGACGGAGATCTCGACCGCGAGGTTCACTACAAATCGCTGGCGGGCACCCCGGCAAGCACTCGGCTGGATCACATCGTGATGCATGTGGTGAATCACGCCACGCTGCATCGCGGCCAAGTCATGGGAATGATCCGGCAGTTGGGAGTGCAGCCGCCCGCCACGGACATGATCTACTACTTCCGCGAGCAGGCGGCGAAGGGTTAGAGAGCCATGATCTGGTAGCCTGCGTCGACGAAGATGATGTTGCCCGTCACACCGCGGCCCAGATCGCTGGCCAGGAACACGGCAGTGTCGCCAACTTCTGCGGGCTCGCAATTGCGCTTAAGCGGAGACTTCGCCGCAACAGCTTCCAGCATCTTGCCGAAATCCTTCACGCCGCGTGCCGACGTGGTCTTCACGGGACCCGCGGAAATCGTGTTCACGCGGATGTTCTGCGCGCCGAGTTCGCTGGCAAGGTAGCGTGTCGAAGCTTCGAGCGCCGCCTTGGCCACGCCCATCACGTTGTAATTGGTGGCGACGCGCGTAGAACCGAGGTAGGTGAGTGAAGTCAGAGAGCCGCCTTCGGTCATCAGCGGCGCCGTGGCCCGGGCAACGGCAACCAGCGAATAGGCGCTGACGTCATGAGCCAACGCGAATCCGTCGCGTGAGGTTTCGAGGAATGGACGGCTGAGATCTTCGCGGTTCGCGAAGGCGATACTGTGAACCACCGCGTGCAGAGCGCCATGCGGCTGGAGAGTCTCGGTCAGGCGAGCGAGATCGGCGTCCTTGGTCACGTCACAGTCGAAAATGGCGGCGGCCCCGAGTTCGGTGCCGAGTTCTTCGACCGTTTCCTTCTGGCGTTCGCCCTGGTAAGTCAGCAGTAGCTTGGCCCCTTCGCGACGAAACGATTGCGCGATGGCGTAGGCCAGGCTCCAACGATTGGCGACGCCCAGGATGAGCGCGGTCTTCCCTTGCATGAGTTGCGGCATGAACCGCTATTTTAACGCGAGGGAAGCGGACCAGCCTAGTGCCCGCCGGCGTTCAGCGCCAGCTGCAGCACGCCCAGCGAACGACCCATATAAGTGACGGTCGCCGCGATCGCGGGCGAGAGGGACACCGCCACGGTGGCGACAAACGCGGCTACCAAGGCGTATTCGATGAAGTCTTGACCGGCCTGATCGTTCGAAATCTTGCGAATCATGTTGCGAATCATCATGTGCTGATATTGCCCTCCCGACTTGCACGTGCAATCCCGCAATTTGGTCCTAAGGGCTAGCCCGTGCGAGTCAGGACTGGGGTTGGAGGCCAATGCCGTAAACTGGGAGTACCAAAGTTTGGACCTTTCCACCCCACTCACTTACGTCAAAGGCGTCGGACCCGCGCGAGCCGCGTTTTTAGAGGCAAAAAACCTTCGCACCGTCGAGGATCTTTTGTACTATGCGCCGTTCCGCTACGAGGACCGGAGCAACGTAAAACTCATCCGCCAACTGGCCCCCGGCGAGATGGCGACGGTGCTGTGCACCATCCGCTCGACCAAAGTTGCGGGGTTCCAACGAAAAAAGTTAGGCCTGTTTGAGGCCACCTTCACCGATGACTCCGGCGCGAACCTCGGCGGGAAATGGTTCCACGGGGGCTACCTGAACGACATCCTGGCGCCGGGACAGCGGGTGGCTCTGTTCGGGAAGGTAGAGTTCGACTCCTATTCGCGCAGTCTGTCGATGATGCACCCGGAGTTCGAGATTCTTTCGGGCGACGACGATGGCGATGCGTCGCTCCACACCGGGCGCGTGGTGCCGATCTACGAGGCCGCCGGTAAGGTGACTACTCGAGTACTGCGCGCATTGATGTACCGGATTCTGGAATCGCTGCCGCAGGAACTGCTGGACCGCGGCGATCCGTTGCCCTCCCACATCCGAAGCCGCCTCAAGATGCCTTCGCGCGGAGAGGCGATCCGACAGTTGCACTTCCCCCCTCAGGAAGCGGACCTCCGGTTACTGAACTCCTTCCGTTCACCGGCGCAATTCCGACTCATCTTCGAAGAGTTCTTCTGGTTGGAGTGCGGCCTGGAGCTGAAGCGCGCCAAAGCTCGTCTAGACCCGGGCGTCGGCTTCGAGCTCACCGACCGCGTGCGGGAGCGGATCAAAGAGATGCTGCCGTTCAAACCGACCGGGGCGCAGAAGCGGGTACTCGGGGAGATCGCGCAGGACATGGCCGCGCCGCATCCCATGTATCGCTTGCTGCAAGGCGACGTCGGCAGCGGCAAGACCTTGGTCGCGGCTGAGTCTGCGATCATCGCCATCGAAAACGGCTACCAAGTAGCGATACTGGCACCCACCGAGATCCTGGCGTCGCAACATTTCTTCTACTTCAAGAAGCTGTTCGCCAAGCTTGGGTATCACCCAATTCTATTGACAGGATCGACGACGGCCAAGGAAAAGGTCGCGTACAAGAAGCTGATCGCAGCGGGACTAGTGAAGCTGATCGTCGGCACCCATGCATTGTTGGAGCAGGATGTTCACTTCGCGAAGCTCGGCTTGGCCGTGGTCGACGAACAGCATCGGTTCGGTGTCGAACAGCGGCAGAAGCTGTTGGAGAAAGGCGCAGGCAAACATCCCGACGTGCTGGTGATGACTGCCACGCCGATCCCTCGCACGCTGGCTCTGACGATTTACGGCGACCTCGATGTCAGCGTGATCGACGAGATGCCGCCGGGCCGCAAGCCGATCATCACCAAGCGCGCCGACCAAGCCAAGGTTGAGCAGGTCTACGGCTTCCTACGAAAGCAGATTGAGTTGGGTCGTCAGGCCTACGTGGTATATCCGGTCATTGAAGAATCGGAGACCAAGGCAATGAAGGCCGCGCAAGCGATGCATGAGCATCTATCGAAGGTGGTCTTCCCTGATCTCGCGGTCGGGTTGCTGCATGGCAAGCTCTCCTCCGACGCCAAAGAATCCGCTATGGAGAAGTTCGCCAAAGGCGAGACGCAGATCCTGGTCGCGACGACGGTCATCGAAGTCGGCGTGGACGTACCGAACGCGACCGTCATGGTGATCGAGCAGGCCGAGCGCTTCGGGCTGGCACAGCTGCATCAGTTGCGCGGACGCGTGGGTCGCGGGGGCGAACAGAGCTACTGCATCCTGGTAACGGAGAAACTGAACCAGATCGCGACGGAACGCATCCGCACCATGGTGGAATCGAACGACGGCTTCCACATCGCCGAGGTCGACATGAAACTGCGTGGCCCTGGTGAGTTCTTCGGAACCAAGCAATCGGGCCTCCCGGCGCTGCAGATCGGGAGCATCGTGCGCGACGCCGATATTCTGGAGATCGCGCGTTCAGAGGCAACGGCCTTCGTCGCGCATCCTCCGTCAGAGGATGAGTTGCGTCGAGCAGTGCTGTTCATCCGCAGCCACTGGCAGCGGCGCTACGGATTGGTGCAGGTGGGCTGAAGCCGCAAAGGCGAAGTCCGTTTTGCGGCGTGAGGAAATTTGATGAGAGTGATTGGTGGAGAGTTTCGCAGCCGAGTTTTGAAGAGCGTCCCGGGCGAAGATACACGCCCAACGCCGGACCGCATGCGCGAGTCGCTGTTCAGCATCCTGGCTCCCAGGATTCAGGGGAAAGTGTTCGCCGACCTCTACGCCGGAACCGGCGCCGTGGGAATTGAAGCCATCAGCCGCGGCGCACGCAAAGCGATCTTCGTCGAATCGAATCGCGTCGCCGCCTCCGTGATCCGCGACAATCTGAAATCGCTGCATGCCGAAGGGCAAGCCGAGCTACGCCAAGCTAAGGCAGTCACTGTGGCTGACTCGATCGATGCCGACATCGTGTTCATCGACCCGCCGTACCGCTTAGAGCGAGAGTACACGACGATTCTCAACTTAGTGCGCGCCCCGCTGGTGATCGTGCAACACGACGTGCGACTGAAGCTCGCCGAAAGCTACGGCCGGATGCACCACACGCGAACGCTCAAACAAGGCGATAACTGCCTCAGCTTTTTCGAGCCTGCCAGCAAGCCGGATGCTACCATCGAAGAATCGGGCGCGTAGCTCAGGTGGATAGAGCATCAGCCTTCTAAGCTGAGGGTCCCTGGTTCGAGTCCAGGCGCGCCTACCAACACTGTATCCGCTTAGCGCGAATACGGAAATCTGAACCGTCACCACAATCGTAGGAGTTCCGATTTGGATGCGACAAACAGGAAGGTCAGCGACCCAAGTGCG
>CANIIC010000151.1 GCA_947467395.1 Bryobacterales bacterium
GCATGGAGTTTTCATCCGTGCGCGCGACTCCCGTCTGTGCGGCGCAGAGCGCGCAACCGGCGACGATCCCCAGCAACAGCCGCATCCTACTTCTCCGGAGCGTGCTTCAACATTTTGTCGGCCCACGGGATAAAGTACTTCCAGTTCGGACCATCGGTGTGCCCGCCATCATGCTGACGCCACGCGAGCTGTCCATCCAGCATGCTGACGTTCACCGCCGGCATCTTCTCGGTCTTGTAGTTCGCGGAAACGCCCAGATCCTTCGCGCCCAACAGTTTGAACACGGGGCCTGCGGCGATGGCAGCCATGTAGCTGCCTTGGTGATCCAGCCACTTCGCGTCGCCCTTTTCCGGCACGCCGTAGCTGATGAAGGTGGGGCGCGGCGCACAGAGTGCGAGCAGTTCGTGCGCGTCCACCGGAATATCGCCCGCCGTCTTGCTGCCGAAGCTGGATTCCGCGGTGCCGTACTTGAGAAAGTTGCCCGCCATCCAGTGATACTCGCCTGAGCCGGTCAGGTTCTCAACGGCTTCGCCCCAATTGCGACGATGCAGCTTCGCGCCACCTTCGCCAGACGAACCCACCAGAACCACGGCGAAGCGCGTATCGTACGCCATGGTGATCAGTGCGGCCTTGCCATAGCGCGAGACACCTTCGATACCGACCTTCTTGGCGTCGACTTCCTTCACCGTTTCGAGGTAGTCCAGGGCTCGAGATGCTCCCCAGGCCCATGCGCGCAATGCGCCCCAATCTTCAGGCTTGCGGCGCTGGCCTTTGTTCGCCAAGCCAATGATGCCCTGCGTCAAGCCTGCGCCGTTGTCCGCTTGGACGCTGGTCGGATTGAGTGCGAGGTAGCCCCAACCGTCGGAGATGAGTTGTTGCGTGGACGGCGCATCCGCATTCGGATCTACAGGTCCCTTCGCCTTGGCGTTCGGATTCGGCAGAGCGGCCCCTCCGAACATGATCATCACCGGCACCGGCTTCTTCGCGTTCGCCGGAAGAACCAGAGCAGCCTGAATGTTCACGTCGAGCGCTGGATATGCGGAGTTATCGGCGTGACCCACCAAGCGGCGCGCGATCACCGGCTTGTTGCCGACGGTGGTGTTGACAGTCTCCGCAACGCTCCACGTGATCTTGGGCGCATTCGCGGGAACGCGGCCCAGCACCTCGCGATCGAAATCTTCGAGGATCTCGCGACGGCGTTCTTCCCACTGCTTCGCGGAGGTGACTCGTTTACCGTTCTTCAGCGTCAGGACGTCGGGCAGATTCGGATACGGGTTCGCGAGCGCTTCATCGTAGTTCGCGTGGTTGGGAGCAGTCTCGGTGCCACTGGGACCGGGACGCAGGGCCTTGATGCCCAGCTGCTGCATCATGTCGCGATGATCTTCTGCCGTTGCCGCCTGTTGCGCGGCGTTCGGCTGGCCGATGGCGAGAATAGAGGCGAGGAAAAATGCGAAGGGCCACTTCATAAGTGGCCCCAATTGTATCGCAGTGATGAGTTGGCTTAGGCGGTCGGTTCGCCTGAACCGCCGTCGTCGGAGCCGCCTTTCGGCTTCTCCTTGGGCGGGTGCGCAACCTTGATCGGGCTGAGCATCACGTGAGCGTTACGGCCTTCCAGGCGCGGCTGGCCTTCCACGGTGCCGTATTCTTTCAGGTCTTCGGAGAAGCGGATCAAGAGCTTCTTGCCCAGATCCACGTGCGCGATTTCGCGGCCGCGGAATTGGACGACAGCCTTCACACGATTGCCTTCGCCCAGGAAGCGAATGGCGTGCTTCATCTTGAATTCGTAATCGTGATCATCCGTATTGGGGCGGAACTTCAGTTCCTTCACCAGGATGATGTGCTGCTTTCTTTTTGCTTCGTGCTGTTTCTTCTTGTTCTCGTACTGCCACTGGCCATAGTCCATGGCCTTGGCAACCGGCGGTTCCGCCGTGGGAGACACCACGATCAGATCCAGGCCCAAGTCCTTGGCCTTGCGAACAGCTACCAGCGTCGGAAGAATTTCGACGGATCCGTCAGGAAACACCGCGCGTACTTCGCGGGCGCGAATCGCTTCGTTGACGTTCTCTCTGATTCTGGGTCGGCGAGGCGGCATGCCTCTGGGAAAAGAACCCATCTAGGAAAGAGACTCGCGGTTTAGGATCATCATTACACTGATATTATCAGATCGGGCCGCGGCTGCAAGCCCTCCCTCAGCCCGTCCCCTCAGGCAAGGTCGAACAGCAGGATCTCACTCGGTTCCTTGCTTAGGGCGGTGATCGACAGGACGGACAGGTCCGTCACGGCTATCGCATCGCCGGTGCGAATCACTGTCCCGTTCACGGCAACTTCGCCGCGAACCGCATGAAGCCAGGCTCCATGCTTGGCGTCGAGGGAGTGCGTAACCTGCGAACCCTCGCTTAATTCCGCCACGTACACCTTGGCATCCTGGTTGATCCATACAGCTCCGGCTTCCCCGTCAGGCGAGGCCAGCAGTTTGAGGCGGTTCTGCTTCTCCGCCGGGTCGAACTTCAATTGCTCGTAGCTGGGCTGAGTGCCCGCCGCGCGCGGCTGGATCCAGACTTGGAAGAAGTGGAGAGGTTCCGACGAGGACGGGTTGAACTCGCTGTGGCGGATCCCCGTGCCTGCGGACATGCGCTGGATCTCGTTTGGCCCTAGCGTTTCCTGGTTCCCCATGCTGTCGCGATGGGCGATCTGGCCGCGCAATACGTAGGTCAGGATCTCCATGTTTTGGTGTCCGTGCGTGCCAAAACCCTGGCCCGGCGTTACGCGATCCTCATTGATCACCCGCAGGCTCCGGAAGCCCATGTGCGCCAGATCGTAGTAATCGGCGAAGGAAAACGTGTGGTACGTGTTCAACCAGCCGTGGTCGGCGTGGCCTCGCTCTTCACTCTTCCTGACTTGGATCATGACCAGTAGATGCTGGACCCCGGCACCCGGATTCAGCCTCCCAAAGGCCGCGTGGCCGCGCTATCATACTTTAGTTGCGCTCACCCCGCTGCGGCGGGAAAGCGCGTGCTGAGGAGACTTTATAGAATGGCTAAGACTCGAGACCCACGCGAAATCATCGACCTCCAAGAAATGACGACGATCCAGTTTGTCGTCGTTGCGTTGACTGTACTGCTCAATGCCATGGACGGATTCGATGTGTTGTCGATCGCTTTTGCCTCGCCCGGCATCGCTGCGGAATGGGGCATCCCCTCCAGCGGGCTCGGCGTCGTTCTTTCGATGGAGCTGATCGGCATGGCCTTCGGCTCGGTGTTCCTTGGCGGTGTTGCGGATAAAATCGGCCGACGCCCGACGCTTATCGGCTGCCTGATCGTCATGGCGATCGGCATGGTCGGCGTCGCCGCAGCTGCGGTCAACCCCGTCGTTCTCTCCATCTGGCGCATCTTTACCGGCCTCGGCATCGGCGGCATGCTCTCGGCGACAAACGCCGTGGTGAGCGAGTTCTCGAACAACCGCCACCGCAAGTTCTGCATTTCCATGATGGTCATCGGCTACCCCTTGGGCGCTGGCATCGGCGGATTGTTTGCCTCCAGCCTGATCGGCCCCTACGGCTGGCGCGCAGTGTTCTACTTCGGCGCCGCGATCACCAGCCTGCTGCTACCTGCCATCATCTTGTTTGTTCCTGAATCCATCCACTGGCTGGCGCGCAAGCAACCCGCCAATGCGCTGGAACGCGTGAATGCATCGCTGAAGAAGATCGGTCATGAAACCATCTCTGCCCTGCCGGCGCTGCCCACCAACGAAGCCAAGAAGTCCATCGGCGACATCTTCTCGCCCGCCCTGCGCATGACCACCATCCTGGTCACCCTCGGCTACTTCCTGCACATCATGACGTTCTACTTCCTGCTGAAGTGGACGCCGCGTATCATCACCGCAATGAGCTTCCCGGCTCCGGAAGCGGGCACCGTGCTAGCCTACGCCAACCTCGGCGGCGCCGCTGGCGGCTTCCTCTTCGGCATCCTGACTCGCTACGTTGGACTGAAGCCACTCACCATCGTGATTCTCGTTATGAACGCCGTCGCCGTCGCCGTCTTCGGACGCAGCCCCGTCGAACTCGGCACGCTCACTCTGCTCGCCGTGGTTGTCGGATTCTTCGGCAACGCTGCGGTCTCCGGCCTGTACTCGATCGTCGCCTACGGCTTCCCCGCCCACGTGCGAGCCACCGGAACCGGCTTCGTCATCGGCGTCGGCCGTGGCGGCGCGGCCTTGTCGCCGACCATCGCGGGCATCCTGCTCGGCAACGAAGTGCTCGCGAACTTGCCCACCGTCGCCATCATCATGGGTATGGGTTCTCTGATTGCTGCCGTAGTGCTCGCGTTCTTGAAGATGGCTCCCGAAGAGCCCGTCCCGGCTGCGGAGAAAAAAGTGAACTTCGGCGCTTCGGGCGCTCAAGCTCGGGCGTAACACTTAACCCCTGAAGCGGCGGTCCCCTATGACCGCCGCTTTCCCTTTCCTCGCAGTAACACCCCGCCTCCGAAGTTGATCCCCTGTATATGCGCACTTGGATCCTGATTCTCAGCTTGCTCACGCTCTCGCTTGGTGCCTCCGCGCAAGGCAAGGGCAAAGGGAAGGGCCACGCGGGGAAGTCCGGCGGTTCATCCGTAAGAGTGTCAGTGGTCTTCTCCGCCAACGATCGCGGAGTGATCCAGCAATGGGCGCAAGCTCTGCCACCCAACGGCTTGCCACCGGGGCTCCAGAAGAAGGGTTTGCCTCCTGGCCTCCAAAAACAACTTCAGCGCAACGGAACGCTACCGCCTGGACTCCAGAAAAGAATCACTCCGTTCCCGGCCGATCTTCTCGTTCAGGTGACGCCGCCTCCGGCAGGTTGTAATTATGTGTTTCTTGGCGGGCAGGCCCTGATTGTGGCCCGCGCCGGCAACATCATCGTAGATGTGATGGCGCTGTTTTAGCGCCCGAAGGTGCGGCTTTCTTCGCGAAGCTCGCCAGCGGAGCCAGCCGGTACTTGATCAGCGTAGCCATGGCTTCTACGCCGTCGTGCCAGCGGATCTTCTTGCCTTCGAGAATCCCACGCGGGTTGTAGCTGACCGGGACTTCGTGAATGCGATACCCCAGCCGCAGCACTTTCGCGGTGACTTCCGGGCAGAACTCAAAACGCATGCACTTCAGTTCCATCGCGTCCAGCACTTCACGACGGAAGGCTTTGTACGCGGTCGCCTCATCGGTGATGTGCGCGCCGAACATGAGGTTCGAGGCCCAGGTGAGGATCTTGTTCGCCGTCCAATTGGCGAGCTTCATCCCTTTCACGCCCTGCATGAAGCGTGACCCATACACGACATCCGCCTCACGCTTCACCAAGGGTTCCAGGATCTTCACGTAGTCGTTCGGATCGTATTCGAGGTCTCCATCCTGCACCAGCAGAATGTCGCCCGTCGCCTTCGCGATCCCGATGCGCAGCGCTGCGCCTTTGCCGAAATTCACCACCGAATGATGCACGCGGATCGTGCTGGAATCTTTGTACTGATAGAGCGTTTCTGACGTGCCGTCCGTCGAACCGTCGTCGACAATGACGACTTCCTTTTCACACCCCTCCGGCAGCCGAGCATCCAGCACCCGCTGCAGCACCAGCGGCAGCGTGAGGAACTCGTTATACACCGGGAGTAGGATCGAGACCTTCATTTTTCCAGCACCGCAAAAATCGATTGCCCGAATGGCGGCGGAATCGCAGCTTCCAGGCGCGACAACACCGGCACAATCACCGAATCGAACAGCTTGATCTGGCCTTCGGATTGTTCGGTTTTCTTCAGAACCTTGGCGTTCATCCACCAGCCCAGGCAGCCCACCATGTTCATATACTTCATGGAGGAGCGGAAGCCGATGGACGCGGCCAGTTCGGCGAACGGCTTTTTCGAATAGCGTCGGTAGTGGCCCAGGTTGTAATCGATGGGTCCGTACAGGCTCTCGTAGGCCGGCACTAACAACAACGCGCGACCGCCTTTGGGCATCACCTGGTACATGTGGCGCAACGCGGTGACGTCATCTTCGACGTGTTCCAGCACGTTCAAACACACCACGGTATCGGGCCTGTGTTCCGCAAGTTCCAGAAACGCGGGATCGGTGACGTCCATTGCCGTTCCCATCAGGTTCGTTTGACCCGGAAACCCACGCTGCCATTGTTCGGCGCAAGCTGGCTCAATATCGATGCCGATCACCAGATCGCGATCCAGCATGTAGCGCGTGAAGTTGCCCAGTCCACAGCCGATTTCGATCACGCGGCGGCCCACGTGCGGCAGCACCATGCGCGCCTGCCAGTCGAAATAATTCGTAGCAAACCGCATCCGCTCCTGATCGCGGACCGTGTACTCAGCGCTGGGCTTCGGAAATGTGTGTTGGGTGGCGTTCATCCACAAGCTAGCGAGGCTGCCAGCGCAACTCAAAGTGGTTGCGCCCGACGCCGGTCATAGCGAGCTCTTGCACGCGGTTCCGACTGTCCAGCAGGATTTCCATCACTCCTTGCATGGTACCGCCAGTCATGTTCGCCACCAAACGGTCGCCCTGTACCAGAATCAGGTTGCCGCTCAGTTGCACCCGCCCATTGCTGCGCGTGGTCAGGGACACCTGAACGCGACCGGACGGATCCACCGTCACCTGGCCTTCGCCGATCTGGTCGTCCGAGCCCCGGAACAGGCGCAGGTAGCCATCGCCGGCTGCCTTGAAGTTCACCTGATCGTTCCAGCCAGTGACACTGCCGCTGTTTGCCGGTGCAGACGACGGAAAACCGCCGGGCGGGTTCACCGGGAAGTTGTTTGCGGCCGGTTCGGGATCGAAAATACTCCCGCCCGTTCCAGGATTTCCGTTGCGGCCCGGCAGATTCCGGCCGCTTTGCGGACCCGTCGTGCCCTTCCAGGACAGATCGAACTTATAGGTGTCGCTGCCACCCTGCGAATCCTCGATCTTCACCACCGCCACGCCCCGGTTATCGACGGGGTTCATGGTCAGCATCTGCTTACCGCGCCCGCCTTGTGGACTGAAGCTGAGCTGGGCGGGATTCGCAGGAAGTGCCATGTTGCACTCCATCTTGCGCCATTGCCCATTGGCCCCGGCCAGCGAACGCATCCGCGCCTGGTCCCCCAGAATTTCGATCTCGACGGTGCCGTCCACCTGCACTTCAAACGAGCACTTTCCGTCCCCGCCGCCGCCCGTGATCCGCGCGCGGGTGCTCTCATATTGCTGCCCAAAGGCGACCGTGGAAACCGCCAAAAATAGGGCCGTCGACTTCATTTTCATCAGACACCTCCCGCAGTCGCGAATATCGGCTGCTATCCTGAACTAAAGACGCCACATGCTCCGAGTCCGTTTCGCCCCATCCCCCACGGGCTACCTTCACATTGGAAGCGCCAGGACCTTTGTTTTCAACTGGCTGTACGCCCGCCACAACAAAGGCACGATGATCTTGCGTATTGACGACACTGACGTCGAACGCAACACCCAGACCTCTCTTGATTCTATCTTTGAAGGCCTCAAGTGGCTGGATCTGAATTGGGATGAATTCTATCGCCAGTCCGAACGCGGCGATCTGCATCGCAAGCTGGCCAACGAAATCCTGGCGAAGGGCCTCGCCTATCGCGATTTCACGCCCGCGCAGACCGCCGATCCGGAGCAGTCCGACGATGCTAAGTCGCACACCAGCGGCTCCACCTGGCTGTTCAATCCCGAAATGCGCGCGATGTCGCAGGAAGAAAGCGATCGCCGCGCCGCCGCAGGTGAGCCGTTCGTGGTCCGTTACAAGGTTCCGCGCGAGACGCGCACAGACATCAGCTTCGTCGATGAAGTCTACGGTCGCCAGACCAAGGCGACTGCGGATATCGAAGACTTCGCTCTGCTGCGCAGTTCCGGCATCCCTACCTATCACATGGCCTCCTGCGCCGATGACGCTGATCTGCAGATCACGCACATCATTCGCGGCCAGGACCACCTGACGAACACCTTCAAGCACGTCCTGATTTTCGAAGCACTCGGCGTAGAGCTACCGAAGTTCGGCCACCTGCCCCTGCTGATCGCGCCCGATGGTGCCAAGCTCTCCAAGCGCAAGCACGGCCCGGTGGTCAGCGTCACCACCTATCGCGACGCCGGCTTCCTTCCGCATGCCTTCGTGAACTTCGTCTGCCTGCTGGGCTGGTCGCCGAAAGATGACCGCGAGCGCCTCACGCGCCAGGAACTAACGGACATTTTCACGCTGGAAGGCGTGAACCGCAGCAACGCGACGATCAACTTCAGCGAGGAGGACCCATTCGACCCGAAAGCCGTTTGGCTGAACGCGGAAACGATCCGCACCATGTCGAAGGAAGACCTCAGCGCCGCCGTGCTGCCTTACGCGCAGGCCGCCGGATTCAAGGTGGACGCTGCGCGTATGGCGCAGATCACGCCTCTGATTCAGGAGCGCATTAAGCTACTCAGCGAAGTCTCGACCGTAGCCGACTTCTTCTTCCTGGATCAACTCGCGCCCTACGATCCGAACGAACTGGTCCCCCAAAAAGGCGACCTCGCCATGGCTGCGTCCGTGTTGGAGCGCGCCGAGGAGATTCTGGCTACGGCCACGTTCAACCACGATGGATTGGACCAAGCCCTGCGTGGGGGCGCCGAGAGCCTGAAGATCAAGGCGGGACAAATGTTCCAGCCGATCCGCGTCGCCGTATGCGGTCGCAAGAACGCCCCGCCACTATTTGAGACATTAGAAGTGCTGGGCCGCGACGTGTGTCTGAAGCGCATCGCCGCCGCGCGCCAGCTTTTAAAGGGAACCGTATGAGCACGCCACGCGAGGACTCCGCACCCTCGAACTTTGTTCGTGACATCATCCGCAAGGATCTGGAGACCGGCAAACGCACCAATGTCCAAACGCGCTTTCCTCCAGAACCCAACGGCTACCTGCACATCGGCCATGCCAAGTCGATCAACTTGAACTTCGGCCTCGCGGAAGAATTCGGCGGCAAGTGTAACCTGCGTTTCGACGACACTAATCCGTCGAAGGAAGAAACCGAATACGTAGATTCCATCATCGAAGACGTCCGCTGGATGGGCGGCGACTTTGGCGACCGTATCTACTACGCCTCCGATTACTTCGAACAGCTGTATCAGTGGGCCGAACTTCTGATCCAGAAGGGCTCCGCCTACGTCTGCGATCTGACCGCCGAACAGGTTCGCGAATCGCGCGGCACACTCACCGAACCCGGCAAGCCGAGCCCCTATCGCGACCGCAGCGTCGAAGAGAATCTGGATCTGTTCCGCCGCATGCGCGCGGGCGAATTCCCCGATGGCTCCCGCACGCTGCGCGCGAAGATCGATCCGAGATCGACCAACTTGAACATGCGCGACCCGGTGATCTACCGCATCCTACGCGCGCATCATCACCGGACGGGCGACACGTGGTGCATCTACCCGATGTACGATTACGCGCATCCGCCGTCGGATTCGATCGAGAAGATCACGCACTCCATCTGCACCCTGGAATTCGAAGATCA
>CANIIC010000152.1 GCA_947467395.1 Bryobacterales bacterium
CGGGCACCGTGAAGTTGATCGCTCGGCGTTTGATCGAACGCTACGCCGGCCTGTTTCATACCGTCGACCACGTCGAAGGTATCCTCGCACCGGAATACGACTCTCTCGATGCGTTCCTCACCCACATGTGGGCGGTCACGCTGGTCGGCGCGCCCAAGAAGTGGGCGGCCCAGGCCATCGAGAATCTCGAAAACGACGCGCGTGCCTGGTATGGTGGCGCGGTCGGGATGATCACGCTCTCTGGCGAGATCAACACCGGTATCACCATTCGCACCGCGAACCTGAAGGACGGCGTCGCTGCGTACTCCACCGGAGCCACGATCCTGTACGATTCGGATCCGGCCAGCGAATATAACGAGTGCCACCTCAAGGCCACCGGCTTCTTCCGCGCCCTGGACGCGCCGCAAGGTGCCGTCGCGCCGGCGTACGTCCCGAACAAGACCGAAGGCAGCGGCGTGCGCATGCTGTTGGTCGATAACGAAGACTGCTTCATCCACACGCTGGCCAACTATGCGCGCCAGACCGGAGCCGAAGTCATCACCTACCGCACCGGTTTCCCGCTGGAGATGATCGAGAAGATCAACCCCTCGGTGATTCTGGTTTCGCCCGGCCCCGGCCGCCCCAGCGATTTCGGCGTGCCCGATCTGGTCCGCTACGCCGCGAAGCTCGGAATCCCCACCTTCGGCGTGTGTCTCGGCCTGCAAGGCATGGTCGAAGCGTTCGGCGGCGAGCTCGGCGTACTGGGCTACCCGATGCATGGCAAGCCCTCTCCGGTGAAGAATACCGGCAAAGGCGTGTTCGAAGGCCTGCCGGAAACCTTCCGCGTGGGCCGCTATCACTCGCTCTACGCCATCCGCGAAAAACTGCCTTCGTGCTTTGAAATCACGGCGGAAACCGAAGACGGCATCATCATGGGCGTGCGCCATCGCGAACTGCCGCTGGAAGCCGTGCAGTTCCATCCCGAATCGATTCTGACCCTCGAAGGCGAATGTGGCCTGCGGCTCATGGAAAACGTAGTGAGAGTCCTAGGCCGTGCGTCCCGTTGTGCTCCGCGCGCCTAGCGATGCAAACTCGAATTTCGCATGCTGCCCATCGACTACGCTTTCATCGCGCTGATTCTGGCGATCATCCTGTACATCATCAACGACGATCAGGGCGGCGGGCGGCGCGGGCGCTTGCCGGCAGCTATCGGAGCCTAGCTCCCCGGAGGCACGCGTGGCCTCTGTAGTCATCCTCGGCGGCGGACTCGCCGGACTCTCCGCGGCAGCCGCACTCAGTTCCGCTGGACACCAGGTCCAGGTCCTTGAAGGACGTCCTTTTCTCGGCGGTCGAGCCACATCCTACGAGATCGGCGGCGACGCCACCTCGAATACCAGCGGAGAGACCATCGACAACTGTCAGCACATCCTGCTGAAGTGCTGCGTCAACCTGCTCGATTTCTACAAGCGCCTCGGCGTCGAGGACGAAATCACATTCCATCGCGAGTTCGTCTTCATCGAACCCGGTGGACGCCGCAGCATCTTTAAAGCCGGACGATTTCCCCGCCCCGCGCACTTCGCAGAATCCTTCTTCCACCTGACCTTCCTTACGTGGTCCGAAAAACTCGCCGTCGCGCGCGCGATTCTCGCGCTGGAAAAACAGGCTGAGACGCGCAAGGATCTCGACCGCATCACGATGCTCGAATGGCTGCAGGAACAGCGCCAGCCGCCGCAAGCCATCGAACGCTTCTGGCGTCAGATTCTGGTCAGCGCCATCAACGAAGAATTGGACCGCATGGCTGCCAGCCATGGCTTTCAGGTCTTCAAGCTGGGTTTCCTGGCACGCAACGACTCCTACGAAATGGGGATTCCCAACGTGCCACTCGCGCATCTCTACCGGCGCGAAGTGTGGGACAAACTGCGCGTCGAAATCGTGACCCGCACTCCGGTCGAAGAAGTGGTCGTCGAAGGCGGTCGCGTCAGTCGCGTCGTCGCCGGCGGCTTCGAGTTTCACGCCGACTACTACCTGTGTGCGCTCCCTTTCGAGCGCATAGCGAAAGTGATGCCGGGACTCCAGTTCGATCTGCGCGATTTTGAACACTCGCCCATCACTGGTATCCATCTATGGTTCGATCGCCCCATCACCGAACTGCCGCACGCGACGCTACTGGATCGCAACATTCAGTGGATGTTCAACAAGGGTGAAGGGAAGGCGATTCAGCTGGTGGTGAGCGCGTCGCGATCGATGGTGGAGATGTCGCGCGCGGAAGTCATCGCTCTGGCGGTCCGGGAACTCTCCGAGTTCTTCCCCGAAGCCGCCAAAGCGAAGCTCGAAAAAGCTCACGTGGTCAAGGAAGTCCGCGCGACTTTTTCCGCCAAACCCGGCCTGGAATCGAAGCGCCCCTCCGCGAGCACCTCGATCCCAAATCTCTTCTTAGCCGGGGATTGGACCCGTTCCGGATGGCCGGCCACGATGGAAGGCGCCGTTCGCAGCGGGTATATCGCCGCAGACGCCATCAACCAGGGCCTCCACCCCTTCCTGCTGCCTGATATCGCTTAAGCGAACAAAACGTAGTTCAGCGCCGCCACAGCCACACCGGCCAACAACGCTACTAAGTGTTCGGTCTTAATGCCCAACGACTGGCTCCCTAATGTCGTCGACCCAAACCACCGGCCGCACGAACCGCAATGCGTGGCCGACCCACGCGTCACTTTGTTGCAGTAGGAACACTCTCGTCTCATAGGTTAATTTTGCGGGGAGCGCGTGTATGGACAAAGGGACGGTAGACCTATTCTGAAGAAGTACCAAGGATTCCAGCCCCACCCCAAGGTACCTGTGTCAGGGCACTAACCCCAAGTAACCAACCGGCCCCATCTGCGTCTAAGATAAGGACATGCGGACTTTAGTGTTGACTCTCGCCACCACGATGGCACTATTCGCCCAGCAGGACGAATATCACGGCCCCATCCCGCCCAAGGCTGACGTCCCCTATCTGTTGCACGCCTCGAACCTCATCGAGACCCAGGCCACTGAGGCCAAGCAGGAGACGAAAAAGGGAGCAACGCTTTTCTGGATTGAGGGCACCACCTCCGCCGCCCGCACCCCGCTCGCCGAGCCCATCTTCATTCTCAAGACCGAGAAGCTCAACCCCGACAAGATCGAACTCTATAAATTCGACGTCACCAAGACCCGCCGCGAACTCACCATCAAGGACAAGCCCGGCAAGAATGACCGGCCCATCTTCCTCTCCGTGGTCAAAGTCGGCACGAATCTATACCGCATTGAGGCCTCCGAACAGCTCGCCAACGGCGAGTACTCTCTGTCGCCCAGCGGATCGAACCAAGTCTTTACGTTTCAGGTCTATTAAAGGACCTCGGCGTGCTGACACCATCCATGCAGTCCCGGATGGAACATGAAACCACGCACACTTCTTCAAACTCCTGTAGCGCTTTGGACAAAGCCTGAGACAATCGGGCACATGGCGACGCGCCTGGTTCTTTTGAGTGCGTTGACCCTACAACTCTACGCACAGCCATCCATCACCGACATCCCCCAGCCCGTCATCGGACCCACCATCTTCGACGACGCCGGCAACTCCTACGTCTGGACCTCCGGCCCCATCACCGACGGTGCCTATCAGACTCAGAATGGCGGCGGCACCTGCCTCGACAGCAACGGCTTCTTCTCCTTCGCAAGTCCGTGCTCTGACGCCTACCTCGCCAAACTGGACCCCTCCGGGAAAGTGATCTTCGGGACCTACCTGGGCGGTTCCACTGCGGACAAAGCAACAGCCGCATCCGTCGATCGCGACGGGAACGTGTTCATCCTGGGCACCACACAAGGCGCCTTCCCCGTCACCGCAGGCGGCACCGGATCCACAGTGCTCAATCCGCACACCTTCGCCGCCAAGCTCAGTCCGGACGGCGCCCGGTTGATCTACGCGACCTACCTTCCCGCGACGGCCTTGACCGCGACTGCGATCACCACGGATCTGCAAGGCAACGCGTACATCGCCGGCGCCACCGCCCAAACCGGATACGTGCTCAAGCTCAATGCCGCAGGCTCAGCCATGCTCTTCAACGTGGTGCTTCCTGGACCGGCCACCGCACTCACGCGTGACGGCAGCGGGAATACGATCGTCGTCGGCTCCACTGGCACCAACAACGGGACCGACGGCTTCATCGAGAAGGTGGACCCCGCTGGGAACCCCATCTTCGCCCGCACCTTCGGCGGCAGCGCCAGCGATACGCCCCTGGCAGTACAGACCGATTTCACCGGCGAAATCTACCTGGCGGGCGCCACGAGCTCCCTCGATCTGCCCACCACTCCCGGCGTACTCCGCGTCCGGCCCATCGTGCCGCTGTCGAACTGGTTCGGCCCCGGCGGCTTCGTGGCCAAACTCTCCTCCGACGGTTCCCTTGTGCGCTGGTCCACCTATATCCCCACGACTGACCGCGACCAAGTCGGCGTCACGCAGCTGATCGCATCACCCACCGGAGACCTCTACATCGCTGGACTGGCGGGTGCCGGATTTCCCACGACTCCGACCGCCCCGAAACCCTGTTTCTCCGGGGCACAACTGAACAGCGGTTTCGTCGCGCGGCTCAGCAGCTCCGGTGTGATGCAGGACGCGACCTACGTCGGGGAGAGCGTCGGGCTGCTCTACGGCTTGGGCGTAACTACCACGGGCGACATCCGCGTCGCATGGAATGGCCCCGGCAGGAATACGAACTCCGTCCTGCGCTTCGGCTCCCTCAGCATTGCGTGGGTCTGCTTGGCGCCTTACGTGCACAACTCCGCGACTTTCTCCGGCAGCAATGTCATCTCTCCGGGTGAACTCATCTCACTGTCCGGCCTCGGCATCGGACCCGAAACCGGCGTCGGGTATCAGCCGGACGCACAGGGCCGGGTCCCGACGCAGCTCGCGAACGTGCAGGTGTTGATCGATGGGCGGCCGATCCCGATTCTCTACGCCCAGTCGCGCCAAATCAACGCGATCGTCCCGATGGATCTACCCTTCCACCTCGTGGTCGCGGCAGGACAGGAGCTCCTGAAAGTCCGTCTCAGCGTACTCCACCAAGGCGCCACAGTCGGTGCCTTCGATGTCTCGGTCAACTTCGGCCATCCCGGACTGTTCCGGCTGGAGCCGGGTCACGCTACACAAGCCGCCGCAGTAAACTCAGACGGCACCATCAACGGCCCAGCCCATCCCGCAGCCGCGGGCTCCATCGTGTCTTTGTGGGGAACCGGCTTCGGCCCGGGCAGCCCCGCGTGCACTACGGGCGAGTTAAACTTTCAGCGCGCGACCGGGCTGCTGCCCATCTTGAATGCTTACATGTTCACAGGGGGCAGAGCCTCAGCCACGTATGTCGGCAGCGCACCGGGTCTGCTGTGCGGCATTACGCAGCTGAACATCCAGATCCCCAGCGACACGCCGCCCGGCGAATTCATGCTCCGGCCCGTCTCGGAAGCCTCCCAGGATGGCGCCCACATCTCAACATTCGGGGAAACCGGTTCGACCATCGTCGTAAAGTGAGCGTTTGTCATCCAAAGTTGCTAGAATCACGTCTGGATCAAGTTAGTTGGGAGTAGAGAGTCCTGCCCTCGTCCACTGAACAGTCTTCGTCGCCTGCCCAAGTTCCGTCCGGGTTCTTCCAACGGACGTTTCAGTCATTCCATTTCCGCGACTTCCGCCTGATGTGGACCGGCGCCTGCGTCTCGCAGGTGGGCACCCAGATGCAAACGGCAGCCCAAAGCTGGACCGTCCTGGAACTCTCCCACGACAACTCACGCTACCTTGGCGTCGATCAGTTCCTCGGCCAAATCCCGATCGTAGTCTTCGCGCTGCTAGCAGGAGTCCTAGCCGATCGTCGCGATCGACGCGCCATTATTTTGTCCTCGCAGTATACGCAGATGTTCTGCGCTATCGCCATGGCCACACTGGCCTTCACCGGCGTCATGCAGGTGTGGCACATCTGGTGTCTGTCCTTCATCGTGGGCACCGCTCAGGCCTTCGGCGGACCATCCTACTCCGCTCTCGTTCCGACCTTGGTCCCTAAAGAGCACCTGCCAAACGCCATCGCGTTGAACTCCATCCAGTTCAATTTGGCGCGCGTCGTAGGCCCGGCCCTGGGAGGCATCGCGTTAACCACCGTCGGTGCCGCTTGGTGTTTCGGCCTCAACGGATTGTCATTCCTGGTCGTGATCGCCATGCTTTATGTGATCAAGGTCAGCTTTGTCCCGCAGCGTTCGCGCGAGCCGATTGTGGACTCCATGAAACAGGGCTTTAGCTTCATCCTCGCCCGGCCTGGCATGAAGCCGCTGATCCTGCTCAGCTTCATGGTCACGCTACTTGGCTTCCAGATCGTCGCCTTCCTGCCCGTGTTCGCCCGCGAAGCCTTCCACGCGGAAGCAACCACCTACACTATGATGCTCAGTTGTTCCGGTGCGGGTGCCGTCACCGGAGCGCTGATTGTGGCCGCACTCGGCCGCTCCCGCCATCAGGGCCGCAACGCCCTGCTCGCGCTGGCCATGTTGGGCGTCCTCACCTTCGCCTTCGCCCTCTCTCCCACCGTCCCCATCGCCTGCGGCATGATCTTCCTGGCCGGAATCGCCCTGATGAGCGTGTTCAGCATGATCACCTCACTGGTGCAGATCATCGTCCCCGATGACATGCGTGGCCGCGTCATGAGCGTTTACAACCTCGCCGTCCGCGGCGGCGGCCCCATCGGAAGCTTAGTCGTCGGCTACCTCATCCCGATCTACACCGCGCGTTACGTGGTTGCCGGAGCAGGCGTCCTGCTGCTGTGCCTCGGCCTATACTTCTTCATCTTCAACCGTCGCGTCGCCGAACTGTAAACTTCATGCGGATCCTGGCCGCACTCCTGTTCTGCACCACGCTCCACGCCGGGAACTGGATTGCCCTCCGCACCCCAGGCTTCGAACTCTACACCGACGCTTCCGAAAAATCCGCGCGCGCCGCCCTCGACCGCCTCGCCAATATTCGCCGACTACTCCCCGACAACAACGTCGAACCGATTCCGCTTCGCATCATCCTGCTCGACTCCGCCCGCGATTACCGAGCCATTGCCCCCATCGACTCTTCTTCCGGCTTCTACCAGTCCGGCCCCGAGCGCGATTACATCGTCATGACGGCCGATGCGCAACTGCCCCGCGTCGTGGTTCACGAATACGTCCACTTCGCTCTCAACGTCCGTGGCACGCGCCGCCCCATGTGGATCGAAGAAGGCTTGGCCGAGTTCTATTCCAACGCCCAGTTCACGGCCACCACCGCCCGCCTCGGAGCGCCCATCCCCGAACACATGGATCACCTCGCGCGCGACAAGTGGCTGACTCCGGCCCAAATCGAAGCCGGCATGGCCGAGCCCCTCTTCTATGCGCACGCCTGGGCCTTGGTCCACATGTTCCGCCACCAGCCACTGTTCCCGGAACATCTCAGCGACGAGGATCTCGGCGACCTCCGCCGCTATCTCAGGAATCTAAAGCAGGAGATCGTCCCCGCCCCGCCCTCGATCAGTGCTCCCAAGGTGACCTCCGAGCCTATATCCGCTCTTGACGTCCTACTCCTGCGAGGCGACCTTGCCCTCCGCACCCAGCATCCCGAGCTCGCAAGGAGTTTCTTCGAACAGGCCGCCCGAGAGTTCCCGACTTCTTCCGGCGCCGCCGCCGGACTCGGGGCGATGGAGCTCACGCTCGGCCACGAACCCGCCGCCCGCGCCCACCTCCAGCGCGCCATCCAGCTCAACGACCGCGATCCGGAGGCTTGGTTCCAGTTGGGACTGCTCGATCACGACGACGCGGCCCTCGCCCGTGCCGCCGAGCTCAACCCCGCCCTCGGTGAGGCTCACCTGCTGCTGGGCGTCCACGCCACCGACGACAACCTTTTGCCCATTGCCGTGGATCACCTGCAGCAGGCCGTGAGACTCATGCCACTGAAATCCTACGCCTGGTATTCCCTCGCCTTCGCCCAAACCCGCGCTGGCCAAAGCGCCGCCGCACGCGAATCGCTCCAGCGCGCCCTCCACACCGCCACCACCCCGGAACAGCGCAAGATGGCGGAGACTCTGGTGTCTTCACTGGACACCCCTTGAGCCACCCAGGACTAAGCAGGAACGCCGATTGTAGATGCCACCCCGGGCTTCCACACTAGACAAGTGATTGGATTCGTCGCGACCATTCTCGGCGCCGCCCTCGGTGCCGGGCTGCTCTGGTATTGGATCGCCCGAACTGTATCTCTTTCCCGACTGCCCGACGCCCGGTTCGAGGCCCTCATCCAACGCGATCTGGCCGTCGCCTGCAGAGTGCTGACCCACCTACGCCGCCCCACCGTGCGCTGAGCCGAATGATCCTCGTGGCCCGCCCAATCGGTCTGCTATAATCCCACCCGGAGGTAAGCACAGTTGTCTTACGTTTCTGGATTCCACCACATCACCCTCTGCGCCGGTGGCGCACAAGAAGACATTGACTTTTTTACGCAGGTCGTCGGCCAGCGCATGATCAAGCAGACCGTCTTGTTCGACGGTCGCTACGCCCACTACCACCTGTATTATTCGAACGCGAACGCCGAACCGGGCTCCGTCATGACGACGTTCCCCTATAACCGCGTTCCCGGCCGTCCCGGCTCCGGTCAGGTCTCCTCTTCGGCCTACACGATTCCGAAAGACACGGTCGGCTTCTGGAAGGAACATCTCGATCGCCACAAGACGCCGCACACCGGCATCCAGGAACGCTTCGGACAGAAGTTCATCCGCTTCACGCATCCCTCCGGCCTGCAGTTTGACGCCATCGAAGAACCGGCCGATACGCGCGTAGGCTGGGTGACGGATCAGATCAAGTCCGATACCGCCATGCGCGGCTTCTCCGGCACGGTCTTGTCCGTCCGCGAGATCCCGGAAACCGAACGCTTCTTCATCGAAGCCCTGGGCTTCAAGAAGACCGGTACCGACGGCGCACTGCACCGCTACGAAATCGGAGCGGGCGGTCCCAATCGCACGGTGATCCTGCAGCATGATCCCGATCGCCCGGCCGGCAGCTGGACTTTCGGCGCAGGCACCGCCCATCACATGGCCCTCGACGTAGGCACCGACGAGAACCTGGCCAAGCAGAAGGATCTCTACGAAGAGCTCGGCTACACCGATTGCTCCGAGATCAAGGACCGCAACTACTTCCACTCCATCTACACCCGCTGCCCGGGCGGCATCCTGGTGGAATGCGCCGCAACCGCCGTCGGTGGCTTCGCTCGCGATGAGCCGGCCAACCGCCTCGGCTTCGAACTACTGCTTCCGCCGTGGTTCGAAGAAAAGCGCAAGGAAATCGAAGCCATGCTCGACCCGATCACGGTTCCCGAATCGAATCGTGCCGAAGGCCACGCCGAAGCGCTCCTGGCTGACGTGAACCGGGCTGCGGTCGAAGCGGCCAACGCCGCGGCGGCCCAGAAGTTCTCGCACCGCGCCAGCGGCAACGAGTTCGTCGGCGGCGACA
>CANIIC010000153.1 GCA_947467395.1 Bryobacterales bacterium
CCTCCGCAACCGCGAGGACGAACTCGCCACCGCCCTGCGTCGCATCGAGTCCCAGGACCGCCTGGTGAGTCTCGGCCTACTTTCGGCCAGTGTGGCCCACGAACTCAATACCCCTTTGGCCGTATTACGGGGGTCGGTCGAGAAACTGATCGAAACCACCACCGACGCCCACGCCCTCGACCGATTGGCCCGCGTGCAGCGTGTCACCCAGCGCCTGCAGACCATCAGTGAGAGCCTGATCGACTTCGCCAAGGTTCGTAGCCAGAAGACCGAGCCGGTACCGGTCCGCGAACTGGTCCAGGACGCCTGGGAGCTGGTTGCCATCGACGCCCGCGCTGCCGGCATCGCATTCACGAATCATGTAGCGGAGGATGAGACCGTGCTCGGGAACCCCGACCGCCTCGCCCAGGTCTTCGTCAACCTGCTCCGCAATGCGATGAACGCCTTCGATCATCCGGGAGGTCACATCGAAGTCCGCGCCCGCAAGAGCCGACGAACCGGAGAAGACGGCGTCGCCATCTCCGTCGAAGATAATGGGCCAGGAATTCCACCCGAAATTCTGCCTGAAATCTTCGATGCATTTGTGACAACTCGACTGGATGCGCACGGCACTGGCTTGGGCCTCACTGTGGCGCAAGGCATCGTGACACAGCACCGCGGCTTCATCAGCGCCAGCAATCGGCGCGAAGGCGGAGCATCCCTCGAAGTCTGGCTCCCCAGCCCGAAATAGCCTCGCGTTAGGGCAGCGCCGGCGGCGGCTGCATGTGTTTCGCGTCCTTCTCGTTCTCGCAGAACATCTCCATCAAATCGGTTCCCGCATCCGGCGTGTGCGGAATGTGGATGGTCCACGGCTGCGTGTAATACTTCGGATCTTTGAACGTGATCTCGACGTCCATGTGCCCGTAATCCAGCCGGCGGAATTTCTCCGTGACCACCATCGCATCACTGCGCGGATGCATCGAAGGGTCCAACATTGTCGCGCCGCGGAATCCTCGCGTCTCCACTACAAACGTATCGCTCTCCCAATGTCCGAGTGAGTACCCCAGGTACGACGGGAGATCGAACTCCGCCGGAAACGTTCGGCCGTCCGAGAAGATCTGGCGAAACAGATTACCCACTTCGTAGAGCACCACGGTGACTCTGGGTGACTGAACAATCTTGATCGGTTCAGAGAGCAATCCCACAAGCGGCCAACCCCAGAATTCGGCGCCACTACATGGGGACTGACTCTGTGCCGCTAGCTCCTCGAAAACAGCACGGCGCGCCGCAATCCCCTCCGGCCGCATCAAGGCCGTCGGAAATTCGCCCGGCTTCTGTTCCACCAGTACGTCGACATCGATCAGAAAATCGCCCCCATACTTGTGCTGCAACTCGATGTTCATCCCCGGGACCAGAACCTCAAGCTCGTTTTCCTGCATCGTGCCTTTGAAGAGACCCCTGAGTTCGTCGGTCGGCGTCGGATCATGCATCCACGTCCCTGTGATGTCCGGCTTTCCGTCCGTCGTTCGCGGCACGGGTGCCTTTAAGTTCGGTTTCCCGTCCGCAGTCAGCGGCGTCCCCGGCGGCGGCGAATTCACCCATTGCCCGCGCACCGCCGTCGTAAGCAGTACAAACGCGACCGCAAGCCGCCCAACGCGAATTGTTCTCATTTGTGGTGCCCTCTACACCGGGTCTAACCATACACGTTCCCCAACACGAATGCACCCCGGCAAAACAATCACAATAGAAGTGGCAGGCAGGAGATGGACGCAGACCAAGCCCGAGAGTTTCTGATTCCGCGTGTGCTCGCCCAAGCCGAGCGCGAACGCGCTCCGCTGTCCACTGCCGAACTCCAGATCCTGATGTTCGAGGACGTGGACCTTCCCGACAACAGCGCCATCTACGAAGCGAAACTGGCCAGCCTTATCTCTCGTGCGTCTCAGCAACTCCCCGCAACCGACCTCGACGCCTGGAGTGAGGCCTTCGATATTCTCGAATCCGAAGGCACCTACCTGAGTCTGTTGCTGATCGCCAGCCGCTCCGTGGTCGATTGGAAGCGCGTCCGCCGTATCGCTTTCTGCGCAATCCTGATCGTCATCGCCGTGAACTACCTCACGCGCTACGCCTCGCGTTGGATCGATTGAGCCGCGCGGCGTCCGCTAGCGACGGCCGCATCTGCCAGCATCCCCTCTGGACCCACCCAATCGCCTGCGATGCGCACACCAGGGATGCCGAGCGCATCGACATCCGGCCGACCATCGAGACCCATCACCGCATGCGTGACGTGCATCTCCGGCAGGAAACGCGCGTAGTGCACGTGTTTGCGCCAACCCGGCATCAACAGGTCGGCGAAATGCTCCAGTTGAGCGCGCTCCGCTGCGGCATCGGACACGCGGGAGCCCATGTACTTGCCGACATGCACCACTGCCCCACCGTCTGGCCCGAGCTTCGCCCAGCGTGAGTGCAGGGAGTAGTAGAGCGGCTCATCCAGGCCGAGGCCGAAGATCGCAGCATCCTCAGGCAGGCGGTCCAGCGCGAGATCGAGTGCCGCCAGCCGAATCGGAGTGAGCTTCGGCAGCTTCTTTCCACTGAGTTGCTCAACCTCGGGCGGAATTCCCGTAAGAATCGTGTTGGGTTCCATCGCCTTTGCCTGGGTGCCCGTTTCAATCGTGACACTGAGGCTGCGCGCGTAATCAGCCAGGCTGCGGACCATCGACTGCCAGCCGCCATCGAGGTACATAACGCCCCCGGTCGCCATATGGATTTGTTGCAACGCGGCCTCGGCCGATTGTTCAGACGCATCACAATACGTGCTGACGCGGATCAGTGTCTCCGCGAATCTTCGCACCGCCACGCTCGACACTTCGCGATCCAGCCACTGCGCAATCGTGAGGCCTGCACCGATGCCCACGGCGCCACCCGTTAGCTTCGTCAGCATGCGTCCGGCCTCTATCTTTTCGAGCACACTGAGGAAACCGCAGGTCGCGAGGCTCGCAACGTCGCGCACCATCGGGTGCTTCACGCCGCCGGTGACCATGTAGGAGCCCGCTTTGAGAATCGGCCGCGTGCCCGAAGGCAGAATGCCCCACTCGGTTAGCGTTCGATGCGTCGCGCCGTTCAGATAAAGAGCGTGCGGACCAAGATTCAGAGAGAAACCATCTTTGACGGTCGTCATCGCGCGCCCACCGAGTTCGTGATGCTGCTCGATCAACCGAACCTTCGCGCCGCTGCGCGCTAGTTCCAATGCCGCCGTCAATCCCGCCAGGCCGCCGCCGATCACCGTGTGCGTCATAAGTTGGCTGGTTTTATTTTGCGTCTATTTTCATCGCGCTACAGTACCGCCGCCAGAGTAGATCGCACATGACGTTAGATTCTCGCTGGCATGAAGGCCTACATTCGCTACGCTCTCGACGAACGCATGACGCCGAACCCTTCAGGCCGGGGTGTCTCGACCGAGCAACACCGCTCGCCGCGCGCCGGTGGCCGACGGAAGATTCGCAGCGCGTCCACGGACGAACTCATGCGCCAACGCGGCGAAGGCGATGGCTTCCTTGGCGTCAGGATCGATACCGAAATCGGCGCTCGTCGTCAGCTTCGCGGCCGGAAGTAGCGCGGAAAGCCGCTCCATCAGGAACGCGTTGTGGATGCCGCCGCCGGAGGCGATCACTTCGGCCTTGGGCGACGCATACTTCACGATAGCCAGCGCGATCGAGCGTACAGTGAACTCCGTCGCCGTCGCGATCAGGTCTGGCAGGGGCACACCTGTCGCCGCGAGGCCGTTCGCGAAGTCCTCCCCAAACTGCTCGCGGCCAGCGGTCTTGGGCGGCTTCAGCGCGAAGTACGGATCGCGCAACATGCCGTCCAGCATCTTGTCATGCACCTGTGCCCCGCGCGCGATCTTGCCGTTCACGTCGCAGCTCTGCTTGCCATCGGTCAGCTTGCGCACTAGCGCATCCATCACCATGTTGCCGGGTCCCGTATCAAAGGCCACCACCTGCTCCGGCTTTGCCGCAGCCGGGATCACGGTGATGTTCGCGATGCCGCCGATATTCAGCGCCACACGGGCTCGCGTGCGATGCCGGAACAACATGTAATCCACATACGGAACCAGCGGCGCACCCTTTCCTCCGGCCGCAAGATCGCGTTCGCGAAAGTTTGAGATGGTGCGAATCCCGGTGCGTTCGGCCACCAGCGCCGGATCTCCGATCTGCATCGTGCTGGCGACGCGATGGCCCATGTACTCGACCGGCGTGCCTTCGTGGAAGATGGTCTGACCGTGCATCCCGATCAGGTCAATCGAGTCAAGCTTGATGCGACGCTTGCACGTCTCACGAATCGCTTCGGCGTAGAGTTCCCCCAGCAGGAAGTGCAACCGCGCGATCACCGCCGTGTGTGTCATGCCGTTCGAGACGCTGAGCAGCGCTTCGCGCACAGCCCTTGAATACGGCGTCGTACCGAAGATCAGCGGCGTGATTTTCGTCTTCGTGATATCGACGACGGCGACATCGATGCCATCAAGCGACGTCCCGCTCATCACCCCGCAGACCCTCACTTCTTCAGCTCCGATTGCAGTTCGTGCAACAACTGGAGCGCTTCAATGGGCCTTAATTCATCGATATTTGCACTACGAATCCGTTCCACGATATGCGCCGGAGCCGCATCGAACAACTGGATCTGCACTGGTGCTGGACGCGGCGAGAGCTCTTCAGTCACGGTGTGCTCCGCCGATTCATGCAACGCGAGAATCTGGCGCGCACGCTCGATCACGCTGATCGGCAATGCGGCGAGCCTTGCCACTTCGATGCCGTAACTGCGGTCCGCGGCACCGGGCTCAACTTTGCGCAGGAATAGGATCTGATCGCCGGCTTCCTTCACCGAAACATGCAAGTTGCGGACCCCTGGCAGTTGCTCTTCCAACACCGTCAGCTCGTGATAATGCGTCGCGAACAGCGTCTTGGCCTTGATGTGTTTCTGAATGTGTTCAGCCACCGACCATGCCAGTGCTAGACCGTCATAGGTCGCAGTTCCCCGCCCGATTTCATCCAGCACAATCAAGCTGCGCGAGGTTGCGGTGTTCAGGATGACGGCAGTCTCAGTCATTTCCACCATGAACGTCGAACGTCCACGCGCGAGGTTATCCGCCGCGCCGATGCGCGTGAACACCCGATCCACGATCGGCAGGACCGCCGACTCGGCGGGAACATAGGAACCCATTTGCGCCAGGATGGCGAGCAGCGCGGTCTGCCGCAGATACGTCGACTTACCGCCCATGTTCGGACCCGTGATGATCGCGATGTACTGCGACTCGGGATGGAAGTACACGTCATTGGCGATAAAGCGTTGCGCATCGCGTTCGACCAGTTTCTCGATCACTGGATGGCGGCCGGCCACCACGCGCATCTCGTCCGTCTCAGAGAACTTCGGCCGCAAGTAGCGATTCTCAACCGCGACATCGGCCAGCGCGACCGTCACGTCCAGTTCAGCCACCGCCGCAGCCGTCGCCTTGATCCGGGCCGCCTGCGAAGACGCGAACACCCGCAGCGCTTCGAACATTTCGCGCTCGATGGTCAGCATCTTGTCTTCGGCTTCGAGGATCTTGACCTCCAGTTCCTTCAGCTCCGGGGTGCTGAAGCGCTCTGCATTGACCAAGGTTTGTTTGCGATCGTAGTCCGCCGGGACCAAGTGCATGTTCGCCTTGGAGATTTCGATGTAGTAGCCGAAGACGTTGTTGAAGCGAACCTTCAACGACGTGATGCCCGTGCGGAGGCGCTCGCGCTGTTCGATTTGAGCCAAGTAGGTCTTGCCATTGAGCGCGATGTCCCGCAGTTCATCCAGCTTGACGTCGACGCCCGGCCGAATCGCGCCGCCGTCGTTCAGATTCACCGGAGGCTCGTCGGCGAGCGTCTGTAACACCCGGTCCCGGACATCCGCCACGTCCTCCATGCGCTCGCGGATATCGGCCAGTCTTGGAACGGCAGAATCAGCGATGCGCGCCTTCAACACTGGGATCACGGCCAAAGAACGGGCCAACGCGTGCAGGTCACGCGGACCGGCCGAAGCAAGCGACACACGGGCTAGCAGGCGCTCCAGATCGAGGATCGACGTGAGGTCCTTCGCGAGTTCTGCGCGCAGGATCGTCGCCGAATACAGCGTCGCCACCGCATCCAGCCGAGCGTTGATCTCACTCGTATCAATGGCAGGCGCCAGTAACCGCCGTCGCAGCAAGCGACCACCCATGCCCGTGCGCGTCCGATCCAACACGTGGAACAGTGTGGTCTCTTTCGACTCACCCGCGAACAACGTTTCGACCAGTTCCAGATTGCGGACCGTAGTCGCATCCAACACCAACGCATTCGCGCGATCGTAGAACGCAGGGCGCTCCAGGTGATCCAGCGCCGAACGCTGTGTCTCGCGCAAGTAATACAGCAACGCCGCCGCCGCCCCGGTCGCCAGCGGGCGATTCTCCAACCCGCAACCATCCAGCGACAAGAGCCGGAAGTGATCGCACAGGCTGCGCGAGGCGTACTCAGCATCGAACACCCAAGCATCGACGTCGGTCTTCAAGCACGGCAACTGCAGCGCCACGCCCTGTGGCACCACAGCCTCGCGCGCGTTCAGCGTTTCCAACGCAGGACCGGCATCATCCAAATCGACCTCGGTCGCCCGGAATTCGCCCGTCGAAAGATCCACATGCGCCACACCTGCCCGATGCACACTCTTGTCCGGAGCAGGCATCACAGCAGCCAGGTAGTTGTTCTCATGTGACCGCAGCAACTGCGGATTCATGGCCGTGCCGGGCGTGACGATGCGGGTCACTTCGCGCCGCACCAACTTCTTGGTCAGTTTCGGGTCTTCGGTCTGGTCGCAGACCGCAACACGGTACCCCTTTTGGATCAGGCGCGCGATGTAGTTTTCGGCGGAATGAAACGGGACGCCGCACATGGGCACGGCCTGGCCCTTCTCCTTGTTGCGCGCCGTGAGCGTGATCTCTAGCTCACGCGCGGCCGTTACCGCATCGTCGAAGAAGAGTTCATAAAAATCGCCCAGGCGAAAGAACAGCAGCGCGTTGGGGACTTGTTGCTTTATGCCGTGATACTGCCGCATCAGCGGCGTCGAAGCGTCGGACATTGAGGGTTCCAAGAGAGAACAACAATTATGACGCACGAAGGGCCCCGGTTCGAAGAGATTCTTCCAACCGGGGCCCCGTCGTGCGGATTGTCACTAGCCGATGCGCGGGCCGACGTACTGGATCGAGATGATCTTTGTGGTCGAGTTGCCCTTGCTGTCGGTTACCGTCAAGCGGGCCTTGTAGGTCTGCAAGGTGATGCTGAGCGTGATGGTGGGCGTGGCCGAGGTGGAATCGGAGAACGAAATGGCGTCATCCGAAGTCCACTTGTAGGTCAGCGGACCTCCCGTCGAGCTGGTCGAACCGGAGGCATCGACGCGGATCAACCGGTTGTTGCTCTGCAGGAAGTCGCCACCGGCGATATTGATCACCGGAGGAGTACCCGATGGAGGTGTCACCACTGGCGGAGCGGCCTGTTTCACCGTGAGCGTCTGCGTCGCCGTATCGCCACGACCATTCTTCGCGATACAGGTGTAGGTTGTCTCCTGCGTCGGGAAGACCGCATACGTGGCCTCCGGACCAGAGAACCCAGCCGTCGCGATCTGGATCAACGCGGCATTTTCGCCACGGCAGGTCAGCGCGACGCGGTCGCCGGGGTTAGTGAAGGTCGCCGGAGACGCGGTGAAGGAGAGGACCTTCGGCAACGCGATGGTCGTCACGTTCACCGTCACTTGCGCCGTCGAGCTGCCCTGGGCATTGACCGCCGTCAATAAGTACGTGGTGGTCACGTTCGGTGTCACCACCCGCGAACCGCTCCCCGCAACCGTACCCAATCCGCTGATGGTCACGCGATCCGCATTGGTCACGTTCCAGCTCAACGTCGAATTCTGGCCCGCATCGATCGAGACCGGATCTACGGAGAACCGCGAGATGACCGGAACCGCTGCGGTCCCTGTACCGGAACCCACCGTGACCCCAATCGTGCAGCGGTCGTTCTGTCCGCCGCCGACAGCCGTCAGGATGTAGGTCGTATCCGAATTCGGCTTCACCACCACGCTGCCGCTCGCGGGCAACTGGCTGAAGCCCGGCGAGAGGCTGACTGAGGTAGCTCCGTTCGTGCCCCAAGTCAGAGTGGTGGATTCTCCCGCGCGAATGTTGGCCGGCGAGGCGTAGCAGAACTGGAACTTCGCTCCCGCCACCACGACCGTCGCGCTCGCCGAATCTTCATTCACCTTGTTCTTCGCGGTCAGAACATACGTCGTCGTCGTGTTCGGGCTCACCGGGAGGGACCCATTGGCCGGCACCGTTCCGATGCCGCTTATCGTGACCGTATCGGCATTCAACACTCGCCACGACAACGTCGCCGTCTGACCGGCGTTCAACTGGCTCTTGTCCGTCGTGAAGAACTGAATCTGCACGCGATCGGCCACGGCGGTCGCGACTCGCACGCGGGCCGAGGACTGGCCGCCCTGGTTGTCCTTCACCGTCAGGCGGAAGCTATAGGACTGACCGGCAGCGGCCACAAAGCTGGCCCGGGCCGCAGTCGGATTCGTGATGCCCACGGCCGGGCCCGATTCCACCACCCACTGGTATGTAATGGGGTCGCCGTCTGGGTCATAGGAACCGGAGCCGTCGAGCTGAATCGTGCCGGGCGCCGCGCCCACTAGATCCGGACCCGCATCCGCCACCGGAGGATCGTTGCCGATGCGCACACGCTTGGTCAGCGTCTCGTACCGCACGCGAGGAACTTCCATCGCGATGGCATGATCGGCACCCAAGTATTCTTTCGGCCGCAGGAAGTTGCCCAACTGCACACCAATCGCCGCGCGACCCTGCTGAGTGCCCTTGATCGGAAGCAGAGTTTCGTTCACACCGCCTTCGATGGTGAACGCAACTTTGTTGTTCACCGGCATCACGAACTTCACGCTGCCGCCCACGCGATTGCTGGACGCCGCGCTCCGCAAGTAACCGATGTTGCCTTCGGCGTACGTATTGCCCTTCAAAGAAATGGCGCTACTGACGCCCACTTGGTCCACCACCTTGAGGTAGCGTTCCAGGATGATGTTGCGCTGCAATTCCCCGTTCAGACCGACACCGTTCGCGCGATTGATTAGCGCGTAATCTTTAAACGCCTTCGTGCCGAACAAGCTCACCTTGCCGCGCCCGAAGAAGTAATCCATCACGAACGACGCCTGCCCCAGCGTCCCGCTGGTCTGGTTGCCCGTCAGAGAAACACTCTTGAAGCTGCCGAACAAGCCGGCCTGGACGCGCTTGCTGAAGCGATCCACCAGACCGAAGTCCACCTGCGCTTCGCGCTGGCCGCGGATGTAGTAATACTCGCCCTGCGCCTGGAA
>CANIIC010000154.1 GCA_947467395.1 Bryobacterales bacterium
CGCCAGTTGTGGTGGGGCCACCGGATTCCGGCATGGTACTGCGGCGCGTGCCAGCACGTGATGGTGGAGCGCGAGGATCCCACCACGTGTTCCAAGTGCGGATCGACCGATTTGAAGCAGGATCAGGACGCGCTGGACACGTGGTTTTCCAGCGGTTTGTGGCCGTTTTCGACGCTCGGGTGGCCGGATGAAACTCCGGACCTGAAGACCTTCTATCCGACGTCGCTGCTGGTGACTGGCTTCGACATCATCTTCTTCTGGGCCGCGCGCATGATCATGTTCGGCATGGAACTGATGGGCGACGTGCCGTTCCGCCAGGTTCATATTCACGGCTTGGTGCGCGATGCCGATCGGCAGAAGATGTCGAAGACCAAGGGCAACGTGATTGATCCGATGGTCATGAACGACAAGTACGGTACCGATGCCGTGCGCTTCGGCCTGTTGATCAGCGCCGCTCCCGGCGGCGATATCGCGTTGAGCGAAGATCGCATCGATGCGATCCGAGCGTTCGCGAACAAGATCTGGAACGCGTCACGCTTGTTGTTCTCGAAGCCTGTGGAAGGCTCGGGCGCGCCGGTGTCGCTGGCCGATCGCTGGATCGCGAGCCGTCTAAACGCCGCCGCGGAGACAGCCAATCGCTGCTTTGCCGAGCATCGCTATGACTTGGTCGCCGATGCCTTGTATCACTTCTGGTGGGACGAGTTCTGCGACTGGTATCTGGAACTGAAGAAGCTCGACAGTGACTGGAGCTACGCGTACGTGGTCTACGAACAGGCTCTGCGTGTGCTGCATCCGCTGATGCCGTTCATCACGGAAGAGTTGTGGCAGCGCTTGCCGGTGGAACTGCGTGGCGACGCCAAGTCGATCGCGCTGGCCAAATATCCGCTGGGTGCCGCCGTGGATGCAGCTGCGGAAAGTGAAATGGCGGAGCTGCAAGGCATCGTCACCGAAGCTCGCAAGGCTCGTGCGGATGCGAATGTGGATCCCAAGCAGACCGTCGATGGGGAGCTGACCGCCTCGGGTCGCAAGTTGGAAGTAGCTCGTGTGAATGCGGAGGCGATTGCTCGCCTGGCTCGCGTGAATCTGACGTTGAACGAAGGCGACCCATTCCGCTTGAAGCTTGCGCTGAAGGTGGATCGCGCGAAGTTGGAGAAGGAAATCGCCGAACTGGAGAAGGTGATCGCCAACTCGCAACGGCAGCTTTCAAACGAAGGTTTCCTGGCGAAGGCTCCGGCTAAGGTCACCGATGGCATGCGAGCGAAGCAGGCCGAGTATGAAGCTCAGGTGGCGAAGCTGAAGGCCGCGCTCGCCGAGGCGTGATCGTGAACATTGCAGGCCGCGAGGTCGAGTGGTTCCCCGAGTTGGATTCGACCATGCTGGAAGCGCGGCGGGATCTTCGACCCGGACGCGTGATCGTTGCGGATCGGCAGACCGCGGGCATGGGTCGTCACGGTCGTGTGTGGCTCTCGCCTGCCGGCGAAGGGCTGTACGTTTCGATTGTCTTGGGCGTGCCACCTGCTCCCGTGTTGTCACTCGCGTTGGGTTTGGCCGCCGTCGCCGCGATCGGCGCAGGAGATCTGCGTTGGCCCAACGATGTGCTGCTGGGCGGTCGCAAGGTTGCGGGTGTGCTGGCGCAGTCCGAACAGAACCGGGTGATCGCGGGCATCGGCATCAACGTGCTGCAACGTGAATTCCCAGATGGACTGGATACTCCGGCCACATCGCTCGCGATGGAAGGTATCGAGACCACGCGCGAAGCCTTACTGGAACGCTTGATCGAAGCCGTGGATCGCTGCGTCGCGCTGCCTTCGGAAGAAATTGTGCGTCGCTTCACCGCTGCGTCGAGTATGGTGTCGGGCCGTCGCGTGACGGCCGATGGCATCGTGGGCGTGACCTGTGGCCTGGATGCTTCGGGATTCCTGCGCGTGCGGGACGATAATGGGACGGAGCGAACGATCCTTGCGGGGGGCGTTCGGCCGGTATAAAACATGCTGCTTGCACTGGACGTAGGAAACACGAACATCACCATCGGCGCGTTTGCCGGCACGCAGGTCTTCGGCCGCTGGCGCCTGCGCACGATTCGCGAGCAGACGGCGGACGAGTGGGGCATCCTGTTGCGCAACCTATTCACGCTGGCGGGGCTGGATCTGTCGGGCGTGCATGGCGTGATCATCTCGAGCGTAGTGCCGGCCGTCGATCAGCCGCTCGAAGCAATGTCGGTGCGCTACTTCGATCGCAAGCCGATGTTCGTGAATGCCGCGGCGAAGCTCGGTTTGAAGGTGCTCTACGACAATCCTCGCGACGTGGGTGCGGATCGTTTGGCGAATGCCGTAGCCGCGAAGGCGAAGTACGGTTCGCCGTGTATCGTGGTGGACCTGGGCACAACGATCAACTTCGATATTGTGGGCCCGACGGGCGACTTCCTGGGCGGCGTGATCTGCCCCGGCATCGGCATGTCGATCAGCGGTCTGTTCGCGAAGACCGCGCGCCTGCCGATGGTGGACTTCCGCGAGCCCGAGAAACTGATCGGTTCGAACACGGTGGGCAGCATCACCAGCGGCCTCTACTACGGTTTCATCGGCATGATCGATGGCATTATCGAGCGCGCGATTACGGAGTTGGGCCCCGCCACCAAGGTCGTGGCCACGGGCGGCCAAGGCGAAGCGATCACCAAGGCATCGCGTTTCGTGAAGACCTACGACGAAGATTTAACGCTCGACGGGCTGCGGCTGATTTGGGAGCGTAGTCAGCAGCAGTGAATCGTGCCTACTACCACGCGCCTGTCGCGGAGTTTCTGCAGACGAGCGCAAGCACAATTATCGGAGAACTGACTCGCAACTTTCCTCATGATCTGCTGGGCACGCAGACTCGTGCGTGGGAAGTTGAGATCGCGCACCTGTCCACTGCGTTGGCGTCATGCCCAGACGGTCATGTCTTCTTTGAGTTCCAGATACCGCGCATCGGGAAACGAGCGGATGTAGTTCTTCTTCTGCGTGGAATTATCTTCGTGATCGAATACAAGATTGGGGCGGACAAGTACGATCTCGCTGCAATTGCTCAAACCACAGATTACGCCCTGGATCTGAAGAACTTCCATGGCGGAAGTCATTCGGCGCCCATCGTGCCGATCTTGGTTGCCACAGGCTCAGCAACTGCGGACGTCCAATTGGTGAGTGATTCTGATTCCGTGTTTTACACGTCATGCATCAACCCGGCGACCTTTACGAATGTGATCGAGAGAGCATTGGCAGAGATTGAGGCTGAACCTATTGACGCCGACCTATGGATTCAAGCCGCCTATCGCCCAACGCCGACCATCGTAGAAGCGGCCCAAGCACTCTTTTCTGAACACTCCGTGGATGAGATCTCCCGATCCGATGCGGCCGAGAATCTCACCGTCACGACGGCTCAGGTCGCGAACATTATCGAATGGTCTGAACGGGAATGTCGTAAATCGGTTTGCTTCATTACCGGGGTCCCGGGCGCAGGAAAAACTCTAGCCGGGTTGAAAATAGCGACGGAACGCCAACGGGCTGAGGAGACATCGCGAGCGGTGTTCCTATCTGGAAACGACCCCCTAGTGCGTGTCCTGCGCGAGGCGCTCGCTCGAAACTCAGTGTCCACTGCGCAGGTCGGTTCTCCCCTCACCATTTCAGAAGCGCGCAGGAAGACGGAAGCGTTCATTCAGAACATCCGCCACTTTCGCGACGACACACACAAAGATCATCGAGCTCCCCAAGAACACGTTGTCGTGTTCGACGAAGCGCAACGCGCCTGGCGCAAGGAACAACTGTCCAGCTTCATGACGCGCAAGCGGAACGATCCCAACTTCAATCAATCGGAGCCCGAATTTCTTTTGTCCGTAATGGACCGGCATGATTGGTGCTGCGTCGTGTGCCTTGTGGGTGGTGGGCAGGAGATTAACACGGGCGAGGCCGGCATTGGGGAGTGGCTCAAAGCGATCCAAGCGAAGTTCTCTCATTGGTCCGTCTACTACCCTGACCAAATCACGGGACCGGAATACGATTGGGACGGCGATCTTGAGCAGACGCTCGAACTGATTCATGCGCAGAAGAAGGCTGGGCTTCACCTCTCTGTGGCGCTTCGTTCATTTCGAGCGGAGGAACTTTCCCACTTCATGTCCGCGGTGATTGCTGGGGATCAGCACGGGGCCCTGGAGTTGGCTCATAAGATCCCAAACTACCCGCTCTGCGTGACGCGCGACCTGAAGACAGCGCAGGCCTGGGTGAAACAACACGCCCGCGGAACCGAACGCTATGGGATGCTCGCGTCTTCTGGAGCTTCCCGACTTCGCCCGGAGGGTGTTGTGGTGAAGATTAAGGCGGAGCCAGAGCAGTGGTTCCTGAACGGTCCAGAAGACGTGCGTTCCTCCTTCTACCTGGAAGATGTGGCTACAGAGTTCGACGTTCAGGGTTTAGAGCTGGATTGGACCGTCGTGTGCTGGGATGCGAACTTTAGACGTCACAATGGGAAGTGGATGGCGATGGACTTCAAGGGAACAAAGTGGCAAACCGTGAAAGATCCTGACCGGCAACGCTACATCGGCAACTCGTATCGAGTTCTGCTAACGCGCGCGCGCGGCAAGGTGCGGTCATCTACGTGCCTAGTGGTGAGCCCACCGATGCCACACGTAACCCAGCTTGGTACGACTCAATTCACGACTATCTAAGGTCTTGCGGAATTCCGGAAGCAACAGCGCAGTGACGAATTACTTTAACTACTTCACCGAAATCGAAGAACACTTCCAGCGAGCCCGTGGCACGGGGTTGTTCCTACTATCGCCCGTTGACTGGGCGCTGATCGAGGCTTGGAAGAACGGCGGCATCCCGCTGGAGGCCGTGCTGCGCGGCATCGACGTTGCGTTCGAAAAATGGCGCGCTCGGCCGGCGACTGCTCGCCGCAACCAGGTCAACTCGCTCGCGTATTGCACGCAAGCGGTTGCAGCCGAGGCGCAGGCGATGGCGACGGGCAAGCCGGTGCGGAAGGAGGCCGATCCCGAGACCCAGATGCCGCAAGCCGATGTGTCTTCGTACTTGAAGCGCAATGCCGAGGCTCTGAAGGGCGCAGGCTTGGCGGACCTCGCTGCGGCGTTGCTGGATCTGGATAATCCAGAATCGCTGGCGGACCTCGAAACACTCGAGCAGTGGCTGACGACGCTCGAAGAGAAGATGATCGCGCGCATCCGTGCGTCGGCGACGGATGAGCAGATGGTGGAAGCGCGGCAGGTGCTGGATCGGCAGTTGAAGCCGTATCGCGGGAAGATGAGCACGGAGCAGTTATCGATGCTGGAGCGGCAGTTCCTGGATCGGCGGTTGCTGGAGACGGCCAAGTTGCCTCGGTTAAGCCTGTTCTATCTCACCATGTAAGGCTGTTGTACACTGAAGGCGTAAGCTGGAGGTGGGTCTTCTCGAGTAACCTGCTCCCTCTAGGGAGCCGTTTCCGGTGGACAGTCGGCGCTGGTCTTACCCAGACCATGTCGAAGGGCAGCCTCGCCCTTCTGAACCTAATTTTCCCTGATGATTGCCGTGTGTGCGGCGAAACTCTGCAGGATTTCGCGCGGGTACCGGTGTGTGCGAACTGCCTCGCCGAACCCTCGCCGTTCGTCGCGGAATACTTCTGCGTTTCCTGCAAGACTCCGTTCGTGAACCAAGCCCCGCTCGATGAGCAGGGGCAATGCGCATTGTGCCGCCTGGGCCTCAAGGGGTTCGATACGGTGTACACCTACGGTTCCTACGAAGGCACGCTGCAACGGCTGGTGCATCTCTTCAAGTACGACAAGATGGACCCGCTGGCTCGCTATTTCGGGCCGCTGCTGGCCAAGGCGCTGCCTCGGGAAACTACTTTCGATGTAATCGTGCCCATGCCGCTGCACTGGTGGAAACGCTGGCAGCGCGGGTTCAATCAGGCCGAGCTTCTTGCCAACGAAGTCGGCCGGCGCTGGAATGTTCCGGTGCGAAACGCGGCGCGCCGCCGCAAGAATACTTCGGCGCAAGCGGGATTGACGAATGCGAAGCGGCGGGAGAACGTCGCGGGAGCATTCGCCGTGAACGGCCGGTTGGACGGGAAACACGTCCTGTTGGTCGACGATGTGATGACAACGGGTGCCACGGCTTCGGCGTGTGCACGCGCGTTGAAACGGGCCGGTGCGGCTCGCGTGACTCTTCTCACGCTGGCACGGACCGACCGTCGAATGTCAGTGGAACTCGATTCGCTAGGGGCTCACGCATGATCGCATTGCAACAAAAAGACCGCTTACATCGACCCGTGCTGGTGCTGAACGCCAGCTATGAACCCATCAACGTGTGCGCCGCGCGCCGCGCGTTAGTGCTGGTATTGAAGGGAGTCGCCTCCGCAGAAGAACACTCGCACGGCCATCTTCGTTCGGCGCGACGGGAAGTTCAGGTCCCCAGCGTGATCCGACTCCTGGAGTACCGGCGCATGCCACACCAAACCCGTGCCCTCTCGCGCAAGAACATCCTGATGCGCGACCGTTTCACGTGCCAGTATTGTCAGAAGACGTTGAACTCAGGCGAGCTGACGCTGGATCACGTGCTGCCGCGTTCGCGTCGTGGCGAGACCTCGTGGGAAAACTTGGTGGCCTGCTGCCATCCGTGCAACAACAAGAAGGGCAGCCGCACGCCCGACGAAGCCAACATGCCTCTGCTGCGAACGCCGAAGCCCTTCAGCCTGCACACCAGCCGCCACTTGATGCGACTGCTGGGCAAGAGCGACGATCAGTGGCGCAAGTATTTGTTCTATTAAGTTCGATAAACGCAAAACGGCCCGGAGCACAGAACGTGCACCGGGCCGTTTGTGTTTCGGGAACTAGTTCAGCAGGTAGGTGGCGCGATAATCGAGCTCGCCGGCGTTGCTCTGCAGGGCCACTTCGGCTTTCTTCAATTGCGGATTCTTCACCGCCAGCTTCACGCTGTAGTGCCCGATGATGTGATCCACCGTGCCGGTGACATACTGCGGGATCTCCGCGTTCGAGCGCGCGATCAGTGCGTTGCCGCCGGTTGCCGCGGTCAGCGAAATCATGCCGGTCTGATACGCCACGTTCAGCTGATCCGAACGGTAGCTGAGATGGGTGATGAACACGGGAGCTTGGCCCTTGCTCAAGTTAGCCGACACGCGAGACATGCGTTCGCGCACCAGCGAATCCATGCGCCGGCTGACGTCGCCGTTGTCGCTGCGATTCACGGTCGGGTTATCGAAGGCTTCGCGGTAATTGTTGATGTCGCTATCGGTGATGTACAGAATCGCGACGCGCACGCCGGACTTCTGCATGACGGCGGTGCCGATGCGGGAAGCTTCTTCCACGGTTTCGAGCAGTCCGGCGCGGCCGCCCACCTGCTGGGAGCGAATCGCTTCGGCCACCTTTTCGTGATCCGATGTCGGTTCAGCGAGCACGCGGAGCCCATTTTGTGCTGAGAGCACACCCACCAAGTGATTCGCGGGCATGCTCTCGATGCGCGCGAGAAGCGCGGCGCGAGCCTGTTCGACCAGCGCGAGATCGTCGGTGAGATCCAGCACCACCAGCAACATCAGGTCATCGGTGGGTGCCTGGACGCTCAGCACGTCCGTCGGTTCACCCCCGATGGTGGCGGTTAGGCCGTCGGTGCCCAGCGCGACGCCCTCGGGCGTCCACACCGGGACTTGGATATTTTCCGCGGCGAACATCGCCAGTGGGAGGATCAGGGGGAGAAGCAACTTCCGGAACTGCATACTAAAAATTCAACCTCAATCCCAATTGTACGATGCGGCCACCGGTGGAGCCGATGATCTTGCCGGCGTTGAAGTTCGGCGCTGCCGCGCTGCCGATGCGTGTGTCCGGCTGATTCCAGTTAGCGTGGTTAGTGGCGTTCAGCATGGTGGCCGTGAACTCCAGTGTGCGATCCCCGCCCGCCGTCATGCGCTTGTTCAGGGTCAGGTCAGCATTGAACTGACCGGGACCCCGCAGCGTCGGATCGACGCGCGGGCCGTTGCCCGGAGTAAAATCCGCCGGGTTGATGAACGCGGCCGGATTGAACCACATGCTGGGCGTCTGGTTTTCGACCGTCGCTTGCACGCCCGGAACCACGTCGACGTTCAATGCACCGAAACGAATCACACCGCCGGTGTTGTTGAAGGTCGGGGTCAAGCGCAACGGCTGACCGCCCTGGATGCTGCTGGTCCCGCTGAGCGCCCAACCGCCCAGGATGTGACGCCCGATGAGGCCCGACGTCATGAACGTCTTGCCCGGACCGAACGGTAGTTCGTACAGCGCAGTGATGTCCATCTGGTGCGGACGCGAGAAGGTTGCGATGGTGTAGCCCGACATGCGGTCATACACGTTCTGCACCGGGCTGGTCATGTTGTCCATCCGAATAAAGTTCGTGTATGTGACCGTCAGAGCCAGACCGCCGCTGGTGCGCTTTTCCAGTTGCAGCGAAAAGTTGCGATTCAGGTAGTGACCCAGGGCGAACTGCTGTGCGGTGTCGAAATCCTGATACTGCGGAGCGGGCCGCAGCGAGTTCGCGAAGCTCAACGTATTGAGCTGGTCACGATACTTCAAGTTCTCGAGCGGAATCGCATTCGGCGCCGCCAGATTTTGGTTCACGAACTGATTCTTGCCATATACCCGGTTGTAATTCATCGTCAGAATCAGATTCTTGGCCAGCTGGCGCTGCAGGCGAACAGTGAAGTTCATGCTGCTGGGCTCGATGCCGGAAACGTCCCAAACCTGAGCGGACGTGCCGTTGGCAGCTTCCGGCCGAAGATCGGGGAAGCGGCTGGGCACCAGACCCTGGGCCAGCACCAGCGCCGGCTGCAACTGGGTGTTCGTCGAAAGGTACAGCTGCGATCCATTGAAAGCCTGCGTGCCGTACTGCCCGTTGAACCGATTCGGGTTGCCGTACTCGCGGCTGAAGTTCACTCGCAACACGGTGTTGTTGTCGCCCAAGACGCTCCAGGCGATGCCGAGTGCAGGTTCCAAGTTATACCAGCGCGGCGGAAAACTGCGGCCGTAGCCGTTCACGTTCGCTGCCACGAGCGCGCCCGGTCGACCGTTCGCCGGATTAATTTCAGTGAAGGAGATGTTAGACTGGCGGTCGTACTTTTCGGTACGTTGCCCGAAGCTCTGGAAGTTCGCGCTCCACGTCACAGTGAGGGATTTCGTCACCTGCCACGTGTCGCTAAAGGTCATCCTGAAGTCCTTCCAGCGATAGTAGCTGGGCGAGATCACGATGGTCTGGTTCACCTGCGACGCGGCCCCCAGCAGAAAGCTGGCAAACGGGTGGCCGGTGTTATTGATGCCCGGCAGGCTGGTGTAGCCGTTGGTGAAATCGAAGCGTCCTTCGGGAG
>CANIIC010000155.1 GCA_947467395.1 Bryobacterales bacterium
CAAGGTTTGACGATCAACGATCTGATCGACTGGACGCCTGCGCTGCGCGAGGAAGCTGTGAAACGCATGTCGCGTTATCAGCTGGGTCCGATTTTCACGCCTCCTGTTGTCAGCAAGATCGAAGGCCCGCTCGCGACGCTCGCGTTAGCCGCCACATCCGGTGGCACCAACTGGCAGGGCGGATCGTATGACCCCGAAACTCACATTCTTTACGCGCCCTCGCAGAAATCGATCAGCGTCTATGGCCTAGTGCCGCCAGAACCAGGGACCTCGGAGTTCAACTTCGTGCAGGGTTCTGCTCTGACGGGTGCGCGACGCTCAGGCGGCGCGGGTGCGGAGGCCGACGTGGATCGTCCCGCAGGGTCGCCATCCGCGGAACTCGCCGCGGGCAGCCTGATCATCGATGGCCTGCCGATCATGAAGCCGCCCTACGGCAGTATCACCGCCATCAATATGGATCGCGGCGAAATCGTGTGGCAGATCGCGCACGGCGAAACGCCGGATGAGATCCGCAATCACCCCGCGCTCAAGGGGCTCACGATTCCGCGCACGGGCCGCGCCGGCAACTTCGGCGTGCTCATCACGAAAACGCTGGCGATCGCAGGCGAGACCGGCACCTTCACGAATCCGCAGGGTCAAAAGGGCGCGATGCTGCGGGCTTATGACAAAGCGACGGGTCGCGAAGTGGGCGCCGTGTTCATGGCGACGCAGCAGAGTGGAACGCCGATGACGTACATGGTGAACGGCCGGCAGTACATCGTGGTCGCGATTAGTGGCGGCGGGTATTCGGGTGAGTTCGTCGCGTACCGATTGCCGAACAACGTGAACTAAAGCTTCCCGCGCGCCCCAAAACGCTGGGTTGGTTGCGTAACGCGAAGCCTGAGCCATAGAATTGTTCGACGAACCTGGAGGAGATCACGATGATGCGCTTACGGCACTTTTCAATTGCGATGCTGGTTTTGACGGGGTACGCGGTAGCTCAACCTGCGGTTCCGGCTGCGGCTGCGCCGGGGGCAGCTGGTCGGGGAGGGTTTGCGCCTGTCGTGATTGGGCCTCCGGCTCCGGTGCCGGCTGAGGTCGCGATTCCGCGGCCCACAGCGGAGGAGTTGGCGCAGGTGAACGCCGCGGTGAAGTCGTGGGTGGCGTCGGACAAGTCACAGACCAAGCCGCTGCTCGAAAAGTTTCAATCGCTGATGATGCTGCAACCGGCGCGTCCGAATAACGCGGCGACCTACACGCAGACGCAGCAGCGCATGGGGCCTCGTCATGAGGGCTTCGTCGAGACGGCGAGCAAGGGCAATATCGACCTATTGCTGCACGGGGATTCGATCACCGATTGGTGGGTGCAGGGCGATGCGAACAAGGCGATGTTCGACAAATACTTCGGCAACATCAAAACCGCAAACTTCGCGGTGGCCGGGGATACGACGCAGGGCGTATTGTGGGGCTTGAAGAACGGCGAGGGCCAAGGCTTTCAGCCGAAGGCCGTGATGCTGATGATCGGGACGAATAATTCGGGCACGTTCACGGCTCCGGAGATCGCCGAAGGCGTGGGCGCGGTGGTGTTGGAAATGCGCAAGGATTTCCCCAACGCGAAGATCCTGCTGTTGGCGATCTTCCCGCGCAGCACGCCGGGCGATCCGGTGCGCGACAAGCTGGCCGAAGTGAACAAGATCATCTCTAAACTGGATGATCAGCAGCACGTGTTCTACATGGACATCGGTGCGAAGTTCTTGGACGAGAAGGGCGTGTTCCTGCCGGATTCGTTCCGTGCCGACAATCTGCATCCGCAAGCCAAGGGCTACGATATTTGGGGCGCGGCCGTGAAGGACAAGCTCGCGGAACTGCTGAAGTAGCCGCTACGGCTTCTTCATGTGCGTGCGGTCCTTCTCGTTCTCCTGGCAGAACATCTCGAAGATGTCGTCTTCGGGCATCAGGTTGTGAGGGACCTTGATGGTGAAGGGGCGCGTGAACATGACCGGATCCGTGAAAGTCATCTCGACGTCCAGCTGCCCGAAGTCTCGGCGGTGGAAGCGCTCGGTGATGCGCAGGGACTCGCTGTGCGGGGTGCCGGCGAGGTCTATCATGGCGCGATCGTTGAAGCCCGCGGTCTCGACGACGAAGACGTCGCGTTCCCAGTGACCCACCGAGTAGCCGAGATAGGCAGGCAAGTTGATTTCCTTAGGCAAGCTGCGGCCGTCGGTGAAGATCTGCCGGTGCATGTTGTCGAGCTCGTACAGGATCATGGTCATCTTGGGTGCCTGCACGATTTTGATTCCTTCCGATAGCAGACCCATCAGCGGGATGCCGCCGATTTCGGCGCAGGGGTTGGAAGGGTCGTAGGCTTCGCCGCGTTCGCGCATCAGCTTTTCGGCCTCCGGGCGGAGGATAGCTGGTCCGGTCTGAAAGTCGGCCAGGAGATTCAGGCCGTACTTGTGCCGGGTGCCGATCTCCATGCCCGCTACGCTGGTGGCTTCCTCGGCGTCGATGCGTTCGTTGCCGAAGACGCGGCGCATTTCGGCCAGGGTGGTGTACTCATGCATCCAAACACCCGACAGGTCGGGCTTGCCATCCAGGGCGCGGGGCGTGGGGGCAGAAAGATTGGGCTTGCCGTCCTTGGTGCGGGGCGTGCCGGGGGCGGGGAAATTCAACCACTGTCCGCACAACGTCGTGCAGGCGAGCAATGCGAGTGCGAAGACACCAAGTTTCATCGTAGATTCGAGGCTACCACTACAATCAGGCCAGGATCCGTGAGCGTGGTTCAGTTGGGATATAATCGCCGCTGCTGTTAGTGGTCAATCGAAGGAGATCCACACGATGCGCGCACCCATACGATTGCTTCAAGGTTTTCAGGTAGCCGGTGCTACCGCTGCGCTGCTGGCGCTGTTTGTTTCGCCGGCGACGACGCAGCAGGGCGCGGCGCCCAACGCGAATTGGGGTTCCTACGGCAGCGACCGGGGCAACACCCGGTATTCGCCGTTGAACCAGATCGACGCGAGCAACTTTTCGAAGATGCAGGTAGCGTGGACTTTCAATACCGCGAACCTGGGGCCGACGGCCGAGGCGAATCTGGAATCGACGCCACTGGTGATCGATGGCGTGTTCTACTCGACGGCGGGCGATCGGCGTGATGTGGTGGCTCTGGATGCGGCGACGGGCGAGGTGCTGTGGGTGCATCGCGAAGACGAAGGACGCCGCGCGGAGGTTTCGCCGAGGCGGCTGTCGGGCCGCGGGTTGTCGTATTGGGCCGACGGCGATGACAAACGCATCGTCTACTTCACGACCGGGTATCGCATGGTGGAGTTGAACGCGAAGACCGGCAACCGCATTCCGACGTTCGGCGTGGACGGCATCGTCGATCTGAAGCAGGATGACGATCAAGAGATCGATCCACTGAGCAGCGAGATCGGGATTCATTCGACTCCCGCGATTGGCCGGAACACGATTGTGGTGGGCGCGGCTCACAAACCGGGTGGGACGCCGACCAGCAAGACGAACATCAAGGGATATGTGCGCGGCTACGATGTGCGCACGGGCAAGCGCAAGTGGATCTTCCACAACATCCCGAAGCCGGGCGAATTCGGATTGGACACGTGGCTGAACGATTCCTGGAGTTACACGGGCAACACGGGTGCGTGGGGCGAGATCTCGATCGATGAAGGCCGAGGCATCGCGTATGTTGGAGTTGAGGCTCCGACCGGCGACTTCTATGGTGGGCCGCGGCCGGGCAACAATCTGTTCGGTGAGAGCCTGGTGGCATTGGATCTGGAAACGGGCCAGCGCAAGTGGCACTACCAGTTTGTGCATCACGGCATCTGGGATCATGACAATCCGTCGCCTCCGATCCTGGCGAACGTGGCGATCAAGGGCAAGCAGGTTCCTGTGGTCGCACAGCCGAGCAAGCAGGCGTTCCTGTATGTGCTGAATCGCGAAACGGGCGAGCCGGTGTGGCCGATCGTGGAGCGTCCGGTGGAGAAGGGCACCGTTCCGGGCGAGTGGTACTCGCCGACACAGCCGTTCCCGACGGCTCCGCCTGCGTATGAAGTTCAGGGCGTAGACGAGAGTGTGCTGATCGACTACACGCCGGAACTGCACAAGGAGGCGCTAGAGATCGTGAAAAACTACAAGATGGGTCCGATCTTCACGCCGCCGGTGTTGAGCAAGGCGGAAGGTCCGTGGGCGACGCTGGTGTCTTCGTTGTCGGGCTCGAACTGGATGGGTGGGTCGATCGATCCGGAGACGGGCGTGGTGTATGTCGGCTCAGGCCGCAGTGTGCTCGGCATCTCCGTGGTGCCTTCGGGAGATCGCTCGGACGTGGGGATGATTTCGGGCCGTGCGCCAGGCGCGCAGGGATCGCTGACGGTGAAGGGGCTGCCGTTGTTGAAGCCGCCGTATGGGCAGATTTCGGCGATCGATTTGAAGTCGGGCACGATCCTGTGGCAGGTGCCGCATGGCGACACGCCGGACAACATTCGCAACAATCCTGCGTTGAAGGGCGTGAATGTTCCAAAGACCGGACGCGGCGGGGCGGCGATCACGCTGGTGACGAAGACGCTGGTGATTGCGGGCGAGAAGGGCACCGTGACGCAGCCGGATGGTCGCGTGGGGGCGCTGCTGCGCGCGTACGACAAGACCACGGGCAAGGAAGCAGGCTCGGTGTATATGCCTGCGCAGGCGACCGGTGGTCCGATGACGTACATGGTGAACGGCGTGCAATACATCGTGATCGCGGTGGGCGGGAACTTCAACGGCCGCAATCAGGCGCAGTTCATGGCGTTCCGGTTGCCGGCGGCGAACGCCAACGCGAAGCAGAAGGCGGCTCCGCCTCAGGAGCAATAACGATGAGGCGCGTTCTTCTGCTGTTCCTCCTTGCGAGCGCCGCTTTTGCCGCGGACTGTGACCGGGCTTGCATGAAGGGCCTGCTCACGACGTATGTGGATGCGGTCGTTACGCACGATCCGTCGAAGCTGCCGCTCACCGGAAATGTTCGGTTCACCGAAGACTCGCAGGACCTGAAGCTCGGGGAAGGTTTGTGGAAGACGGCGGTGCGCAAGGGCGACTTCCGGCAGGACTACATCGATCTGAGGAAGCAAATCGCAGCAACGCACGTGCAGGTGTTTGAGGCGAACGCGCAGATCTTGTACTCGGTGGTATTGCGCGTTTCCGATCGCAAGATTGCCGGGATTGAGACGCTGGTCGATCGCATTCTGGCCAACGGGAAGTTTCAGCCGAATGCGCTGGAAAAGGCCCTGAGTGGAATGAGTACCCCAGTTCCTTCGGGAAAGCGCATGCCGCGGGCGGAGATGATTCGCATCGCGAAGTTTTATCCGGAAGGCCTGCGCATTGGAACGTTCGCGGACGCGAAGACGCCCTTTTCAAAAGAGGCGTTTCGTGTAGAGAATGGGACGTTCATGGCCGGAGAAGGCTGTCCCAAGGCCCCGTGCATTCCGATTCTGACGCAGAAGATCATCACGCACCCGGATGTGACGGTCAGCGTTGCCGCGGTGGATGAAGAAGAAGGGAACGTCTTGCTGTGGATGAATTTCGGCGATACGAATTCCTACGGGCCGGGCAATGCGCTGGTGACGTTTGAGGCGTTCAAGGTGTGGAGCGGCGAGATCCACGCGGTGAACGCATTCTTCCGCATCCTGCCGAAAGACACGCAGCGCGGGTGGGTGTCGGCCGAGTAAGCCGTTCCCATTTCTCGGCAGCAGGTGTATCCTAGCCGAGATGCTACGACTCGCGCTTTGTGCTCTTGTTCTCTGTTCCCTTCCGCTTTCCGCGCAGTGGGTGAATTACGCGACGGCGGGCGTACCTCGCAAGGCAGATGGCACCGTGGATATGAGCGCGAAGACGCCTCGGCTGCCGGATGGGAAGCCCGACTTTTCGGGCGTGTGGACCAGCGATGAGGTGGATCCGCGCCGGCCCGGCGTGCAGGCGAATCTGCGTGATGCCACGACCTCGCGAAAGATGGTGAATCTCGGCGTCGAGATGAAGGGCGGGTTGCCCTATCAGCCGTGGCTAGCAGCACTAGTGAAAGAGCGCACGGCGAACAAGGCTCTGGATGATCCGCACATCGTCTGTTTTCCGGATAATTTCCTGCGTGCGTATGGAATGCCGCATGCGTTGAAGTTCGTACATACACCCGGCTTGTTCGTCACGCTGAATGAATGGAACGCGGGCTATCGCCAGGTGTTCACCGATGCTCGCAAGTTGCCCACCGATCCGCTGCCGGCGTGGCAAGGATACTCGTCGGGAAAGTGGGATGGCGACACGTTGATCGTGGACACCATTGGCGTGCGCGACGGCACGTGGATCGATTGGAATGGCAGCGAGATCGGCGAGCAAGCGAAGATCCGTGAGGAGTTTCGCCGGCCCGATTACGGGCACATTGAGGTCAAGGTGACGGTGGACGACCCGAAGGCGTACACGGCTCCGTGGTCGGTCACGATCAAGGAGCGCATCCTGGTCGACGTCGAGCTGATCGATGAAGTGTGCCTGGAAAACGAGCAGTCGTTGAAGCACATGAAGGCCGTGCACTAGGGCAAGGCAAACGCGCAGGGGCCGTTCCCGGCGCTTGCCGGAGTATCCCTGATTTCTGTTCTAGTTCTTCAATAACGGGATCGTGTCCACGGGCGGCGGCGCGGGGATGGATTGGATGAAGGCGAATAGGTCGGCGGCTTCGGCATCGGTGAGCACGGTGGCTCGATAGGGCGGCATCTGGCTGGGCGGGGGATTGCGCAGGATCGCGACGAAGCCTTGAAGGTTCAGCTTGGTTTGCGCGAGGCGGGGTCCTGCGAGTCCGCCTTGGCCTTGCCAGCCGTGACATTGGTAACAAGCCTTGATTTCGAACAGACGCTGGCCATTCTTGGCGTTCGGACTTTGGGCCCAGAGTGCGGATGCGAGTGTGAAGAGGATGATGCGGCGCATGGCGTTTACCGGGGCTGCGTGATCACATCGATCAACACGGGCTCGCCTTTCTTGACGCGTTCGATGCCTCGGCGGATGGCGGGCGCGAGGTCATTCGGATTCTCGATGGGTCCTTCGGCGTAAAGGCCGAAGCCCTTGGCGATGGAGGCGTAATCGATGTTCGGACCTTTGAGCGCGGTGCCGATGTCGCTGGTCTCAGGGCTGCGGTCATACTTCGCCCCCAGTAGCGCAATGTACATGCGCTCCTCGTGATAGGCGCGATTGTTATGCATGATGTTCAGCATCGGGATCTGGTGGTGCGCCGCGGTCCACAGGGCTCCTGGGGCGTAGCAGAGATCGCCGTCGGTCTGGATGTTGATGCTGAGGCGTCCGTGTTTCTTGTTGGCGATCGAGGCTCCGACGGCGGCGGGTAGGCCGTAACCGATGCCGGAGCCTCCGTGTGTTCCGATGAACTGGTAGTGCTTGGAGAAGTCCCACAGGCGCGTGGGCCAGGAACTGAGCATGCGATCCCAGGAGACCAGCGACCAGTCTTCGTTCTTGACCTGCGCCCAGATTTCGGCGGAGAGGCGCGCAGTGGAGATGGGGCTCGAGTTCCAGCCGACCGCGGCTTGTTCTCTGTGCCGTTTGCGAGATTCGTTGTTGGCTTCGACGACTTTGCGGCCTCGATCCTGGATCGCGCGGCGGCGGTCGGCGGTTAGGGCTCGCTTCACTTCTTCGATCAGCGCAGGCAGAGTGGCTTCGGCATCGCCGGTGATGGCGAGGTCGGCTTCGATGTAGCGGCCGAAGTCCTGGTAGTTCGATTTGTGACTGAGGTCGACCGCGGAAACGGTGATGACCTTCGCGCCGGGCTTGAGCGTGGACTGCGACTCCATGCCGAAGCGGTTGAGCGGCGTCATGCGATGGGTGAAGTTCCAGAGATCCTGAGCTTCGAGCGCGAGCAGGACGTCGGCATCGGTGACGTTCGGGTTCAGGGGCAGGGTGCCCGGGTTCCCGTACAGGGGATGCGCGGTGGGGAAGTTCATGCGCAGGCGCTGATCCTGGACGCGGGCTTGTAGGAACTCGGCCAACTCCACCAGTAGCTCCATGCCGTGCTGCGAGCGAGCCATGCGTCCAGCGACGATCACCGGGTTCTCGGCCGCGACCAGCATCCGGGCCGCTTCTTTTACTGCGGCTGTGTCGCCCTGCGGAGGAGCGGTCATTACTAGTTTCGGGATGCGCAGGTTCTTCTCTTCAATGGGTTCTTCCTGGAGCTTGCCGTCGGCGACGATGAGGACTGGCTCATAGGGCGGCGTCATCGAAATCTTGTACGCGCGGACGGCAGATTCGGCGAAGTGGCTCAAGCTGACGGGATTGTCGTCCCACTTCGTGTAATCGCGGACCATGGCCGCACAATCCTGAACGCTGTGGACCCATTCGGCGTTGCCGCGACGGTAGTTCACGTCCAGAATGTTGCCGGCGATGATGTAGACAGGGACGCGATCGCACCAGGCGTTGTAGATCGCCATGGAGGCGTGTTGGAGTCCGACGGTGCCGTGGACCATGACCATCATGGGCTTGCCTTCGATCTTCGAGTAGCCGTGGGCCATGGCCACCGAGGATTCCTCGTGGAGGCAGGTGAGTAGCTCCGGCATCTTGTTGCCGGCGTAGTTGAGCAGCGATTCGTGGATGCCTCGGAAACTGGAGCCAGGGTTCGCCGCGCAGTATTCGATGCCTAGGGAGCGGATGACCTCGACCATGAAATCCGAGCCGGGTTTCACGGGCGTAGTCCCTTCGACGGGGACGGGAGTTTGTCCGACGGCGACTTGAGGGGCCATGGCGATGCCGGCCGCTGCGCCCGCCCCCTTTAAGAACCCACGTCTGTTCACTGCTGTTTTCCTGGCCAAACCATGCACCTCGCTGCGCTAGTCATCGTACTCGGGGGGTGGTCGGAGCGCAACGGATGGGGGACTGCTGTTTGGGGGGGGTTGACTCCAAGTCATTTTCCTATAACAATGTCTGCCATGCGAATGCTGCGAAATCTGAGTAGATCTACGCTCGTGCTTCTAGCCATGGCGCTGGCACTGCCCATCGCTGCCCAAGAAGGCCACCCGCTCAAGGGCTCGTGGATTGGGGTTTGGGAAACCAACCCGCAGGGCAACGACATCCTGATGGTGTTGAACTGGGACGGCAAGGCCGTTACCGGGATCATCAACCCCGGGACAGACGATATGAAGGTCGAAAACGCGACCCTGGATCCGAATGGATGGAAAGTCCATATTGAAGCCAGCGGCAAGAATGCCAAGGGCGTCGCGGTCAAGTATACGATTGACGGCGCGATCCAGAAGCTGGAAATGCCGAACCGCGCGATCGTCGGTACTTGGTCCTCCGGTGCGACCAAAGGTAAGTTCGAGGCCCATCGGCAGTAACCTATGA
>CANIIC010000156.1 GCA_947467395.1 Bryobacterales bacterium
AAGCGTCTTAGGGCAGGGACGGCAACCCGCTAGGAGGCGGAGGTGCCGGCAAGGCGACCGGCGGAGGAGCCGGAGCCGTAGTCGGAGGCGCAGGAGTTGTGGAGCCGCCGGTATCGCCGACGCCGCCTACTCCGCCAATTCCGCCACCGCCCACGTTTCCGAGGCCCGGAGTGCCGCCCGGACGAATCGCGACGGCGACCGCTTCCATGGCCACGCGGATGGTGTTCTTGATGATCCCGCCCTTGTCGAGACGGCGCGCGATGGGTTCATCGCGATATACGCGGATCGATTCGCCCGCGGTGAGCGTACGCACGTTCTGGCTGCCCAGTAATGCATGGCGCACATCGACGATGCCTTCTTCGACTTCGACTAAAGTCGATTCGTCATCGTCATTCACATTGATGTCGAAGATAGTGCCTCGAACCGAGATAACCGCCGTCGGCGTCAGCACGCGATTCGGGTTGGGCTCCTTGCCCAGGTGTTCAATCTGTACACGCACGCGTCCCAGCATGACGTCGAGCAGGTCGCGCCAGTTGCCGGCGTTCTTGCGGAACACCACTTTGGCGTTCGGGAACACTTCAAAGGTGCTGCCATCGGAAACCGCGAAGATGGCGTGGCCGTCTTTGCCTGTGACGATGGTTTCCTGGACTTTCACTTTGTCGTTGACGTTGATGGCCCACTCGCGGAAATCGCGCAGGACCGAAACGCGGCCGTCTACCGTCTTCGCCGTAGCTGCCGCTTCGGCCGATCCGGTAAACCAGGAGTCCGCCGAACACAGCGAGCCGCTCATCGCTACGAGTAGCGACAATTTGGCCAACGTGTGTGGGGTTCTCCCAGCCATAGCAAGAGTCTACCAGAATTTCCACTTGCACGCGGGCCGCCGAACCGGAATTTTTCGCCTTAGGCGTCCTGGAATCAGCATGTTCTGAAAAATTCTGCCGATGGAAGAGGGTACAATGGACTCGTTCTGTGAGTAAGTTCGCCACAGTCTGGAACCGGGCCCTAGTGTGGGGCTCAGTAGTACTGCTAGCCGCCTCTGCGGCCGGGCAGACGCGCGTCGACTGGCGACACGTTGGCAACTCGGCTGTAGACCTGGGATTGGCCGGACTGGCGACGGGTCCTGTGAACCGGGTGTGGTACTCCGATGGCGGGATCCGGATTCGGACGGGGCTGGGTCAGATCTTCGAGACGTCGGATTACGATTCCTGGCGTGGGCTGCCGGTTACGACCGTGGTCCCCGACTTGGCGGCTCAAACGGCACCGGCGGTGCCTGAAGACCGCTCGCAGATTCGCGTAGCGCCGAGCGACGGCCTGCGGGTGTACGCGTTCGCGAAGTTCGTGTACCGATCCGACGACGGCGGCAAGCACTGGGAGAACCTGACCAGCTTCAAAGGATCTTCGATCGTCGGCGATGGCTTGAGGGATCTGGCGGTCGCGCCGGGCAACCCGGATGAGATCACGGTGGCGGGCGGAGCGGGCGTATACCGATCCGTGGATGGCGGGCGCTCCTGGCATGGACTAAATGATTCGCTGCCGAACCTGCCGGGTCCCCGGTTGCTGAGCGTGCCGGGCGCCGCGACTCAAATCGAACTCGCCGATGGCCTGGTTCTGGAGTGGCAGGCCGGAGAGCGGCGTTCCTGGACGATTTCGCAGAACGATATGGCGCGCTCTGAGGCGGCGTTGCGCGAGTTCCTTTCGCAGTCGTTGGGGGTGACCGTCACTGCTGTCGCCGTTCGTGGGAACTATGTTTATGCCGGCGATGTGAACGGTCGGTTGAGCGTGTCCTCCGATGGCTTCGCGACGTGGCTCCATTCGCCCGATCCTCGGCGCGGCCGGGTGACCACGATTTGGGTGGACCCGCAAGATGGGCGGGTGGCACTGGCGGCGTTCGCATCGCGGCCGAACGCGCTGGTTCTGGAACCGCAGACTGTGTTGCACACGATCAATGGTGGCCAAGGCTGGGATACGGTGTCAGGCGGACTACCCGCTGCGTCGATCAACGGCGTGACTGCCGATCGCGCGGCGAATGCCGTGTATGTTGCTAGTGACGTCGGCATGTTTGCGACCAGCCTGAGCTTGGCCACGCTGGGAGCGCGTCCTTTGTGGACGATGGTGCCCGGCCTGCCGGGCGCTCGTGTGAGCGACGTTCGCTTGGACGAAGGCATGACGCAGTTGTGGGCCACAGTGGAGGGTTCCGGTTTATATGCGACGCTGGCACCGCACCGGTTGATCGATCCCTTGGTGGTCAGCGCTGCGGACCTGGTTTCGCGCGCGGCCGCTCCCGGATCCCTGCTGAGTGTGGCTGGGGCTCGGGTGATTTCGGCGACGGTGGGCGGGCAGGATGTTCCGGTGCTGGCGGCCAACGATACGGAGTCGCAGATCCAGCTGCCGTTCACGCTGACGGGTACGAATCTTGCGCTCGCGATTCGCGGTCCGCAGGGTTCGCGTGAACTGCCGCCGATCCCCTTGCAAGCGGTCGCTCCTGGAATTTTCGAAGTGGACGGTTCGCCACTGCTGCTGGATACCGATCGCGGTGTGATGCTCGACGGGATGAATCCGGCGCGGTCGCGCATGCGCGTTCAGGTGATGGCTGCAGGCTTGGGGCGCGTGCGACCGGACTGGCCGGCGGGCACGCCTGCACCGGCCGACAATACGCCGCAGGTGGTGGCTCCCGTTTCGGCCTACTGGAATCGCGAACCGGTGGAAGTGCTGCGCGCGGTGCTGGCTCCCGGCTTCACCGGCGTGTATCTGGTGGAGTTCGCAGTGCCGGCGCAACTGCAGTACGGCGTCTCCGAACTCTACATCCAAGTGAGCGGACAAGAGAGTAACCGCGTCCGGGTGTATAGTGAACCTTAATGCGGATTTTTTCAGTTTTCGCAATTCTTCTCGCGCTTCCCGCGCTTCATTTGATGCAAGCTCAAGACTCCCCCGATAAACTGGCCCCCTACTATCCGACCCCGATGAAGGTGGTCGACAAGATGCTCGAACTGGGCGGGCTCAAAGCCGGCGAAACGATGTTCGACCTCGGCTCCGGAGACGGGCGCATCGTGATTCGCGCGGCCGAAAAGTTTAAGGCGAAGTCGATCGGGGTGGAGTTTGATTCTTCGCTCGCCAAACAGAGCGAAGAACGGATCAAGTCGCTCGGCCTCGACAAACTGGCGCACATCATCGAAGGCGACCTGCTGAAGCAGAACTACGAATCGGCGGATCTGATCACCGTGTACCTGCTGCCGGTGGGTAACGGGCTGGTGACTCCCATTCTCGAAAAGCAACTGAAGAAAGGTGCGCGCATCGTGGCGCACGATTTCCAGTTCACCGCGTGGAAGACGACGCGCATTATCGATATTGACGACGACGGTGAGGGTCGCAGCCACCGTCTGTACCTCTACACGCGCTAACCCATGGTTCCTTACCGAGGGCGGCTTGCCCTCCGCATCGCGCGACTGGCAGTGTCGGTGCTGTGCTCCGGTTGGTTTCTGCTCGCGGGCGGGACCGTTCCGGTGCTGGCTGGCGTCATCTTAGGCGCGCATCTCATCTACGCGATCTTCGCGGTGATTGAGATGGGCTACGAAACACCGGGCCGCGCTGCGATCAGCGCCATCGTGGACACCGCCTTCTTCTGCGTGTGGACGTGGGTAGCTCCGGAGGGCTTCCAGGCTGTGTTCGCTGCCGCTTATCTGCTGGTCTACACGGCCTTGCTCCGCGATCTAAAACAGCTGGCGATTACGGCCGGCGTAGTTACGCTGCTCGCGTTGTTCCTCTCGCCTGCCGGTCCTGGATCCCTGGCCTGGACGGTCGTCGCGCTCGCCGGGGTGGCGGTCGGCATGACGGTCTACAAGAGCTACATCGATCAGCGCCACTCCACCACGCTGCGCCACAACGTCATCATCCGATCGCAGGCACAGAGCGCGCGCGAAGCGGAACGCCAACGCATCGCCGCCGACTTCCACGACGGCCCGCTGCAGAACTTCATCGCCTTTCAGATGCGGCTGGAACTGATTCGCCGTATGCTGGAGCGGAACTACGAATCGGGCGTGGAGGAACTGCGCAACCTGCAGGAACTCTGCAAGACGCAAGTGGCCGATCTCCGCAGTTTCGTGCGCAGCATGCGTCCTCCGGACGAAGGCATGAGCCTGGCCGCGTCGCTGGTTCGCATGGCCGAATCGCTACAGAAGGACACCGGCATTAATACGACGTTTGCGGGCGAAGAACTGCACGATCCGCCAGAAGTGGAAGTGTCTCTTGAGGTGTTGCAGATCGTGCGCGAGGCGTTCCACAACATCCAGAAACATTCCGGAGCCACGCAGGTGGGCCTCAGCGCCTATCGTCGCGGGCGCAACGTGGAAATCACCGTCGAAGACAACGGCGCGGGCTTCCCGTTTGCCGGGGCCTTCACGCTCGAAGAACTGGACGCCACGCGCCTGGGACCCATCAGCATCAAGCGTCGCGTGAAGATGCTGAATGGCGATCTCTCTTTGGAATCGCGTCCGGGCGAGGGCGCGAAGCTCACGTTCCGGGTGCCGTTTTGAGGCTCGCGGCCACCCTCGCGCTGCTGCTGATCGTCACGGGCTGTGGCGGCCGTTACGCCGACTTCCAATTGCCCGAACTGCACACCGAAGGCTCCGCCGGGCCGTTCACTTGGATGCCCAGCGCAGCGCCGGTCATCGAGCGCGGGGAACTCAGCGATGTGCTGAATCCATCGGTAGTGCGCTTTCAAGGTGTGTACTGGAATCTTTACTCGGAGTTTGACGGTAGGGCATGGCACACCGCTGCCGCGACCTCCGTAGATGGAATCACATGGACCAAACAGGGCCGTGTGATTTCCCCGAACCCCGAAGACGGAGCGTACATTGCGGCCAACGGATCCGCTTTACCGGTGGGTGAGGAACTCTGGTATTGGTACGAGACCGGCTACCCGCTGCGCATTGCGCTCGCGAAGTCGAAAGACGGCCGCACCTGGTCGCGGGAGCCGGGCTTTGTACTGGATCGCGGGCCGTATCGTAGCTTTGACGAGATCGCCGTCGCCGATCCGTATGTGGTGCGTGTGGCGGATTTCTTCTATCTGTTCTACCTAGGGCAGGATCGCGCCGGCCGCCAGCAGTTGGGCGTGGCTCGTTCGAAGGACGGTGTTACGTGGGATAAACTCCGGTCGAATCCGATTCTCTCTGTCGGCCCCACGAACTCATTCGACGAAGAACTTGGTGAGCCTGCCGTGTGGAGTTCCGGTGGCTGGTGGTGGATGCTCTACACCGGACGAGCGCATGATGAACGCCGCAGTTTGGGCTTGGCGCGTTCCCGCGACGGCGTGAATTGGACCCGGGTGCAGGACTTCCGCATCGAAGGCGATCAGGCGTGGGACAGCAAGGTGTTGGCCGATCCCACGGTGGAGCAAATGCCGGATGCCACCATTCGTGTCTGGTTCGGCGGCGGCGATGTCGCGAGTCCGGATCAAAGCCTACACGGCCAGATTGGCGTCGGGATCCTGCATTAGCGCGCGGCGGTTTGGGCTTGCCCGATGACGGTTTCCACGCCGAAGCGCAGCCAGGCGTCGCGAATATTAAAGTCGCTCAAGCCCGCCACGCGGCCCACCAACTGAAACGCAGGATACGCGTGCGCTTCCGTCTTCCAGCGCGCCATCTCGAACAGCGATTCCAGCGCGGGACCGCGAATGCGGCTCAGCAACACGACGTCGCGATCGCGCGTCAGCGTTTCGAGTGCCAGCACCGCCTGCATCCGGTCCGACCAAGCGATCGATTGCAGCATGTTCAGGAAGAGTCCGCCGGAGACGCGCACCTTTGACGCAGGATCGGCATTTTCCAGAATCGCCAGCCCGGTCAACGCATGAACCGCTTTGGCTCGGACGCCCGGTTCGGCATCCGTGAGAGCTTCACGCAAGTCGTCCACCAACTCAGCGCGCTTCGCCGCATACGGCAGGATGTAGGCCGCGATGCCACGATGATACCCGTCGCCAGAATCGCGCAACACTTCGCGTACCAGGTCGAGGTTGGCATCCACCAGGGCAGGGAAGCGCTGCTGCGCCGCGCGCGTTGGCAGGTCGCTAGCCAGCGCGTAGCCCCTGCTGAAGTCTTCGTTGATCTTGCCCGCCAATTCCGCCGTGTGCCACGCCTGCTCATAGGCGCGATACGCGGTCAGGATGTCGTCGGGCAGCACCGAACCGCCGCCCGGAGCCGGGCGCACGTCAAAGTGTTCCGCGTCACGTTCTTCAATGCCGACGTAGAGGATGTTCTTGCCGCCATCGCAACACACGGCCTCAAGACTGGCGCTCACTACTTCGTCAATATCCAGCAAGCGCTCTTCGGCCTCGCCTTTGGATTCAGGTAGGGGCGCCCCAGGGCTGAGCCCCAGCGCCTGACGTGCCAGTGCGGGGGAAACGTGATGCAGTCCGAAAAACTCAATGGCATCGATGCGTGGGATACCGAGCACGGCCACCTGGGCGGTCGCGATCGACGCCACAGTCAGTGCCAGCAGAAATCTACGCATGTCCGTTAGACGCCGGTCCGTGCGAAACGGCTACGACTGTTTCTCCGCAAGTTCGCCGATCACCGGTAGAGTCCAGCGCTCTTTGTTATACGCCTTGTAGATCAGCACCAGCCACAACACGATTCCTGCGGCTCCGTAGAGCGGCATGAACAGCAGCATCAGTAGGTTGATCAGCGGGACGTACGCCAGGAAGGACAACACCACGAAACCGGCAAACAAAGCGCAGAACGTCAGGATCGATTGGTAGGCATGGAACCGGACTTCGCGCGAGCGATTGTACGGTTCTAGGACGAGAAACAAAACGCCGGTCAACGGCCACAGTAGGTAGCAGAGCGCAGTGATGATGTTCTCATTCAGCTGCGTCGCGCTGCTGGTAGGAGCGCTTGTGCCCGTGGGAGCTGAGGTTCGAGGTGCGCCGCAGGACGGGCAGAAATTCCCCTCTCCCGAAGCCCCGCATTGCGCACAGAACGGCATCCCTCAACTCTAGCAGCTTGCGAAAAGCGGACAGAATGCGTCTGTCCGCTTACATGAAGTAGTCTTTGACCTTGTCGAGCAGGCCCTTGTCTTCAGGCTCATTCTCGGTCGGCAGAATGTCGCGCAGTTGCTCGAACAGCTTGCGTTGATCGCGCGAGAGCTTCTGTGGGACCTGGATCGCGATGTGCACGTAGAGATCACCCCGGCTGCTGGAATTGAGCTTCGGTACGCCCAGGTTCTTCAGCTTGATCTTCGCACCGTGCTGAGTGCCCTCAGGGATCTTCACATTCTCAAGACCATCGAAGGTCAGCAGATCCACGGTGGTTCCCAACGCCGCCTGTGCGATGTTGATCGGCACGCGACAGTGCAGGTCGTATTCGTCGCGCTCGAATACCGGGTGGTCCTCGACGCGCGTGACTACGTAGAGGTCACCAGGAGGCCCGCCGTTCACGCCGGGCTGCCCTTCGCCACTCAATCGCAACTGCGTACCGGTATCGACGCCGGCCGGAATGTTGACCTTTAGTTTGCGCTCGCGACGGTTGTAGCCTTCGCCCTTGCATTCCTTGCAAGGACGCCGAATGATCTGGCCGCGGCCGTTGCACTGACCGCAAGTCCGGCGGACTTGCAGGAACGCCTGTTGGTAAATGACTTCGCCGCGACCCTTACACGTGGGGCACGTCACCACGCCGTCATCCGGCTCCGCGCCTTTGCCCTTGCAGCGCCCGCACTCTTCCATGCGAGGCACCTGGATGTCGGCGCTCATGCCGCGCATCGAATCTTCAAAGCTGAGTTCGAGATCGTAGCGGACATCTTCGCCGCGAGCTGCCCGATTGCGCCGCTGCTGGCCCCGCCCCGCGCCGCCGAACGGATCGCCGAAGCCGAACATTTCGTTCAGCACGTCACTCAGGTCCGGGAAGCCGCTGGCATCGAAGCCGCCGTTGCCCGCCGCGCCGGAAACGCCCTGATGCCCGAAGCGATCGTAAGACGCGCGCTTCTGCTGATCGCTCAGCACGCTGTAGGCTTCGGCCGCTTCTTTGAAGCTCTCTTCGGCAGCCGCATCGCCCGGATTCCGGTCGGGATGATACTGCAGCGCTAGCTTGCGGTAGCTCGTCTTAATGGTGGCTTCGTTGGCGTCCCGCGCTACGCCGAGGACTTCGTAGTAGTCCCGCTTCTGTGCGCTCATTTAGGCTGCACCGCCACTTTCACCATCGCGGCGCGTAGCAGCCGACCCTTGAAGTTGTAGCCGCGCTGATACTCCGCGAGCACGGTCTGGTCGGGAGCATCTTCGGTTTCCGCCATCTCCACCGCGTGATGCAGGTTCGGGTCGAAGATCTGGCCTTCGCTGACGATGGGTTCGAGGCCCAGCTTCTGCAAAGCGGCTCCGAAGCGCTGATGGATCAGTTCGATGCCTTTCGCGTATTCGTTACCGCCGTGTTCCACCTTCAATGCGCGCTCGAAATCGTCAAGGATCGGCAGCAAAGTGCGCACCGCTTCCATGCTGGCGTACTCGGAGAGTTCCAGCCGTTCTTTCTCCACGCGGCGGCGGAAATTCTGGAATTCGGCCTGCGTGCGCAGGACGCGCTCGTTCAGCTCAGCCTTCTCGGCTTCCCACTTTTCGGCGATTGATTCAGGATCGCCAGGCGCGTCGCTCCCGGGCTCCGCAGCGTTCAATTCTGTCTCGTTTGGTACCGTTTCGCTCACGTTTCTAGGGTACCATTGGCGCCCAAAGGTCTTGTTACTTCGCCGTCGGAGCGGATTTTGCGGCGCCTTCCAGGTATGTGGTGAACTTGTCGTTCTCCGCGCAGACGAATTCGATCAGTTCGTCATTGGGCAGGATCTTCTGACGCACTGCGACGGTGAACGGAGCCGTGTACGCCTCCGGATCGTCGATGGTCACCAGCACTTCCAGGTTGCCGTAATTCACTCGCCGGAAGCGTTCGATGATCTTGCCCTTGGGAGTGAATGGCGAGCCGTTGATGTCCAGCCAGCTGATGTCTTTGATGTGCGTCGTCTCCACCACCAGCGTGTCGCCCTCCCAGTGGCCGACGGAGTAGCCGAACCACCACGGGTCCACGTCGTCCGGCGGGGCCGGGCGGCCGTCGAGGAAAATCTGGCGCAGGCCGGCGTTGGCTTCATACATGATCAACAGCAGTTCCGGCGTCTGCACAATCTTGCGCGGCTGCGGGTGCTCGTGATACTGCATGATGCCCATTGGCAGGCAGTGCGCGTCAGGGTTGTCCTTGCTGTGCGCGTCCATGCGCTGCTTCAGTAGATCCTTGGCCCACGGCTTCAACGGCAGCGCGCCGTCTTTGAACCCCGCCCCGATG
>CANIIC010000157.1 GCA_947467395.1 Bryobacterales bacterium
TACATGCGCAAGTGATCGAACTCCAGATCCAGGATCCCGTCCCAGTTGGCGCCGTAGTCGATCGTGATCACGTAGCCAGCCTGCAGCGCGGCTCCCGCGCCGCGAATGAACTGCCCTTCCCCTAGATTCACGTACGTCACCATGCCCTTGCCGGTTCGCGCCAGGCGATTCGCGAATGCAGACGCATGCGTGCGAATGTACTGGGCAACCTCCGGAACCACCGACACAGGAACGTAGATCTCCTGGAAGTGAAGCTGGTTTACATCGTATTCGTAGGTCGAGCGCTTGGCCAGCGCATCCAGCACCGCATTCAAAGCAGTCCGACTGAGATACACACGATCCTTGGTCTCGGGCGAAGATGACCCACTCTGCGGGTTCAAAACCTTCTTCTGGATGGCTTCATCATCTCGCAAGACCAGCGCGCGCAGAGCTTGCGGCAGCGTCGGCGCCAACATCCCCCAATCCACTTGCGTGAACGAGGGAGCGGTAAAGGCCACCTCCGCCGTACCATCCGGACTCAGCGCCACCTTATGCACGCTGAAGCAATCGGGCAGTTCGTTCGAGAGCACAACGCCCTTCAAACTCCCGGGAGGAATTGTCGCCCCAGGATTTGTGGCATCCCCCTGACGCGCCTCAAAGCGCGCACCGAAGTGGGAATTCCGTTTGGTCTGCAGCGAACTCAGCGCCGGAGACCGGTCATAGCTCGCGTAGACAACCTGTGCCTGAAACGCCTTCCATCGACCATCAGAACTCTTCGCTGCTCGATCATCGATGTAGTTCAGGATCGATTCTGCCAACGCTCCGTTGCCGGGACCGAACTCGGCGATCGTGAACTTCTCGACGGGCCGCAGTGTACCCGCTTGGCGCATGCCGTCCCACATGCGGAACATCTGCTCCGCCAGCATCTGCCCGAAGCTCGGCGAGAGCGTATTCGGGAACGTCTGGTAATGATTCGTGAAGTCCACTCGACCGCTCGAATAGTAGCCGGCAGTCGGATGGAACAGGACGATGTCGAGATAGTCGTAAAACGCAGGGAAGTAATCTTTGACCACGGACGCTTTCACGCCCGCGGGCAGCGTGATCTCATTTCTGATCTCCCAGGCGTTGCTGACAGGCCGTTGGGCCCGCGCCATGGGCGCAAGCGCGATGGAACTTAGAGCCACAATTCGAACCAGTGCAGATGCCGAGGACATACCGCCCGATTGTACCAGCGCTTACTTCTTGCGCGTCTGCAGCGAGTGATACCCGTACTGCTCGCGAGCCTGCCGCAGCGTCATACCGGAGCGAACCGACTTACGAATGTGGTCCTCCACACCGTCGATTTCTTCGGCCACATCGAGGATCTCGTTTTCATGTTCCCGCGGGATCACCAGCACGCCATCCGCATCCCCACGCAGCAGATCCCCGGCAGCGCAACGCGCGTCGCCGATGTTCACCACCCCGCCCATCGCTTCCACCTGCACGCGATCTTTACCCGTCCGCATGGAGTAGCTGCGGCTGTAGATCGGATACTGCAGCTCGCGACTGAGGTACGTATCGCGGCATGCGCCGTCGATCACCGTGCCACCGACTTTGCGTTCGTGCGCCACCCACGTCAGAATGTCGCCCCACACCGTCGCATTCTCGCGCCCGCCATTGTCCAGCACCACGATGCCACCCGGCTCCACGTCGTCGATGTAGTCACCGACCGTGCCAGAGGGCTTGCCCGACGGACCATAGAGAATGGTGAACGCCCGGCCCGCGAGCCGGAACTTGTGATCCAGCGGCTTGATGTTCAAGCATTGGCCGGCGATGCCAAGGCGATCCATCGCGTCGCTGATGGCAGGGGTATCGAGGCGCGATGCGCGCTCCACATTCGTGTCTTTGGACATGAAGTTGATCCTTTACTTATTGAGCATCTGCTCATAATTCGCGCCCATGGCCTGGCTGGCGGGCTTACCTTCGCGCAGGGCTTGCGCGATAAGTCCTTCGCGCGCCCAGATCATCTCCGCGGCTTCCAGTACCCGCTCGATGTCGGCAGGCTTGACGAAGACAACGGAACTGGCGTCGGCGATGACATAGTCGCCTTGCTCAACGGCGATGTCGCCGACCTGAATCGGCTCGCCCGTCGCGACTTCGACGATGCGACCGCGCGCCGTGCGACCCGTAATCTGTCGCGCGAACACCGGGAAACCCAGCTGGCGACTTTCGTCGATATCGCGAGCGGGGCCTTCGATGATCGCTCCCGCGACACCGCGCATCTGCGCTCCGATGGTCAGGTTGCCACCCCAACAGGCAGCATCCAGACCCGTACGTTGTTCACACACGATGATGTCCCCGGGCTGAGCAGCTTCAATCGCGCCGGTGCACAGATGACGCGTGCTGGTGCGGCCTTCGGCCTTGTCCAGCTTCACCGTCAATACACGGCCCGCGATGCGCTGCTCCGTTGAAACGCGGCCGATGCCCGTCACCGAACCCGGCAGCCCGAGCTTGTCCATCGCGTCCGATACGGCGCAGGAATCCATGCGGCCCAGCCGCTCAGCGTAGGAACTCATTCGTTTACTCCCAGTAACAGAACGCCATCGCATTGCCGGTGCCGGCTTCAGAGCGATAGCAAGGAACGTAGTCGACCTGATGATACTTGCGGCCTTCGGCGTTCATCGCGGAGATCAGCGGGAACCAATTCTTGATTTCCGCCGTGCCCACTTTAAAGATGCCTTCCGGAATCTGCTTCAGTGATTCCTCATCGCCGGTCTCCATGGCACGGATCACCTTCGCGTCCAGATCTTCATCGATCACGAAGTGGCTCAAGCCACCAGACGCCATCATCGCGACACGCTTGTAGCCGGTGAAACTCTTGATCGCCTTCTGCAGATGCTTGCCGAATTCAAGGATGCGCGGCGTTTTCGGCACGTTGTGGGGGAAGTGCACGTTCAGGATCACAGGAACACTGGGTGGCGGCGCGCCGCGCAACAGCGTGTGATACAGGAACCCGTAGGCGTGCGGAATGCCCGGACGAATCGAGTTCTTCGGCGTCGTGTCGCACTGGTTCAGATCAAAGTGATCGTTCAGCGAATCCAGGATGTGATCCGCCAACTCCGTCGCACCTTCGTACGTCACGCCCTGTTCCGGCGCATTGCCAGGCTCGGCGATGTTCAGGCCGGGCGAGGTCTCGTGCATGTGCTGGATGTTGTAGATCTCTTTGCCTCGATACACCGTGATTGCAGGCGTCATCTGCGGAGTGAAGAATTCGCGCTGATCGTTGCCGATGATGACGATCGCTTCCGGATTCACCTCGGCGAACTTATCGCGCAGCTTCTGCAGCGCGACCTGGCAACGCGCGTGGCGTTCCTTGCGCACATCGAGCGCGACTTGATCGGCGAAGCCGGGAGCGCGCTCCTTCAGAAGACTTTCAAAGTCATACGATTTGCCGCGAAACCAGTGCGACTTATTCTCCCGGTCGGCCTTCGCGCGAAGGTCCCATTGTTCCGGCGGCGTGGTCATTAATGGTCCGTGGGCCGCCCCCATGCCTAAGACAATGTCTGCCATGACTTCCCCCTCTAAGCTTCTAAGGAACTTCCTAACGTTCGGGGCGCCATTGTGAAAAGCGCCGCTCTAACCGCTCCGCCAGCCACGTCAGAACAATGCCGGCTAATGCGATGATGAACACCCCCACGAACAACGTGTCCGTTGCGAAAGTCTGTCCACCGTAGGCGACCATGAATCCAACGCCCTGACTGCCTCCAAACATCTCTCCAACCACAACGCCGATCAAACCCAGAGCGACGCCTTGACGGATACCGGTGAGGATGAAGGGAACCGCACCGGGGATCGCGACCGTCTTGAAAATTTGCCAGTCCGACGCGCAGAACGCGCGCGCGGCCCGCAGAAGGTCGCGGTCGATAGCACGCATGCCTCCAACGGTATTCACCAGCACCGGAAAGAATGCCGAGATGAACACGATGAAAACCTTGGACCACATTCCGATGCCGAACCACATGAGGATCAGCGGAATCATCGCTACGCGGGGCGTTGCGTAGAGAGCGTTCAGAATGGGGTCCGCTAGCATGCGGACTTTCTTGTACCAGCCGACGAGAATGCCGACGACAACGCCGGCAATCGCCGCGGCCAGGAAGCCGAGAGTAAAATTTGTGCCGCTGTAAACCAGGTCACCTTTGAGGTTCCCCTGCGTCCACGCGTAGATGGCCTGCTTGGCGATGGCCGAAGGGCCACTGAAGAACAGGGGCGAGATCATCTTCGCATCCCACGCCGCTTCCCAAATACCAAGGATCAGGCCGATCGAACCGAAGCCCCAAATCGCGGCTTCGTATTTTTCGTAGAACGATTGTTGGCGGGGAGCTTCGTCGCTCATATAGCGTCCTCCACCACCATGCCCATGCGATCCGACTCTTCTTCGATCAGCTTCCAGATCTCATCTTCGAGCGCCAGAAAGCGAGGGTCGCGCTTCAGTTGCAGCGTACGCGGGCGATCGAAGGGCACATCAAAAATCTTCTTCAAGCGACCTGGGCGCGAGCTGAGCACGGCCACACGATCCGCGAGATAAACAGCTTCGTTGATCTGGTGCGTGATGAACACGACCGTCTTCTTGGCCTTGGTCCAAATCTTCAGCAACTCGGACTGCATGAACTCGCGGGTTTGTGCGTCCAACGCGGCGAATGGTTCGTCCATCAACAGAACCACCGGATCCGCAGCCAGTGCGCGCGCGAGGTTCACACGTTGCTGCATTCCGCCGGAGAGTTCGCCGGGGTAGTGCTTCTCGAATCCCGAGAGCCCGACCAGTTTGATGAAGTGCTCGGCACGTTCCTGCATGGTCGCTTCATCGAAGCGTTTCTGCATCTCCATGCCGTAGCGGACGTTGCCCAGGATGCTGCGCCACGGCAACAAACTCGCGTGCTGGAAGACGACCGCGCGATCCGTGCCGGGCCCGTGGACCTTCTTCCCGTCGATCGAGACTGTGCCTTCGTCATACGGCAGCAGCCCCGCCACGATGTTCATCAGTGAGGTCTTGCCGCAGCCGCTGGGGCCGACGACCGCCATAAACTCGCCATCGTTGACGCCGAGTGTGATGTCGTTCAGCGCCAACACTTGTTTGGCCTCACGCTGCAGCGAGTAACGCTTTGTGAGGTGATCGATCTGAAGTTTTACAGCCACTGGCCTACTACTTCCCGAACGCTAACGTCGCCTTCTTTTCTTGTTCTGCCTTGATGCTGTCGCCGAACAACTGGACAAAGAAGCCTTCCTTCACCAGCTTGTCGACAATGCTGTTGTCGATGACCTGCTTCCAATCGTAGGTCTTGAATTTCTCGGCCAGCTGCGCGTCGGACTGCTGATTGATCACCGAATTCACGGCGTCGCGCAACACGTAGGGAACTCGTTCGAAAGCCTGCGGTTTGGCGTACAACTCGTAGGTGCGCTCGACGTCTTCGGGCGTAGCATCCGGATCGTACTTACGATACGCGGCGACTGCGGCCGGCTTGTCTTCGTAGAACTTCTTGATCGCTTCAGCGTGCGCCTTGATCAGGGCTTCAGCCAGCTTCGTATCCTTCAGGTCATTCTTCGCCATCAGGTACGTGGTGGAAGCGAAGATGTCTTCGCGTTCCGCCAGGTTCACCAGCGTGTTGTAACCTTCGGCTTCCAGCTTGAAGTACGCCGGCGCCGTCAGAATCGTTGCATCGGCGCGGCCCGAAGTCAGTGCCGCCGCGCGGCCACTCACGCCCTGCCCTACCGGGATCCATTCGACGTCACGATCGGTCATGCCGGCCTTCGAAAGAATCGCGACCACATAGCCGTACGGGCCATCACCCACCTGGCTGACGGCGATCTTCTTGCCCTTCAGCTGTTCGACCTTGGTGATATTCTTGTCCGCCATCAACGCGAACGTGCCGCGGTTCAGCGAACTGCCCACCAGCACCAGCGAGCCATCCTTCGACGCTGCCTGCATCAACTGTTCGAGCGAGGAGTTCACCATCTGGCCCTGACCGCTGGCCAGCATCGCCACACCCGCCGGGTGCACACCGAAATTCAACTCGACGTCCAGGCCGTACTTCTGGTAGAGGCCGGCCTCCTTCGCCAAGTACAGCGGCCATTGCGAGCCGCTCTTGTTCGGGTAGTTGATGACAATCTTGCGCACCTGCGCGGGCTCCGGCTGGCTGGAGCAGCTAAACGCCAGCAACGCGGAGGCGATCACACCGATGAATTTCAGCCGGGACGTCATGGCAAGACTCCTTGTTCGAACTAAACGTTGATTTTGAAAACCTTCTTGGCCGTGTCTTCGAAGATCAGCTTCTTGTCGGCATCGCTCAGCCAGCCGAAGTCTTCGATGATGTAGCGCGTTTCATCCATCCAGCGGCCGGTGCGAGGATCCTTCACCGTACCGACGCCGGGACGCTCCGTACCGAACATGCAGCGGTCGGCGCCGACAGTCTTGATCAGCAGCTCCAACGATTCCTTGTTGTACAGAACCGTGTCGTAGTAAATGTTGCGCAGGCGCTCGGAGAAGCGCTGAATCTTGCGGCGAATCGCACTGGCTTCAAAACGCGCCCACTGATACGGAATCGCGCCGCCACCATGCGAGCACACGATCTTCAACGTCGGGAAGTCCGTGAATACCGTCGAATTCAGCAGCGACAGAACCGCGATGCTCTCTTCGTTGATGAAGTGCAGCGAATACGGCAGACGCTCCGAACGGCAGCCGGCGGAGTGGATGTGGCCAGGGATATCAAGTTCCACCAGCTTCTCGTACAGCGGATACCAGAACTTGTCGCCCAAAGGCGGAACGTCCAGGCGCGTCGCTTCGCTCGGATCAGGATTCAGCAGACAGCCGACGAAACCGTCTTCCTTTACGATCTTTTCGAGATACGGCAGGAACGCCGCGGGGCTGACGCCGGGCGACTGAGGCAGACCGCAAACGCCGCGGAAGGTTTCCGGGAACATCTTCGTCTGGCGCGCGATGATCTTGTTGGTTTCTTCGATGTACCACTGCACAACCTTCGGTTGCTCGCTGTGCATCATCTGGTAGGGGCGCGGAGAGATGATCTGCATGTCCGTGCCGGCTTCCTTCAGCTGGGACAAGTGCGACGTGCCGCCGAAGACGGGTGCATTCAGCGCTTCACGGATATCTTCGTCGGTGGCTCCCACTTCGCCGCGTCCATGCCCACCCCGGTGGGACAAAATGTTCGACTTGTAGACGTAAAGCGAGTCCGGCGCGGTTACGTGGCCGTGAATGTCAATGATCATCTAAATCTCCTGGCGAAGTTCCCCAACAGGCGGGAAATGATTCCGTCCGTACATCATATCCAACCCTTCCAATAGCCGTTTGGCAGGGTCAAATTTCGATCTAAGACGCGTGCGCTTCGATGACTGCAGCCGCGACTTCGCGAACCTGATCGCGCGTCATTTCCGGAAAGAGGGGAAGCGACAGGATCTGCTCACTGACCGTCTCCGAGATCGGAAAATCGCCGCGCTTGCCCCCCAGGTCCGCGTGGGCACGCGAAAGATGGATGGGCTCTGGATAATGAATGCCGAACTGGATCTCACGGGCCTGCAGGAAGCCGGTCAAGGCCTCGCGGCGCGGCGTACGGATCGCGTAGACATGGAAGACGTGTTTGCGGTCCGCAACTACGGTGGGCGTCACGACGCCCGACGTGCTCAGCAGCTTCGAATAGAGCGCGGCGTTGGTCCGACGAGCTTCGGTCCAGCGTGGCAGGTGCTGCAGTTTCACCCGTAGAATCGCGCCCTGCAGCCCTTCCATGCGGTAGTTGAAGCCCTGCATGGTGTGGTAGTAACGCTGTTCGGTGCCCCAGTTCCGCAGCAAGCGAATCTTGCGGGCGAATTCGGCGTTGTTGGTGGTGACCATGCCGGCTTCGCCATACGCACCCAGGTTCTTGCCCGGATAGAAACTAAAGATCGCCAGGTCTCCCAGCGAACCCACGCGACGATTTTTGTACTCCGCGCCATGCGCCTGGGCCGCATCTTCAATGACGATCAGGTTGTGCTTTTTCGCGATCGCCAGGATAGGGTCCATGTCACACGGCTGGCCGTACAAATGAACCGGCAGGATCGCCTTGGTGCGCGGTGTAATCTTCGCTTCGATCTGCGCAACGTCCATCATATAGGTCGCCGCATCAATATCGACAAATACCGGCGTCGCCCCGCAATAGCGGATCGCAGCTGTGGTCGCGATAAACGTGTACGGAACCGTGATGACTTCTGAGCCCGGACCGACGCCGGCAGCCAGCAGCGCCAGGTGCAGCGCACTGGTCCCGGAGTTTACGCCCACGCCATAGCTGGCGTTGCAGTAGGTGGCAAACTCTTCTTCGAACTTCGCGACTTCGCTACCCAAAACGTACTCGGTCGATTCGAGCACTTTCAGAACGGCGGCGTCGATTTCCGGCTTGATGGCCTGGTATTGCGCTTTGAGGTCAAGGTACGGGATCACGGCGAAGTTCCCAGTCTATCAATTGACAGGCCAAGAGCGCTTGTGTATTCTCAAAAACTGGAGTTGGCGAGGTTAGCGTTGTAGAGCTCGCGCTATCTTCCTTTATTTGAGAGGTTTCTCCCCAGTATGGACCTGCAACAGTTCGCCGAGTTTGCCCGCGACACAAACCTGAGCGTATCGATTCGCGAATCAATTTTGATGTTTCCGATCATCGAAGGCCTGCACCTGCTGGGCATCGGTGCCTCGGCGGGCGCGATCGCCATCAGCGATCTACGCATGGCCGGCAAGATCTTCCGCAAGGAACCGATCTCGGATGTATTCAACGGGGTGCTGCCGTGGATGATCGTCGGCTTCATCGTCATGACCATCACCGGTCTGCTGCTGATGTGGGCCGAGCCGACGCGTTGCTATGAGAGCATCTGGTTCCTCTTCAAGGTGCTGTTCCTGATCCTGGGCGGCGCTAACGCGGCGTTCTACCACGCCACCATTTACCGCAGCCGCGCTTCGTGGGACAAAGACCCCGATCCGCCGGCGCAGGTCAAGTTCACCGCCTGGGCCTCGATCCTCATCTGGGCGCTGGTCATCATCACCGGCCGCACCATGGCCTACAATTTCTAAGGACCGGAGCCAGTAAACACTATGTGGGAAGCACTGTTACCGTTTTTCGAATGGCACAA
>CANIIC010000158.1 GCA_947467395.1 Bryobacterales bacterium
AAACCAGCGGGTACTTCGATCCGAACACCGAGCTGAAGCCGCTGCTGCATACCTGGAGTCTTGCGGTGGAGGAACAATATTACGTATTCTTCCCGTTGCTGCTGATGCTTATGTGGCGGCTCGGCAAACGTTGGCTGGTCGCCCTGCTCACGATCCTCTTCGCCATCAGCCTAGCCGCTGCCGATCGAGGCTCCGTCACCGATCGTGAGGCCACCTTCTATCTGCTCCCCACGCGCGGCTGGGAGTTGTTGATGGGCGCACTGCTGGCCTGCGCGCCGAAGCGGACGCTGCCCAAGTGGCTGAATGAAGTCGGCGGCATGGTTGGCATGGGACTTATCGTATACTCGATCCTCATCTTCGACGAGCGTACGCCCTTCCCCAGCGTGTACGCCCTCGCACCCACTGCAGGCACGGCTCTGATTCTGTTGTGCGCGGGCAGCAACACGCTCAGCGGCCGCCTACTCGGGACAAGACCGTTGGTCGGGCTCGGGCTGATCAGCTACAGCGCCTACCTGTGGCATCAACCGATCTTCGCGTTTGCCAAGCACCGGATGATCCTCGAACCGAGCAAGCCGGTGTTCGCGGCGCTGGCGCTGGTCGCGGTGGCGCTCGGGTACTTGAGTTGGAAGTATGTGGAGACGCCATTCCGCGATCGCAGTCGGTTCACCCGCACGCAGGTCTTCGCAGCGGCGGCGATCTGCAGCGTTTGCTTCGCCGCGTTCGGACTGGCCGGACACTTCACCGCAGGCTTCCCCAATAGAGACCCTGAAGTGGCGCGACTCTCGGAAATCCGGACCGTCGAACAGAGCCTCTGCCACAACGAACAACGTCGCACGGCGCAGCAAATCGCGAACGGCGATCTCTGTATCGTGGGCGCGGATGTACCGCCGACCGTGGCCATCATCGGCGACTCGCATGCCGGGGCCCTCTTCGAAGCGTTTCGAAGACAGGAGTTCTCTCTCTACGCGATCTCGGGTGGCTTCTGCGCTCCGATGCTCAACTTTCACTTGAATCAGTTGCAGGCGGGCGATTGCGTGGACACCACGATCCAGGCGATCCGACACATCGTCCACAACCCGGCAGTGACAGACGTCGTGCTGGTCGCACAGTGGGCCGACTACACCCAGGGTTACCGCGACGATGGCTTCGGGAAACGAATCGTCCCCGCACTGGCCTCTGACAAGCTGGAGCAGGCTCGATTCCCGGCCGAGAACAAGGTCATCTTCGAGCGAACCCTGCGACAGACCGTCGCGACGCTGCAAGACGCGGGCAAGCGCGTGATCGTCGTGAAGCCGACGCCGGAGTTCGGTCGACCGGTTCTGCCCACATTGATGAAGATCCGGCAATTCTCCGAAAGTCTGTCGTATGTCCCGCGAATCCGCACCCAAGACTACAACCGCCGCAATGCGGAAGTGCTGGACGTATTCGGTCGGCTGCAAGACGTGGCCTTCGTCGAAACGGAAGACCTGTTCTGCTCGGCCGGCAGTTGCACCTCCGTGGACGCCGGAGGACGCCCTTTGTTCAGCGACACGAATCACGTCACCCAGTTCGGCGCGGACCGGATCGCTCAAGCGCTGCTGCCGATCCTGCACAAATAAAAAGGGCGCCAGGGGGAATCCCCCAGCGCCCTGATTCGTTCCGAACGAAGTGGCTTACTTACCCTTGCCGCCGCCCTTTGCTCCACCCTTGCCGGCGTTCTGACGAGCTGCCGTCGACGGCGGAACGATGTTCTTGATGCGCAGATACACGCCCATGGTGCCGTACATTTCTTCGCTGTGCGCGACGTTGTTCCACAACACCGCGTTGCGCGGTTGCGGACCACCGAAGCCACCCGCGATAGCCGCGTCGTGGTTGGTGGTGTTGGTCCCGCTATAAGCGGCATCGCACAAGGTGAACGACTTTTCGAGCGCCGCCACCAGTTCCGCCTTCGTCTTCATGCCGCGTTCGGCATTCAACTGCGTCGGAGTCCCGGCGACGTTGCCGCAGGTGCTCGCCTGTGCGTCGGCGATGTGGCCCACCACTTCGGCAAACGTGCGCGAGCCTTCGCCCGGCTTCATCGCATAATCCGCGTCGGACATCGCCTGAGCGCCGCCCAGAATCTTGCCCTTCTGCCCGTTGTACGCGCGTTGCAGCGCCTGGATCGAAGCATCGGCATCTTGCGCGTACAGCGACGTCGAAACGACGGCTACCGCCAGAATCAGCATGGAATATCGCATGGTTTTAAAAGTATCTCCCTTGAAAATTGTACGCTACTGCTTGCCCTTGCCTTGACCCGCTGCGGGCGCTGGAGCAGCGATCGCGCCTTCGTCCCAGTGTTCATCGGCCTTGCCGTCGACGAAGCGCCACATGTCGAAATGCGTGGTGGTGTAGTTCTGGCCGGGATTGCGCGGATCGGGGCGTTCCACGCGATTTGCGACGATCACCATGTCACCCTGCGCCAACACCGAAACGATCTTCGGAGCATAATCCTTGGTGCTGGACGGGATCGGGCGAGCTTTGGAGAACTTCGCGAACGCATCCATCACCGTCTGGCGGCCGGAGGCGAAGCCCGGATTGTGTTGAATGTAGCGTTCCGTCAGGTACTTCGGAGCATCGTCCCAGTGACCATAGGCCAGCAGATCGAACACAATGTGCATCGCGGCCTGCTTGTTGCGGTTCAGCACAGGGTCTTTATCGGTAAACAGCGGAGCCGGATCATCGGCGCCCGTCACAGGGGCAGCCTGTCCAAACAGAGTCATGTACGCGGCCGTCATCGACAACCCGAGAACCAGAAGGCGAGCAAGAGTACGTTTCATGGGTACTATCGTTACCAAGGGTCCCGTTGGTGTCAAGTTGCCTGGGTCGGTTGAAACGCGGTTGAAACGGTCCGCGTCCTAGAATAAAGACAAGCCATGCAGAAACGTTGGGCCGCCGGGCTCCTGCTGATCGTGACGGGGGCTTGGGCCGCCAAGGGTCCACTCGCCGAATGCGGATCCTATATTACGAACGCGAGTGAAGAAGCCTTCCTTCACCTTCGCCACACGGCCCGCCGGGCCACCACCCGACTGGCTGCAGCTGACGTCGCCGCCCTGCGCGAAGCACGCGCGAATCAGGATGTGGGGGAGATCGCCGTCATCGGCTCCGGCAACGGAGTGGTCGGCCTGCGCAACCCGTTCGATCTGGTGGGCAAGATGCTGACGTTCACCCCGGACGCCGCCGGGTACAAGCTGGACAACAGCGCGGCCTCGCTCGATACGGCCGCCTCGCAGTCCGGAACACGGCTGGCGTTGGGCGACGATGAAACTCAAGCCATCACGCTCCCCTTTGCGTTCCCCTATTACGGGTCCAGCTACCAGCAAGCCTTCGTGAACTCGAACGGTTCCGTGAGCTTCACCAAGGGCGACACCGATTACAGCGGAGCCTACGGACACTTCGCAGCGGGGCCGCCGGCCATCGCCGGACTATTCACGGACCTGAATCCGCTCGCTTCCACCAGCGGCGTCCGATTGTTTCGCGACGCCACGCGCGTGGTACTCACCTGGGATAACGTGCCACTTTCCGGCGACACGATCCTGAATGGCGGACAGACGTTCCAGATGCGCCTGTACCCGAATGGCCGCATCGAGCTCACCTACACCACAGCCAGCAGCAGTCTCGCCAAAGCAGTGACCGGATTAAATCCGGGCAACGGGCAACCGGTCGCCTTGGTCGATCTCTCCACCACGACGGCCTCATTCACCACTGGCGTGGCCGAATCGTTCTCTTCCAGTTCGCTGCCGGAGATCGATCTGATGGCGGCGGCGCAGCGTTTCTACCAAACGCACGAAGACAGCTACGACTATCTGGTGTTCTACAACGCGATGAATGTTTCCGCTGGATCGGGCGTCGTGGCCTACGAACTCACGACGCGCAGTTCGGGCGAAGGCTACGGCGATACGTCGCTCGACGACGGCGCGCAGTACGGCTCAAAGCGCCAGTTGCAAGCGGTGCTGAACCTCGGCCCTACCAGCCAGTACCTGCCGGACCCCTTCAGCATTGTGGCCAGCCGAGGCGTGATCGGCGATTCTCCGGTCACCGTGCTGGCGCATGAAGCCGGGCACTTGTTCCTGGCTCTGGTCAGCGTGCCTTCGCCCACCAACGCGGCGTTCCCGCCGATGCTGGGAGCAGGACTCGCGCATTGGGCGTTCCCGTTCAATAGCGATGCCTCCGTGCTCGAAGGCACCCGCATTTTGGATCAAGGCGCGGGCTCCTCGCCGCGTTATCGCACCACGGCCACGGTGCAACAATATTCGGCGCTCGATCAATACCTGATGGGCTTGCGCGCGCCGCAGGATGTTCCACCGACGTTCGCGGTTCTGAACTCGGGCTCCACGAATTCGCGAGCACCGCAAGTGGGCGTGACCTTCAACGGCACCAAGCTCGACATCTCGATTGACGACGTGATCAAGGCCGCCGGACGTCGCACCCCGGATTCGACCGTGGCGCAGCGCGCCTTCCGCATGGGCTTCGTGATGATCGTCGATGAGAACGCCGACATCTCGGCTGGAACGCCCGCCGCCGCGGCGATCGCGCAAGTGGACGGCTATCGCACCGCCTTCGAAACTTTCTTCAACAAAGCCACCGACGGTCGCGCGACGATGACCACGACGCTGCGCCGCAACGCCTCGCTGTCGCTGGCCCCGAACGGTGGCGTCGTACTCGGTCGCGATACATTCGCCACCATCCAACTCGACAGCCCCGCGCCTTCGGGCCTCACCTTCCAGATTCAGACGCCGCAGTCGGTCGTCACCGCCCCAGCCACGGTCTCCATCCCCGCCGGCGCCACGCAGGGTAGCTTTACCCTCGTCGGCAAACGCGTCGGCGTCGAGGAACTGAAACTGATCCCCAGCAACCCTGCCTACGTCTCGCCCGTCGCGCGCGTCCAGGTGAACCAGCCCTCCGCCCTGCGGGTAAACGTCGTCAGCGGCAACAACCAGAGCGCAATCAACGGAGCCTTGCCCGACCCTATCGTGATCAGCGTTGTCGACCAGAATAAGGTCCCGTACTCCAATCAGCCCTTCGAGGTAAATGTCAACGGTGGCGGCGCGGCGGTGGTAAGAGCAGCCGTACCCGGTGGCCCCGCGATCACCGACGTCTTCGGCCGCGCCACCATCAACTGGACCACGACCTCCGGCAGCTTCAACACCCTAGCCTTCTCCATCCCCGGCGTGCCGACATCGACAGGCACCGCTACTGCTCTGGGCCTACCCGCCGCCTCGCCCAACGGCATCTTGCACGCGGCATCCTTCACCCAGCAGCTCGCGCCCGGCGGCTTTGCATCGATCTTCGGCGGCAGCCTCGCAGGCGGCACCACCGTGCGAGCCACCAGCCTCCCGTTTACCACCGTTCTGAGCGGCGTCTCCGTATCGGTCAACGGCACGTTCGCCCAGCTCAGCTACGTCTCTGATTCGCAGATCAACTTCATCGTCCCCGCCAATATTTCGCCAGGCACTGCGCAGGTTCTGGTGACTACGCCCATCGGGATCTCGGCCTCCACGCCCGTGCAGATCGCCGCCACGGCCCCCGGCGTCTTCTATGACACCGCCACCGGAGCGGGAGCCGTACTGATCGCCAACACCGGCCTGCTCACGCAAACCCGGCCAGCCGCGACCGGCGATTTCTTGGAGATCTACGCGACCGGCCTGGGCGCAACGCCCACGGCCACCGCGACCATCGCGGGCATGGATGTGCCTGTCGTCTACGCCGGATCCACGACGATTCCCGGCCTGCAGCAGGTCAACGTGCGCGTGCCCGCCGGCATCCCTTCGGGCACTCAGGACCTAGTGCTGAAGGTCAACGGAATACAGGCAAATCCTGTCAAGATCCAGCTCCGCTAAGGCCCCCCAACTGCTCATACTGGTTCCGTCATGGCCGATGGAATCCACCCCAGTTCCGCACTCACCGCCGGTACGGACTCGCTCGCACGTTATCTCGACCTGCTTAGCACCCAGCAAAAATTGGTCACCTCGAATCTGGCGAATGCCGATACGCCCGGGTACCACACCAAAGACATCGATTTTCAGCGTGAGTTCATGAGCGCGGTGCGCGGCCAAACACCGGAAACCATCGAGCCGCAGGGGCTCTATGAGAAGCCCGACGGCAACAACGTGAGCGTCGACCGCGAATCGCGCCTGCTATCTGAAAACGCGATTCGTTTCAATCTGGCATCCACTTTGGTACGCGGCCATCTCGAATCGATACGCAACGCGATCCATGAAGGGAAGGCTTAAACGATCATGAGTTTGTTTTCTGCTCTTCAAGTCAGCGCTTCCGGCATGTCCGCGCAACGCACCCGTGCCGAAATGCTCGTCGAGAACATGGCCAACGCCGAGACCACGCGGACGCCCGAAGGCGGGCCGTATCGCCGCAAGGACGTAGTGTTCTCGACCGATGTGCAGGCGTCGCCGTTTTCCGCCGTCTTTCAGAAAGAACTCGGCCAGGGCGTGCGCGTCGCCGACGTCGTGGTGGATGACCGGCCTCCGGAGATGCGCTACATGCCCGGCCATCCCGACGCCGATGCGAACGGCTACGTCGCGTTCCCGCACATGAACCCGGCCGAAGAAATGGTCGACCTGCTGAACGCCTCGCGGTCGTATCAATCGAACGTCGCCGCCATGAGCGCCGTGAAAGACATGCTGAATCGGGCCATTGACCTGATGCGTTAAAACATGACTCTCCCTGGCATCACTTCTATCCCGACAGTCGCGCCGATCACCGCGCCTTCGATCCCGTCCGGTGGCGACACCGCCGGCGGCGAGGCCTTCCACGCGGCCTTCACCGACGCCGTCAACAAGGTGGAGAGCTTCCAGAACAACGCGCAGGCCAGTGTCGAACGCTTCCTGTCGGGCGAAGGCGAGGAACTCCATCAGGTGGCCCTCGCCTCGAAACAAGCCGAACTGTCCTTCGACTTATTCCTCCAGGTCCGCAACAAAGTCGTCGCGGCCTATGAAGAAGTGATGAGGATGCAGGTTTGATCCAGCTCGGACAGTTGTGGGCCAATCTCGTACCGCGTCAGAGGATCATCCTGATCCTGGCCGCCGCTGCAGTCATCGCCGGGATCTTCGGGCTGCAGCGCTGGAATCAGGAGCGCGGCTTCGAGCCTCTATTTTCCGGCATGGCGGCCGAAGACGCCGGAGCCATCACCGCCAGCCTCAAGGAAAAGAACATCGAGTATCGCTTGTCCGAAGGCGGGGCCACGATCCTGGTCAAGAGCGATCGTGTCGCCGACGTGCGGCTCCAACTCGCTGCCGCAGGACTCCCGCACACCGGTCGGCTGGGCTTTGAGCTGTTCGACCAGACCAATTTCGGAGCCAGCGAGTTCACCGAACAGGTCAACTATCATCGGGCCATTGAAGGCGAGCTGGAACGCTCGGTCATGAGCCTACGCGAGGTGGAACGCGCGCGCGTCCATGTCACGATGCCCAAGGATTCGCTGTACCTCGAAGCCCGGCAACCGGCCAAAGCCAGCATCCTGATCAAGCTCCGCGTTGGAGCCCAACTGAGCCCGGTCAACATCGCCGCGATGACACAGCTCGCGGCCAGCGCCGTGCCGGGGTTGCAGGCCAATCAGGTGACGGTGCTCGATACATCGGGGAACCTCCTGAATCGTCCCAAGCCCGCGGGACTGCAGGACTCGGCGGAAGGCAGCGAGGCGGAGCTGGAGTATCGCAAGCAACTGGAGCGCGATATTCAGGCCAAGATCGCGCAAACACTCGACCCGTTGATTGGAGCCGAGCACTTCCGCGTCGGCGTCTCCGCCGATATCGACCTGACCAGCGGCGACTTCAGCGAGGAAATCTTCGATCCGGACAAGAGCGTGATGGTCAGTTCGCAGACCACTCAGGACATGCCCGCGCCCGGTGCCGTGGCCGAAGCGGGTGTCCCCGGAACCGCGTCCAACCTCCCGCGAGCCACTGCGGCCCAGGCCGCGGCTGGAGCCTCGGTCACCAACTACGGACGCAAGACCGAAAACACCACGTATCAGACCAGCCGTACGGTGAAGCACACCAAGCTCGGCCAAGGTGCGCTGAAGAAGCTCTCCCTCTCGATTCTGGTCGATCATTCGCTGCGCTACGACCAGGGCAAGCCGGTGGTCGAGGCTCCGACGCCCGAGAAATTACAAGTGATCAAGGACCTGGTCACGGCCGCCATCGGAATCGATGCGATGCGCGGGGATCAACTGGTCGTGGAAGCGTTCCCGTTTGAAGCGACGCTGGCCGCGCAGCCTCTGAATCTGGATTCGCCCAAAGCGGCGACACCCGCGAATCCATCATCCATCCCCCTGCCCCCGTGGCTGCAGAACCTGATCGGCACCCAGGTAAACATGATGGTGGTCGCTGGCGTGGGCGCAGGCTTCCTGGTCGCGATTCTTGGCGGTGGCTTCTTCCTATGGCGTCGCCGCAAAAAGAAGAAGGCCTCGGCGACGGTGAATGGCAAGCAACTGTCCTCGCCAGCGGCTGACGCGGAGAAGGAAATGGGCGCGCGGCTCGCCGAGCAGGCCGCCGAACAGGAGCGGCTCGAAGCCGAAGCCATTATGTCGTTGAAGCTACCCGCGGTTTCGACGAAACGTACCGACGTCCTCACCAAGCACATCGCCGGTGAGGTCAAGAAAGACCCCGCCGCCATGGCGCACGTTGTAAGGAGCTGGCTCAATGGTGAGTATCAGCGGTAGCGAACAGATCCCTGGCGTTCGCAAAGCCGCAATTCTACTGGTCATGATCGGCGACGAGGCGTCGAGCGCGATTCTGCGCCAGCTCGATTCAGGCGAAGTCGACGAAATCAGCCGCGAGATCGCCCGCGTTCAGGCCCTGACGCCGGAAGAAGCCGAAGGCGTGCTCGAAGAATTCCACCACATGGTGACGGCGCGCGACTACGTCATCAAGGGCGGCATCGATTACGCGCGCAA
>CANIIC010000159.1 GCA_947467395.1 Bryobacterales bacterium
GGCATGGCGTGACGCCGCAACTCAGTCAGGATGCCGAGGCACGGCGCCGGATTCGCGAATCGCTCGATGAGAGCCTAATCGTCGAAGCCTCCGCTGGTACCGGCAAGACCACGGCGCTAGTGGGTCGCATCGTGGAGGTACTGCGTGCCGGCAAAGCACGCATCGAAGAGATCGCTGCGGTTACGTTCACCAACAAGGCTGCCGGCGAATTGAAATTACGTCTGCGCGAAGCGCTAGACAAAGCACGCCTGGAATCCACGGAAGGCCGCACCGAACTAGAGCATGCGCTGGAACATCTGGAAGAGGCCTCCATCGGCACCATTCACGCCTTTTGCGCCCAGATCCTGAGGGAACGCCCCATCGAAGCCGGTGTCGACCCAGCGTTTGAAGAACTGAATGAGCAGCAGGCGAACCGGCTGTTCCAGCGTTCCTTCCGCGTGTGGATGGAGCAACGACTCAACGAAACCTCGCCCGGCCTGAAGCGAGCCTTCGCGCGATTAGCGCATCGCGACGGCTGGGACGACTCGCCCCCCATGGAGCAGTTGCAGTACGCCGGGCGCAAACTGATCGAGTGGCGCGACTACCCTGCGCCGTGGCGTCGCGAAGAATTCGCGCGCGATGAAGAGATCCGCACGTTGTTGCGCAAGGCTCGCGAGCTTGCGTCCGCCAGTTCGAGCCCCAAGCGTGTGAACGACAATTTGTATCGCGGCTTGCTCCCCGTGCGGTTACTCATGCAGTCGATCGACCGCCCGGAGATCGCGGGTGAACCTGCGGACTACGACGCGCTGGAAGCGCAGATCCTGAAACTTGGACGGGATCTCCGTCGCGACACGAAGAAGGGCTCCGGCGAATATGGCGGCGCCATTTCGCGCGAGGAGTTGATCAACCTGCGTGATGAACTGATGGTCTGGATCGAGGACTTCCGCCGCCGAACTGAAGCCGACCTTGCGGCCATCCTGCGCGACGAACTGTCAGGGCTCGTTGCCGACTACAACAAGCGCAAGCACCGCCAGGGCAAGCTGGACTTCGTAGACCTACTGATCTGCGCGCGTGACTTGGTGCGCGACCATGCCGAGGTCCGCGGGTTCCTGCAGCGACGCTTCAAGCGTCTGTTCGTCGATGAGTTTCAGGACACCGATCCGCTGCAAGTCGAGATTCTGCTGACGCTCGCCGCCGACAACGCACCCGGCAAACTGTTCCTGGTCGGCGATCCCAAGCAGTCCATCTACAAATTCCGTCGCGCGGACATTCATCTGTATCAGCAGGTTTGCGAGAAGCTCATGGCGCAAGGCGTCGGCTTAGTGCGCTTAACGCGCAGCTTCCGATCGATTCCCAACATTCAGCACTTCGTCAACGCGGCTTTCGCGACGGAAATGACCGGCGACGGCCACGCGACCTACGTTCCACTCGAGCAACATCGCGAAGGCATCGCCGGCCGCCCCAGCGTGATCACGCTGCCCGTGCCGAAGCCGTACAAATCGCGACTGGCTAAAGAAGCGGTCAACAAGAGTCTGCCCGACGCCATTGCCGCATTCATTGCGTGGCTCACACAGGAGAGCGGCTGGGGCTACCAGTCTCGCGATATTGCGGTGCTCTTCCGTCGCCGCACACAAGCCGGACAGGACCTAACGCGCGACTACGCGCGCGCTCTGGAAGCCCGGGGCGTAGAACACTTGCTCGCCGGCTCGAAGTCATTCCATCGACGCGAAGAAGTTGAGACCATGCGCGTCGCGCTGACGGCAATCGAGTGGCCGGAAGACGAGCTCAGCGTATTCGCAACGTTGAAGGGTTCGCTCTTCGCGATCCCCGATGAGATGCTGTTGGTTCACAAGAAAACGGTCGGCCGCTTGCATCCGTTCTTCCGCGATGGCGCGACACCGGTAATCGCCGAAGCTTTGCAGATCCTGGCCGACCTGCATCGGCAGCGCAACCAACGTGCCTTCGCGGCTACCGTCAACGCGTTACTGGAAGCTACACGCGCCCACGCAGGCTTCGTCCTGCGTCCCGGCGGCAATCAGATTCTGGCGAACGTTGCCCGCATCGCTGACCTCGCTCGCAGCTACGAGATGTCGCAGGGCGTGTCATTCCGTGGCTTCGTCGAAGAATTGACGGCCCAAGCAGAGAAGGAAGAAGCGACCGAGGCACCGGTGCTGGAAGAAGATTCCGACGGCGTTCGGCTGCTCACCGTGCATGCCGCGAAGGGCCTCGAGTTTCCCGTCGTTATCCTCGCCGACCTCACCGCCAACATCTCCGCGCGCGACCCGGATCAATACGTCGATTCCGAGCACGGCCTGTGCGCAACACGACTGCTCCGCTGCGCTCCGCACGAGTTGCTGGATCACGAAGCCGAAGAGGCCATGCGAGAGCGAGCCGAAGGCGTCCGCGTCGCCTATGTGGCCGCCACACGCGCGAAGGATCTTCTGGTCGTGCCGGCGGTCGGCGACGAGCCGTTCCCCATGGACAACTGGCTAAGCCCTCTCGACAAGGCGCTCTATCCATCTCGCGCCGACTGGCGCGGCGCTGAGCCTGCTGAGGGTTGTCCGAAGTTCGGCCAAGTGAGCGTGCTCGACCGGCCTCGCGATTACGACGGCAACCCCGAAGCGTCGGTGAAACCCGGCCGTATCACGCCGAGCGTAGGCTCGCATGAAGTGGTGTGGTGGGACCCCGCACAACTCCACTTGGGGGCAGAAGCCGACTACGGTCTACGCCAGGAGGGGATGCTCAAAGATGACGACGGCTCCAGCGCGCGCGACTATCAGTCCTGGCTTGCGCAGCGCACCTCTGCCATCACGAACGGATCTCGGCCCTCATTTGAAGTGATGCTGGGGAGTCAGGCCAGCGGAGTCCCGCCCGGCGACCCGATCGAAGTTGAATTCCTGCACGTCGCCAAGGATGCACGTCCCGGGGGTCGACGCTTCGGAACACTGGTGCATGCAGCACTGCGCGAAGTCTCGCTGGACGCAAAGAAAGATGCCGTGCGCAAGGTGGTGGAATTGCAGGCTCGCATCTACGGCGCGCCTGAAAGCGAAGCTAGCGCCGCGATCGAGGCTGTGACCGCGGCGCTGAAACACAAGTTGATGACGCGCGCACGCAGAGCCGAACGTACCCATCGCGAGTATCCGTTCGCCGTCCCGGTGGAAGACAACCACTGGCTGGAAGGCGTAATCGACCTGGCGTTCCTCGAAAACGGGCAGTGGGTAGTGGTCGATTTCAAGACCGACGCAAGTCTGGACGGTCCACGTACACGCTATGAGCAGCAGTTGCGATGGTACGGTTACGCACTCCGCACACTTACAGGCCTACCCACCCGAGCGGTACTACTGAACATCTAGGCGACTTGAACTTCCGGCACCCCGGGCAGTGGCGCAAATCCTCGGGTGAGGAGCACATAGGCATCCCTCGCCTCGACTGGTTTCGAGAAATAGAAGCCCTGACCCCAGTGGCATCCCATCTCGACCAACCGCCGCAACTGCGCCTCAGTCTCAATTCCTTCGGCGATCACCTGCATCCGCAGTTCCTTGGCAAGCCCCATTACCGTGCGGATGATCGCACAACTGTCGGAGTCAGACTCTAGACGGCTAACAAAGGAGCGGTCAATCTTCAGGGCGTCGAACCGCAACATGCTCAGGTAGCTCAGACTCGCGTAGCCCGTGCCGAAATCGTCCAGCATCAACCCAACGCCCAACTTCTGCAATTCGCCCAGAACTCCGCGCGCCGATTCTTTTTCTTCGATCAAGGAGCTTTCGGTCAGTTCCAACGCGAGCGACGACGGCTCAATCCGGGCATCTGCCAGCGCCCGCTCGACGATCTGTTTCAGATTCGGATCGGAGAGCTGCCGGGCCGACAAATTCACGCTCATCTCGAGCGGTTTGTCCCCGCCGGCAAACTCCTCCTGCCACTGCTTCAGTTGTCTGCATGCCTTGCGCATGATCCACTCGCCGGCAGCCTGGATCATGCCCGTCTCCTCCGCCATGGGGATGAAATCGATCGGCGACACCATACCTAATTCAGGATGCTTCCAGCGCATCAGCGCCTCGAAGCCAACAATTGCTCCGGAACGCAATTTCACCTTCGGCTGATACACCACTAGCAGCTGATTGCGCTCAATCGCGTGCCGCAAGTCTCGCGCGAGAGTCGCGCGAATATGCGCGCGGTCGCGGAGTCCTAACTCATACAGCTTCCAAGTATGTCGCCCCTGTTCCTTGGCCTTGCGCAAGGCCAGATCTGCATCCCGCAGCATCTGGTCCGGAGTGATCCCCTTCACTGTTATCGCCGCACCGATGCTCGCGGTAACGTGGACCGCCTCACCATCGACCATCACGGGCTCGGCAAAAGACGCGAGTAAGACGTCTGCCAGAAAGTGCACATCGGCGGCACCATGCGGGATCCTCGCAACAATCGCAAACTCGTCGCTGCCGACGCGGAACAACGTCGCGTCGAGGATCAGATCCGGATCTGCAATCGCCTCTTTAAGCCGCGAAGCCACCTCCACCAGTACATAGTCGGCGCGCTCGTGGCCGGAGTGCTCATTCAGAATTCCAAAATCGTCCAGATCCACCAGCATCACCACCTGCGGATCATCGCCCTCCGCTAGAACAGTCGAGAGCCGATCCAGTACCTGCCGCCGGTTGCCCAGTCCGGTGAGAGTATCCACCACTTTGCGCTGCTCAATATCCTGGGCCACTCCGGCCATACGGATCAGGCGCCCGTCAGAATCTCGAAAGGCTACGGCGCGACACGACACCCAACGATACACACCCGACTTACACCGCAAGCGATGTTCACTGCGAAACTCGCTGGCGCCACCATCCAAATGTGTCTTTACTTCGCGACGTACCCGCCCCAAATCCTGTGGGTGAATTCGATCCAGCCACTCCTCTAGACGATTCCCGATTTCCCCCGGCAGGTTGCCGACCAGGTGTGCCCATTCCGTGGAATATCGAGCCGTGCCGGACTGCGGATTCCATTCCCATGTCGCCTCGCGTCCGGAAGACCCGTCTGCAGGCGTCTCCCCGGTTTCCTGACGGCGCGCCACCCGCGAGCGTGCCAACTGCGTCTGGATACGCGCGGTAATCTCTGGCATTTCGACGGGCTTCACGACATAGTCGTTGGCTCCCTGATTCAGGGCCTCGGCCATCGTTTCGTTTTCGTCGACCGCCGTCACTATGATCACCGGCAGTTCCGTCGGAGAATAAGTAGCGCGCAGCAGCTTCAGCAAGTCCACGCCACTCATCCCCGGCATCATCTGATCCAGCAGCACCAGATCGTATTGCTGGCGAAGCACTTTGTCCAGAGCTTCCGCGGCGCCTTCGGCTGTATCTACGCTATAACCCCGGCGGGTCAAGCGGCGCGAGAGCGCGAGCCGGTTATTGAATTCGTCGTCCACAACCAACAGGCGACTCGGCTGTCCGGGTGGTGATGTTGAGTTCGTGGATGACAAGAGCGACCGTTCCGAAATGGATGCATCCGCAGATGCGTGTTACCTTCCGTTTCGGCTCGCACCGCTGAATCTTGAATTATTGGTAAAGAAGGAAGGGAGAACGCCGCGCCAAGAACGCGTCTGTAGTCAGCCTTGCTTTGGCAGCAATAGAGGTAGGGTCTTCACCGGATTTCAACGCATCCAGCACCGCGCGATTGCCGATCAGATTGCGGCTGGCTTCCGGATCCAGCCTACCCGGATACAACGCCCGAATCGCACCAGCTACTTCCACGCCCAAGCCCACAGCATCAAACACTTCGCGATCGGTGACGACAAACCGCACCCCGCCGAGCATCTTGCCTGCACCCACAGAGGCCGTCGGCTGAAAGCGCACCGGATACGCGCGCACGCCCAGCAGATGCCGCCCATTTAAATAGGAAGCGAGATCTTCCCCGCGAATCCACTCCGCGCCGATCTGCTCAAATGGGGCATCTGTCCCGCGACCCACGGAATACTCCTTCTGGGTCTCCAGCAACGCAATCCCCGGATACAACGTCGCCGCGTTTAGGCTCCGCATGTTCGGCGATGGATCCACCCACGGCTGTCCCGCATCATCGAACCACTCGGCACGGCCCCAGTTCTCCATCCGGACCACCTCAAGCTTGGCGCCCCACTTCTGTTCGACGTTCGCCATCGTGGCTATCTCGCCCAATGTCAGCCCGTGCCGAACCGGAAGGTCGTAGCAGCCGACATTGCTGTGCAGGTTCGCGTCCAACATCGGTCCTTCGACATGCGTCCCCGTGATCGGATTCGGCCGATCGAGCACGTAGAACGCCACGCCGGCCTTCGCCGCCTCCTCCACGCCATAGAGCATCGCGCAGCCATATGTGTAGAACCGAGCACCCACATCCTGAATGTCGAACACCACGGCGTCTAATTCTTGGAACATACCCGACGTCACGCGCGTGCGCCCGTTGCCATAAAGACTGCGCACGCGCAGGCCCGAAGCCTTATCCACCTCATCGGCGATGTTGTCCACATCCACTGCACCGGCGATGCCGTGTTCGGGCGCAAATAACGTCACCAGATTCACGCCCGCCGCGCGCATCAAATCGATGTTGCGTCGACCTTGCCGATCCACGCCCGTTTGATTCGTGATCAACCCCACGCGCTTGCCCTTCAGAGGCGCGAAATTCTGTTTCGCGAACACATCCAACCCGGTCGACACGCCTTGAGCCTTCACTGCAGGAGCATCCACACTCAGCGCCGCAGCCACCGCCGACGCGACCTTGCTCCGCCACGAGTTGATGCTGCGCCCACCTTTGGGATGATTGCGATTCGCCATGATCACCAGGAACGATTGCGACGCCGGATGAATCCAGATCGCCGGACCCGTGAAGCCCGTGTGCCCGTAGCCGCCCACCCAAATCTCGCCGCGATTCGAAGAATACGGCGAATCGATGTCCCAGCCCAGCCCGCGGATGACAGGCTGATTCGCAGGCGTTGCGGGAGATGTAAATCGCTCCACCGTGGCAGGAGCAAAAATCCTTGTGCTACCGCGCTTGCCCATGTCGAGCATCATCTGCGCGTAGATCGCCAGATCGTCGGCCGTCGTGAACACGCCCGCGTGTCCCGCCACGCCGCCCATATACCGAGCCGTCGGGTCATGCACCACGCCGCGCAACGGCTTGCCCGTCGTCGCATCGATCTCCGTTGGTGCAATGCGACTCACCCACGAGGCTGGTGGACGATACGTCGTGTCCTTCATCCCCAAAGGCCGGTAAATCTGCTCCTGCACAAACTCGTCCAGCGTCTTGCCACTCACCCGGCGAATGATCTCGCCCAGCAGTTCGAAGTTGATGTCGCTGTATACGAACTTGGTGCTGTGCGGATCGGTCGGTTTATCGACCAAGGCCTTTTTGATCCCGGTCTCGTAACCCGACCAGACAGGCTCCAGATCAAGATCCGGCCGCAGACCCGAAAAATGAATCATCAGGTCGCGCACCGTGATCTCACTGGTGCCGCCCTGGAACTCGGGCAAGTATGCGGTGACCAGATCGTCGAGCCGTACGCGCCCGGTCTCGACCAGCTTCATCATCGCCGGCGTCGTCGCAATCACCTTCGTCAGCGAAGCTGCGTCGTAGATCGTATCGACCGTCGCCGCTTCCTTCGCGGGCACCAGAGCACGGTCGCCGTATGCCTTCTTGAAGACGACCTTGCCGTTGTGACCCACCAGGATCACCGCGCCCGGCATGTAGCCGTCCTTGATCGCCTGCAACGTGATCGCGTCCAGATCCGCCGCAGCCGAAAACGTCTGCGTCCATGCGCTCGCGGCGATCAGCGCAAGTAAGAACAACTGCTTCATAGGAGCCTCTGCGCGATGCCCTCAAGCAGGCCCGCCAGATCCAGATCCTTCTTCGTGATCCCACCCGAATCGTGCGTCACCAGATGCACGGTGACGTGGTTATACACGTTGGCCCACTCCGGATGATGATTTTTCTTCTCGATCATCGGAGCCGCCGTCATCATAAACCCGATTGCGTGCGGGAAGTCGGGAAACTTGTACGACCGGTGCAGCTTACCGTGTTCGACCGACCAGCCCGGCAAGCCTGCCAGCCCAGCGTCAATCTCTGCATCCGTCAGTGTGGGTATCATTCCCTCAAATTATGTCAAACATCGAGCCCTACAGCCCGCATTAACTCCAGCGCATTGCCGCGTTTCACGACGCCCGGACGCAGTTGGTAGTCCCACTGCATCTTGCCGCCTTCGAACTGATCCTCAAAGTGGACGTTCCGCGCCTGTCCGCCCAGGGATTCCGCGATCTCCGCCAGAGCCAAATCATGGGTTGTCGCCAGACCAATCGCCCCGCGCTCCAGCAGCCCGCGGATCAACCCATCGGCGCCCACCTGCCGATCGTGCGAGTTCGTGCCGCTCAGCAACTCGTCCAGCAGAAACAACACCGGCACGCCCGAACCGGCCATGTCCACGATGTCCTTCAGCTTGCTGATCTCCGCAAAAAACCGGGATCGGTGATCCGCCAGCGAATCGTTCGCCCGTAGCGACGCGCCCATCCGCAGCCGCGACAACTTTGCCGCCTTCGCACTCACCGGAGCCCCGGCCCACGCCATCGCAACACTCAAGCCCACCGCGCGCAGTAACGTACTCTTGCCCGCCATGTTCGATCCGCTAATGATCCACAGCCGAACCTCGCCGCCCAGTGCTACATCGTTCGCCACCGACTCGCGCGGATCGATCAGCGGATGCGCCAACGCGACCGCTTCATACACCGGTTCGCCCGAGTCCAACAATTCCGGGAACGTCGCATCCTCGCGCTCATAGGCGAACGAAGCGAGCGACCCCAGCGCCTCAAATTCGCCCACCGCCGCGATCCAGTCCCCAATGTGCGGCCCGCATTGCTGCCGCCATCGCTCCATCGCCATCGCAAACTGCGGCACCCA
>CANIIC010000160.1 GCA_947467395.1 Bryobacterales bacterium
CTCTCCGTCGCCGCGCCGCCAACACACACGTTAGCGGGAACCATTCACCTGCGCTCCACCGATGGACGCACACTCGCCGTGCCGTTCCCCGTCCTAGTGAAGGTGGTGCCCAGCACCCCCGATGACTCCGTCGACGAGCCCACCAACGTAACAGCGGTCGTCAGCGCCGCGAACTATACCGGCGGTTCCGTCACAGCCGGCCAAGTGGTCTCGTTATTCGGAACCGGCCTCGGCCCGCGCACGCCCAAGGGGGCTCAGTTGGATGCCACCGGGCGCGTCTCGAACGACCTTGCGGATACAGAGGTACTGTTCAACGGCATCCCCGCACCGTTGCTGGCGAGCTCGAGTGGTCAGGTGAACGCCATCGTCCCGCAGGGCATCGCCGCCGACAGATCGACGTCGATCGTCCTAACGTTTAAGAACAACGTCGCGCAGCCGATCACGTTGCCAGTCACCCCCGCTGCCCCCGCGCTATTCACGCTGGATGGTTCGGGCAAAGGCCAAGGAGCCGCGTTGAATCAGGATAGTTCGGTGAACGCGGCCTCGAAACCGGCCCCGCGCGGCTCGATCATCACGCTATTCGGCACGGGCTTCGGAGCCACTTCGACGCCCGTGCCGGATGGCACCATCCTCGGGGCCGAACTACCCAAGCCCACGGCACCGGTTTCCGTAACCATCGGTGGAGCAGCGGCAAAGGTGCTGTACGCAGGCGGAGCACCGGGCATGGTCTCCGGCGTCGTGCAGATCAACGCGGAGGTCCCCGCCGAAATCACGCCCGGCGACAAAGTCACCGTCGTCGTGACTGTCGGCAGTAGCTCCAGCCCGGCAACAGTCACGGTGTCGGTTCAGTAGGAACGTTAGCGGCGGGCAGCCTTCTTCAGCGAGCGTGATCCCGGCTCAGCTGTGTAGATGTTGCCCGCCGCATCGATCCCGATGTTGTGGGCGCGCCCGAAGCCCTTCACCACATCGACCACCTTGCCATCCTTGGCGATGGTCACCGTGCTGGCATCCACATCGGCCACGTACAGCGTGTCATCCGGAGCAATCGCCAGCCCCGACGGCTTGCTCAGCCCCTTCCATTCACCCAGGAACTTGCCGTCCTGATCCATGATCACGATGCGTTCGTTCTCGCGGTCCGCAATCAACATGCGGCCCTTCGAATCGAACACGATGGCGTGCGGCAAGTTGAACTCGCCCGGCCCTGCGCCCTTCGTTCCGCCGATAATCTTCAGGAACTTGCCGTTCTTATCGAACACAACAATGCGCGAGTTCACGTAGCCGTCGGTGATATACACGTTCCCGTTCGGCGCAAACGCCACGTCGCTGGGACGATTGAACAGCTCTGTCGACTTGTCATCGCCCGGCACCTTGCGCTTGCCAAGTGTCAACAGCAACTTGCCCTCGGGATCGAACTTGTAAACCACGTGATCCGCCGAATCGGTCGTCCATACGTTTCCGTCTTGATCGAAATCGATGCTATGCGCGACGCTATACAGCGCGTTGTCGCCCCATGACTTGACCACCTTCCCTTCCGGCGTCATCTCCACCACGTTCGGCGCGGCACGCCGCAACGCAAACACGTGCCCGTTGTGGAAGGTCACGGACGACACAGCGCCCCACTGCAGCCCATTCGGCAATTCCCCAAACGGAGCCACCGCATACGATCCGCTCTGCGCCAGAGCCACCACTGCCATCAAAATTAAAGCCACTCGTTTCATGACCGGCAGTATATACCCGAATGATCTTTTCTAGAGGCAAACCCTAAACTTGACCTAGGAGCCGACTGATGACAGAGTGGGTTTAACCTTACCCAGGTATTAGGAGGAATATCAGTGGTCAAGAAATTCTGGGTCGGCGTCTGCATTCTTGGCGCCCTGGCCTTTGCAATCCCGTCTTTCGGGCAAGCCCCGTCCGTGCGAGTTTGTCACGTCACCGGCAACGGTGTAACGCTGCTGCAGATCTCGTCTCAGGCGCTCGGCAAGCACCTCTTGCACGGCGACTATGCGCCATTTGACGTCCACATCGACGGCCAAGCCCCGTCCTGGAGCTGCTGAGCTGAAGTCGTATCGTAAGGAACTCTGGTTTAACATCCCCACACGTCGGGCATTCATCAACATCACGCCCGACGTCGAGGCCTGCCTCCGCGAAAGTGGCGTCACGGAAGGCCTCGTCTTAGTGAACGCGATGCACATCACCGCATCGGTCTTCATTAACGACGACGAATCCGGCCTGCACCGCGACTACGACAAGTGGCTCGAAAAACTCGCCCCACACGAGCCCATCGCGCAGTACGACCACAACCGTACCGGCGCAGACAACGCGGACGCCCACATGAAGCGCCAGATCATGGGCCGCGAAGTCGTCGTCGCCGTGACCAAAGGCCAGCTGGACTTCGGCCCATGGGAACAAATCTTCTACGGCGAATTCGACGGTGGCCGCCGCAAGCGGGCGCTCGTCAAGATCATTGGCGACTAAATGTCATTTTGCTAGCATGACGCTGGACTTCCTTATGAAACGCGCCCTGTTCACACTTCTGACCGCGACCGTCGCCTTCGCCCAAGTCCCTGCCCCCGTAGGCATCATCAGCGGCGTCGGCAACTTCAGCCACATCGTGGCCGACCTCGACCGCTCTTTCGCCTTCTATCGCGACGTCATCGGCCTCGAGGTCGCGCAACCGCCCGCGCAGTTCGCGGCTAACCCGGCGATCCAGGATCTGGGCAACACGCCCGGCTCACAGTCCCGCATCGCGACCCTCCGCATCCCCGGCTCTACGCTGGGCGTCGAACTGATCGAATACAAGGACATCGCTCGCACGCCCGTCAAACCGCGCTTTCAAGACCCCGGTGCCGCGAACCTTGTGCTCAGCGTGCGTGAACTCGACTCCGTCGTCGCTAAGATCGCGAAATCATCTGGCCGCATTCAGACCATCGGAGGCAAGCCCGCCGACCTCGGCAACGGAGCCAAGGCCATCTTCCTGCAGGACCCCGACGGCTTCTACATCGAACTCTCGGCGCGGCCCGCTCCCGCCAACGCACCGACCGGTAACATCTATGGAGCCGCCTTCGAGATCATGGTCGAAAACACCGAGGCGACACTGAAACTTTGGCGAGACGTCCTCAACTTCGACATGGGAGTCTCCACCAACTTCGACGGCAACGAACAGTTGATGTCGACGGTTGGCATCTCCACCCCGGGAGCCCAGTTCAAACGCACCGTCCTGCGCATCCCCGGCACCAATGTGCAGATGTTCATGCTGGAATTTCGCAACCTCGACCGCAATAAGTTGAACACGAAAACGCAGGACCCCGGCACCCCGATCCTGCAACTCCGCGCGCCAGATGTGGACGCCGTCGTTGCAGCATGGAAGAAGGCCGGTGGCGAAATCGTCAGCAAAGGCGGCGCCCCCGCGACGATGGGCGCTACGAAACTCGTGCTCATGCGCGACCCCAACGGAGTGATGGTCGAAGTCCTCCCTGCCCCGCGTCCGCAGGCAGACAAGTAGTCGGTCGAATCTACTTCACCAGGCCCATGAGGCTCTCTCTCGGGAAGACCGCCTCCGGATTCGCGTTGAAGTCGATGAGATACACCACCCACTCCTTGTCGGCCACGGGCTTGTAACAATCCAACGTGAAGAACACGGGACCGCGCTCGTACTTCACCAGGACATAAACTCTCTGGAGCGACGCGGTGAGGGAAACCATCCGGATCGGCTCGAAGCCGATCATTTTCCCGTAGGTGGCTTCGATCTTTGCCAAATCACCCGCCGCGATCTTGGGGTTCGCCTCGTTCTCACTGGGCGACCCCTTCATCCACACGGCAATCGCCTCCTTGGAGCCAGCGGTCGATTTGTACGCGAGCAGCCCTCGGGTAACGACCTCTGGAAGCACAGCCTGCGCCTGCACCGACACCGCACAGAGAAACACCACCAGCGAGAACACGAATCTTTTCATCACTTTCAATTCCTCCGATTCTTCGCAACACCAGCATACTAGACACAAATCGCCGATGGGTTGGTTTCGGCTCCGCTTTCGCTGCATGCAAGCACTCAGCGGCGTTACACTAGTTCCCAAAGTCCACGTAGGAGAATCATGCAGAAGACCCTAACATTCACGCTCGCTGGCGCTGCGGCCATTGCGGCGTTTATGGCGCAGTCCGGCCCCGCGCAACAAACCAAGGCCGCCGCGAAGCAAGTCACGACAAAGGGCGTCGCGCCCGGTGATTGGCCGCTCTATTCGCGCGACAACACCAGCACTCGCTTCTCGCCGCTGAAACAGATCACTCCGGCCAACGTTTCGAAGCTCGCCCAAGCCTGGAGTTATCGCCCCTCCGCACCGGACCCAGCCGCCGATGCCGCCAAGGGCAAAGGCAAGGGAGCACCGAATGCAGGCGTCGTGCCCGAATCCACGCCTATTGCGATCAACGGCATCCTCTATGCACCGGCGGGCAACCGCGTCGTCGCCGTCGATGGCGATACCGGCAAGGAAATCTGGAGCCACGTTACCACCGGCCGAGTTGAGAACCGCGGCGTCGGCTACTGGCCCGGCGACGGCACCAATCCGCCGCGCATCCTTTATACGATCGACTCCACGATGTTTGCGCTGAACGCCAACACCGGCAACATCGATCCCGGCTTCGGCAAGGAAGGCAAGGTCAATGTCGAGATCCAGTGGGGCGGCGTGCCCTACATCTACAAGAACCTGATCATCATGGGCAACAACAACGGGGAACGCACCGATGGCCCCGCTGGGGACACAAAGGTTTACGACGCCCGCACTGGCGCCGAACTGTGGCGCTTCCGAACGATCGCGCGCCCTGGCGATCCTGGTTACAAGGATTCCTGGCTGAACGATAGCTGGAAGCAGCCGCGCGCCGGAGTCAACACCTGGGGCTGGTATTTCACCGTCGACGAACAGCGTGACCTGTTATTCATGCCTGTCGGCAGCCCTGCCGGCAACTACTACGGCGGCGATCGCCCCGGCAACAATCTCTACGGCAACTCCATCGTGGCTGTGAACGCGACGACCGGTAAGTACGTGTGGCACTACCAGTTGGTACATCACGATCTGTGGGACACCGATCTCCCTGCCGCGCCCAGCCTGCTCGACGTAAAGAAAGACGGCAAGACGATTCCCGCGCTCGCCATCATCAGCAAGAACGCGCTGATGTTCATCCTGAATCGGGAAACCGGCGAACCCATCCACGGCGTCGAAGAACGCAGCGTGCCGAAGGGCGACGTCCCCGGCGAATGGTACTCGCCTACGCAGCCCTTCCCGGTGAAGCCCAAGCCGCTCGCGCGCACCAGCTTCAACAAGGCCGATGATTTCATCCGCGCCTCTGACACCACGCCCGAGCACGTGAAGGCGTGCGAAGACGTGTGGGAGAAAGCCGGCGGCTACATCAACCTCGGACCCTTCACGCCGTTCGGCTTCCATGAAGCCGGCGCGCCACCGAAGAGCTACATGCAGTTCCCCGGCAATGGTGGACCCAACTGGGGGGGCACTTCTGCTGACCCGACGCTCGGCTACGTCTTCGTGACCACCCATGACGCCGCACTCAGCGGCTGGCTCGAAAAGAAAGTGCCGGGCGGCAACTACGGCTCGCTCACCGACGGATCTCCGCTACCCATCGATCGCGGTTCGTATACTGGCCCTGGTCCGTACAGCGGCTTCGCGGCCGGCGGCATGCCCTGCACCCGTCCGCCTTGGGGCCGCATGTTCGCGGTCAACGCCAACACGGGCGACGTCGCTTGGGAAGTCGTGCTCGGCATCAATGAGCGCCTGCCGAAGGAGAAGCAGAAGGTCGGCAGCGTCGGCAGCGCCGGTCCCACGACCACTGCCAGCGGCCTGCTGTTCGTTCCGTCCAACGATAGCTACTTCCATGCATTCGATTCGAAGACGGGTAAGGAACTGTGGTCGACCAAGCTCGCGGGCAACATGAACGCGAACCCGATGACCTACACCGGCAAGAGCGGCAAGCAGTACGTTGCTGGCGTGGTGAACGGCTCAATCACGGCGTTCGCCGTGCCCGCCGCCAGCACCGCTAGCAAGGCCAAGTAGGTCCCACCGCACGAAGCTGAAGCCGGTTGCGGCCACTCCACCGATCACGCCGAATACGCGTGGCGAGGGCGTCAATAACGCCAGGAGGGCCGCACTGGCTACCAGCACTGAGAGCAGCGGAAGGTAGATCGCGTGCTTCCGCGTCAACGCCGCATAGAACGCTCCCCAGGCCCCACTCAGAAGCCCGATCACCACAATCGAAGCTCCCCGCCGCGCTCCGTCCAACGCACTCTCCGGCTGACAGAAGTACAAGCACCGCAGTCCCGGTTCAAACAGTTCTACCGCGAACCACGCCAAGCCAAACATCAGGAGAACCACGGTCGCGTTGCGCATCGCTATTTTCCAGAGAATACCATCCGCCACGCGCTACGATCAGATGGAGTGTCCGTTCCCGATCTACACGCCCTACTGCGCCGCCATTGGGGCTACTCCAAGTTTCGTCCGAAGCAGGAATCCATCGTCAACGCGATTCTGTCTGGCCGTGATGCGGCGATCGTCATGCCGACGGGCGGTGGCAAGTCGCTGTGCTACCAACTCCCGGCCGTCGCGATGCAGCGGACGTGCGTGGTGATCAGCCCGTTGATCGCACTGATGCAGGATCAGGCGGCGAACCTGCGAGAGATGGGGATCGAGGCCGCGTTCCTCAATAGCGCGCTCGAATTCAGTCAGGTCCGCGAGACGATGCAACGCGCGGAACGCGGCGGCTACCAACTGCTGTATCTTTCACCCGAACGCATCGTGCGCGAAGACACGTTGCGGTGGTTGCAGCGCGTGCCGGTCGGCTTCTTCGCCATCGACGAAGCGCACTGTATCTCGGAATGGGGACATGAGTTTCGTCCGGAATATCGTCAGCTGAGCCTGCTCCGGGAACGCTTCCCCGACATTCCGATCGCGGCGTTCACGGCTAGCGCGACACGCGTCGTGCGGCATGACATTCTGGCGCAGTTGCATCTGGAACACCCGGCCTGCGTGGTGATGAGTTTCCATCGCCCGAACCTGCGCTATATCGTGCATGAGTGCAGCGAGAAGGGTTCGACCCAGCAGCAGAACATGCTGCTGGCCGCGGTGGAACATTACACCGAAGGCAACATCATCATCTACGCGCCCACCATTAAGAGCGTGGAGGCAACGACGGAGTGGCTGGTGGACCAAGGCGTGCCGGCCATCGCGTATCACGGACGCATGGATTCGGCCGAGCGCGCGCGCAATCAGGAAGCGTGGATGAACGGCGATCCGCGCGTGCTGGTGGGGACGCTGGCGTTCGGGTTGGGGATCAACAAGCCGGACGTAAGAGCCGTTATTCATCTGTCGCTACCGAAATCGCTGGAGCAGTATTACCAGGAAGCCGGCCGCGCGGGTCGCGATGGGCTTCCTGCCGACTGCGTGCTCCTATGGCGCAAGCGCGACCTCGGACTGCTGGCGCACTTCATCGAACAAGTGCAGGACGACGCCGAACGCCAACGCGCGTGGCAGCGGTATCGCGTGATGCGCGAGTTCGTCGAAGAACGCGAGTGCCGCCATCGCAGCATCTGTCTGCACTTCGGCGAGACTCCGTCGTGGCAACGCTGCGATGCGTGCGATGTGTGCGGCGTCAGCGTGGACTGGACCAAGGCCAAGCCGCGCCCGAAGAAGACGGTCGCGCCCGCGAAGGTTACACGAGCCGAGATGATCGCCGAACAAGGCTCGCTCGGCGTGGCGCTGCGCGAATGGCGTAAGGAGCTGTCGAAGTCGACCAACGTGCCGGCCTACGTCATCATCCACGACACCACGATCGCCGCGCTGTGCGATCACCGGCCCGAGACATTGGAAGAGCTCCTGAAGACTCCCGGCATCGGCGAACGCAAAGCCGAGAAGTTCGGGGAGCAGATCCTGGCGCTGATCGCGGCAAATCGAAATTAGGCGTCGTTCAGAACCAGTCGCTGCGGTAAGCGACCCACCAACTGACGTAACAGATCGGGATGGTCGCGGCGAGCGCCCACCACAGTGGAAGCAGAAAATCCGCGAACAGGCCTAAGACGGTAAACGTGAGCCAGAAGATTTTTCGTTCCACTGGCTCAAGTGTAGGGCAAGCGGCCGAAAGCAACAGAACCTGTTCAATGCATCCCAGTCGTGGTTCGCTTGGCACCCGCTTGATGGAGGGCATTGTTCCCCTCTCCAAACGGTGCGGCAAGTGAGGCCACCGCGACAATGGAGACGGCTTCCTGTAGAGACTTTACTCGAAAAGGAAGAACGAACAATGAAACGAACCATCGCAACTCTGGCGATCGGGCTAATGATGACAAGCGTTGGACTGTTTGCTGCGGACAGTTCGCTTGGGACGTGGAAGTGGAACGCCGCCAAGTCAAAGACCAACAGCACCAATCCGGTGAAGAGTCGGACCGACGTGTTTGAAGCTACGGCCGACGGCGGGATCAAGGTGACCAGAACGGAGCAACGCGCCGACGGAACATCCTACAACGGCTCCTACACGTTCAAATACGACGGCAAGGCGTATCCGGTGAAGGGCCTCCAGTACGACACGATCTCGGCCAAGCGGGTCGATGCCAACACCACTACGACGGTCGTCAAGAAAACCGGAGGAAAGCTGAACCAGACCAGCAAGACTGTGTTCGCCAGTGACGGCAAGACGAAAACAACGACGACCACGGGAACGGACGTCGAAGGCAAGTCCATCTCGGCCACCTTCGTC
>CANIIC010000161.1 GCA_947467395.1 Bryobacterales bacterium
GCGCGCTGCGCCAACTCAATGACCTCGGTCTCGAAGCCGAACTCCGCTGTGCCTTCGCCCAATGGGTGGAAGAGCATCCTCAATCCGAAGTGGGCCGGGCTGTCCTGCGCGAAACAGCAACCGACAGCGTGCGGCTCGACCCGCGCCTCTATCCGAGCGACTACGCCGAACTCGTTCCCATCGTGCGCGACCTTCTGGGCGAAGCCGAAGCCCGCAAATTGGTCGCGCAGATCCCCGAGTTTCCCGAGTGGATGAACGAAAAGCCTGAGGACTTCCTGAATCGCACGCTGGCAGCGTTGGAGCCTTGGGAAGAACCTCCGTCGACTGATACTCCGGGCGAGAAGCTCTCGCGCTACCTGCATTACCACTACAACGATCTCAAGGTGCGTTGGTTGACCGATCAGGCCGCAGCCGGTGGTCTGATGGAGCCGGACGTTGCCTCGCAACTCGAAAACCAAGCCTTCCAGCGCATCGAACAGGCTCGCCAACCCGGCGTGCACAGCGATATCGCCGGCTTCTCAGACGAAGAATTCACAGCGTTCCTGTTTGATCGCCCGTTGCCCTTGGAACAACGCGATGAGCAAGTATTGAAAGGTCGTTCTTATATTTGGGTCGAGGACGATCCAGCCTTCGTCGTGGAAAAGGCGACTCGCCTCTTCCGAGATTTTGCCCCCAGAGTTGCACCCTACACCGCGGCACAAGTCGAGCAAGGACTGTGGATCCTGTTGGGAGGGGCACTCAATCTGGGTTCGATCGTCAGCAAGTCCGAGGTGCCTGTCGAGCAACGCACTGCGTGTCTCGAAGCTATGGACATTCCGTTCCGTGACTACTTGCGGAAGAAGCCGCGTTATCGTGGAAGCGCGTTCTTCATGTGGTGGGATTTCGTTCTCATCATGGGATCAGACCTCCCGAAGGTCGCACTGCGCGTCCTCGAGAAGATCATGCGCCTACCCGGCTGGCCGTGCCAGGCCGCAGCCTTGCACGGACTCAACCACCTGCGCCCTGACGCCGAAGCCTCCGCGCTCGTCGCACGGTATATCGAGGAACATCGCACCCGCTTGAAGCCCGAAGACCTTCAGTGGGTGGAGCGCTGCCGCGATGGCAAGGCGCTCTGAACCTAAGCCTGCTCCACCGGAGCCAACCACCGCATCAGGAAGAAGTGGCGCCCGCACAACCCGCAACGAAACGGGAGGAATAGGAAGTGAATCGCTTCCTCCAGAAAGTTGCGGGTTCCCACGCTGCGGAAATCTCGCGACCGGCAATGCGGACACGAAGTTTTGAACATTTAGGCGTCCGTCTTTGCCGCGCTGCCCGTGCCCGAAGCTTTGCCGCCCCGGAACGCGGTCGCGGAGAACTGCTGCCCGCCGGCGTTGGCATGTCCGCCCGCGGGACGGCTGGCATCGCGCGCTGCCTGAATCTGTTCGGGCGTGCGCACATCCGGCTCGGATACGGCGGTGTTTTCTTTCGCGCGAGCCACGGCCCGCTTCTGGCGTTTGAGTAATCGTTGTTGTGTGTTCATAAGTCTCCTACGGACGAAAGTTCGGCTTGTTCGCCGCGCGATTTTTCGCGGCGGCCGCCAATGCGTCCTCATCCGTCTTTTTCTGGCGATCCAATTCCCGTTGCGGCGCTTCCGCCAAATCCAAACGGGCCGCTTCCACAATCGAAGCTTCCGCCTGTGCGTTCAGCTTCTTCGAATACAGCACCATTGCGAAGCTCGCACGATCGCCCGTGCGCACTAAATCGTAGGTGTAGTTCGCATCTTCCCACCGCGCCAGCACCGCAGCCGTGTCGCCGTAGCTGGAACGGAACGCGATCTCCGCCGTCGGATGCGTTGCCGTTCCGTACGTGCGAGAAATCGCCTCGGTCATGTCGTCCGCCGTCATCCCTTCGATGCGATACCGGTCATACGTCACCACAATGCGGAACAACTCGCCGTTCAGGAACGACAGCACGCCTTCCCGCACCGATTCCGGCTTGCTGGCCGAACCCAGCGTGACGGAATGCGGCTGCCAATCCGCTTCCTGGATCAACATTGGACGCTTCTGCGCCACTCGGATCGCCGTCGGGCTCAGGCCCGCTTCTCTGGTGACTGTCGTGAGGCTCTCGCCAAACGAAAACTCGCGATACTTGGCGAAATCCGCCGCGTGAAGACCCGCGAGTGTCAGTGTGGCGGTGAGGGTGAGTTTCAAAAATCGGTGTGACATGGCAACCTCCAAGGTTGTGTGCTGCTCCTAAGAGGAAGAGGGTCAAACCACCTGACTTAGTTCAGGAAATCTGCGGCCGGGCAAGGCTGCCTGGACACCCCAAGTGTAGCAGGCTGTTCCTGCAAGAGCGGATCAAGGCATAATGGACGGAGCCCAAAGAGGAGACCCCATGAAGAAGATCTACTGGTTGACGCTGCTGATCACCCTCGCTGCCTGTGCCGCATTCGTAAGCCCCACGCTCGCCCAAGGCCCCGCAGGAGCCCCCGGTGCCGCGAAAGGTGGAGCCCCCAAAGGCAAAGGGCCGACCACGAATCTGCCCACGCAGCCGACTGCTGTCGAATTGCCCACCCTATCCGCGAAGATCACCGGTCCCGGCCCAATGTATGATTCCGCTGTCTCCCAGTGGCCCGGCCGCGACGTGAACTTCTACAAGTACGAAACCAACGAGTACTTCATCACCGGCACGGCCAACGGCAAGCCCTACAAGACGCGACTCGTCGTTCGCCAGCCCAGCGATAAATCAAAGTTCAGCGGCCTCGTCATCGCCGAATCCATGCACCCGGCCGGCAACGCGCACGGCTTCGAATACACGTCGGTCTACACCATGAGCTCCGGCCACATCGCCGTCGAGATCCTCACCAGCGGGCCGTCGATGCCCCAGAGCACCAACAAGGAACGCTACGCCGACCTCACGATGTCCAACGATCAGGTCAACGAAATCCTCGCGCAAGCCGGAGCTCTTGTGAAGAGCCCGCAAGGCCCGCTCGCCGGCCTGCCGCTGCGCAAGATGATCCTGTTCGGCACCTCTGCCAGTTCCGCAGTGCTCACCGCCTACCTGCCCGCGCACATGGTCTACCGCACGCCCGACATGAAGCACATCTACGACGGTTTCATGCCCACCTCGAACGGTACGAACATCCAGCAGGTGGACGTGCCCATGATCCAGGTCCCCACGCAGCACGAGTTCGAAAACATCGGCACCACCCGCCAGGATGGCGACGCTCCTGGCGATCAGTATCGCGACTATGAGTTTCCTGCCATGGGCCACCTCGACGCCGGCCACAATGAGAAGCGCCTCCCTCAGAGCGCCTGCGTGAACCCGGTCAGCAAGTTCCCCATGGAAGCTTACATGTCTGTCGCGCTGCACCACCTGTTCCAGTGGGTCGACAAGGGCATCGTGCCGCCGAAGGCCGACCGCGTGCTCATCGATCGCAACAAGAACAACGACGGTTCGCTGATGGTGCTCGATGCGCACGGCAACCCGCAAGGCGGCATTCGCAATCCGTATGTGGATCTGCCGACGATGAAGTTCACCGCCCGCAATACGCCCGCTCCCGTGAACGGCAACGCACTTCTGTGCAGTCTCAGTGCCTGGATCACCCCGATCCCGAAGCCAGAGCTGAAGAAGATGTACGGCAGCAAAGCGAACTACGTGAAGAAGGTGGATGCCCGCTTGAAGGAACTCGAAAAGGCGGGCTGGTCACTTCCCGTGTATCACGAACTCATCCTGGCCGATGCGCAGGCGGTGGAGTTCTAAACTCCACTCGCCGCCCGATCCAGCGCCGCGATATCGATCTTCTTCATCTGCATCATTGCTTGCATGGCCCGGCCCGCCTGTTCGCGGTCCGGGTCTTGCAGTAACTCTCCCAGCCGCCGCGGTACCGCCTGCCAGGACACTCCGAACTTATCTTTCAGCCACCCGCACCGGCCCTCCTGGCCACCATCCGCCGTCAGCCGCGACCAGTAATAGTCCACGTCTTCCTGCGTCACGCAGTCGATCATGAAGCTAACCGCTTCATTGAACTGGAAGTGCGGTCCCCCATTGAGGGCGATGAATGCCCGGCCGTCCAATTCGAACGAAACCGTCATTGGATTCTTTTGCGTGATCTTGGAATTCGGAAAAATGGAGACGTACAGGTTGGCAGCTTCTTCGGCCTGCTTGTCGAACCACAGGAAGGGAGTAACGCTCGGCATACGTGCTAGGGTCGCACGTTCCACTGCCTCACCACACGCGTCTTGCGCTCATAGCCCAGAACGCTGATGGTCGCCGTATCCAGCGCCAGCAGGCGTCCTCCCACCGGCGGCAATCCGATCCAGCGCGCCGCCAGGATGCGCAGGATGTGCCCATGCGCGAAGAGCCCCACGTCTTCTGAAGTCTCCAGTAAGCGTGCGATCACGCGGTCTACGCGTTCGCCCACTTGCTCTATCGATTCGCCTTCGGGGATTGGAGAATCCCACACGGACCAGCCCGGAATGTCCTTCTGGATGTCCGCAGTGGTACGGCCTTCATACACGCCGTAATTCCACTCCAGCAGATCTTCGTCGATGCGAGCAGGCTCAAATCCCGCCAGCTTGCACGTCTCGCGAGCGCGGCTCAGCGGGCTGCTCCAAATGGGAAAGGCGCGGTCGGGCAAACCGCAACCCAATGCCGCAGCTTGCTCGCGGCCATGCTCGGTCAAGGGAATATCGGTGCGGCCCGTGTGCTGCCCGGACCGCGACCACTCCGTCTCGCCGTGTCGAACCAGGAAAATGCGCTGCGCTGGAGGCGTCACGTTTACTGACCCGGTAGTGGCCAGTCGATCACGTACGAATACAGCATCACGATGAGGCCCAGCATCGATGCCAGGAACACGCTATGCCGAAGCGTGAAGCGGAACAGCTTCGATTCATCGCTCGAGGCCATGCCTGTCGCCGCAGCCGCTACTGCGATCGATTGCAGCGAGATCATCTTGCCCATCACGCCGCCGGCCGAGTTCGCCGCGGCCATCAGCGTCGGATCCAGGTTCAGCGTCTTCGCCGTCACCACTTGCAGGTTGCCGAACAACGCGTTCGCCGAGGTGTCGCTACCGGTCAGGAACACCGCCAGCCAACCCAGCAGCGCGCTGAAGAACGGGAACACCGCGCCGGTTGCCGAGAAGGCCAGACCCATCGTCGCCGTCGCGCCGCAGAAGTTCAGCAGGTAGGCCAAACCCAGCACGCTCGCGATGGTCAGCATCGATTTCGACAAGCTCTTTGCCGTGTCGCCAACCACCTTCACGTAATCGCCGAAGCCCAACCCCAGCGTGAACATCGACGCGATCGACGCCATCAAACACGCCGTGCCCGAAGCCGACAGCAGGTTGAGGGAGAACGAAGTCTGATCCGCCGGATATGCCGTCGGCGTCGCGGCCACCGGCGAAACTTGAATGATCTGTCCCGCCAAACCCGGCCAATCGAACACGAACGTGGCCTTGGCGTAGAATTTCTGCACTGCGTCCAGCGCCACCGCCACAAAATCCATCGCCCCGCCGCGGAACCAGCCCTTAATGACCGCGTTGCCGCTCAAGCCCGCCAGCAGGACGAAGAACACCAGATATAGATACGGAGACCACGCGTGCAGAATCGCGCCGGCATCATGCTTCTTCGGCAAGTGCGCCTTCACTTCGCCTTCCAGCACGAACTTGTCCGAGGGTTTCCACACCTTCAACAGCAGTACCAGCGCGAACAACGCAGCCAGCGCGCCCAGGATATCGGTCAACTGCGGGCCCACGTAGTTCGAAACGAAAAACTGTGCGGTTGCGAATGCCACACCGCAAACGGCAACAGCCGGAATCACGCCGGCCAAGCCCTTCGGTCCGCCCATCACCAAGATGAGGTACATCGGGATGAAGATCGAAATAGGAGCGCAAATACGGCCGACCCACGCGCTCAGCCCGTTTTCACTCAAGCCCGTGATGCGCGCCAGCGTGACCACCGGAATGCCGATGGAGCCGAACGCGACAGGAGCCGTGTTCGCCAGCAAACAGATTCCCGCGGCGTAGAACGGAGCGAAGCCCAAACCCGTCAACATCGCCGCCGCCACAGCCACCGGCGTACCGAAGCCAGCCGCGCCTTCGATGAACGCGCCAAACGCGAACGCAATCATCAGTGCTTGCAATCGCCGATCATCGGTCAAGCCGCCGATCGAGTCCTTGATGATCTCGAACTTACCTGTCTTTTCCGTGACCTTATAAAGGACGATGGCCCAAAATACGATCCACCCAATCGGGAACAGTCCGAACGAAGCGCCATACACCGTCGAGTTGAGCACCATGCCGAACGGCATTTGGTACATCAGCAGAGCGACCAGGATGGCCGATCCTAATCCGGACAGCGCCGATACCCAGGCTGGCTTCCGCTTCACTCCAATCAGGAAGAGCAGAACAAAGACTGGCAACGAGGCCACCAGGGCAGAAAGCGGCAAATTTCCACCGAGCGGGGTATAGTTTTGCGTCCACATAGATACGAGTTGCTATCTTAGCGTAAAAAGCGCAGCGCGTTCAGGCCGCAGGAAATCGATGCTATACTCTTTCGCGGGCTAGGGTGCCGATTGGCAGGGGAAGCCTCTGGGCGCTAGATCAGATACGGGGTGTTATGGGTGATTTAGTTCTGATTCGTGGGCTCTTCGTCGCGCTCATGGGTGCGGCCGGTTACTTTCTGCAGCCATTTTCGCTGGAGGGCCCGGCGGCTATCGCGGTAGGTGTAGTCTCCGCGGCATGTGTCGTGCTGTTTGAGATTCGGATTCGCGAGGTCAGCATGAAGCGGCTGATCGGCGCCGCCTTCGGCAGTGTATTGGGGATCTTCGGCGCGTTCCTCATCTCTCTGGTGCTGGAACAGGCCGTGGATGACAGCACCACCACGGTGCCGTTTATCCAGATCCTGCTGCTGGCATTCATGGCCTACTGTGGCCTCGTTGTGGGCGCGGCCAAAGGCGAGATGCTGAACCTGTCGGCCTTCGGTGGCGTCTTCGGCGGCGAAAGTCAGGCGAAGAATAGCTTCAAGATCTTAGACACCAGTGTGATCATCGACGGCCGTATCGCGGACATCGTCGAGACCGGCTTCATCGAGGGCGCGATCGTTATCCCGCAATTCGTCCTGCGCGAACTGCAACAGGTAGCGGATTCCGCCGACGGCGCCAAGCGCAACCGCGGCCGCCGCGGGCTCGATGTGCTGCAACGCATCCAAAAGATGCCGAACCTGATCGTCAAGGTCGTCGAAGACGATTTCCCCAACGTCAAGGAAGTCGATATGAAGTTGATTGAGCTGGCCAAGCTCTACAACTGCAAGATCATGACGAACGACTTCAACCTCAACAAAGTCGCGCACGTGCGCGGCGTGGAGGTCCTGAACATCAACGAACTGGCGAACACCCTCAAACCGCTCGTGCTGCCAGGCGAAGTCATGCGCGTTTTCATCCAGAAGGAAGGCAAGGAACCCTCGCAGGGCGTCGCCTACCTGGACGACGGCACCATGGTGGTGGTCGACAACGCGCGCAAACTGATTTCGAAGACCATCGACATCACCGTTACCAGCGTCTTGCAGACCACGGCCGGCAAGATGATTTTCGGACGATTCGACGATCGGATGCATGTCGTCCACGGCGGCGGCGATCGCGTGCAGCGCGAGGCTCCCGCAGCGGGTGGCGCGGCATAGTCGCTACAATCAGAAGTTCGCCATGAATGTATCCGTAATCATCCCGGCGGCCGGGCTCGGGACCCGCATGGGCCGCGATAGCCGCAAGCAGTTCCTGGAGTTAGACGGCTCTCCGATCCTGGTGCACACCCTCCGCAAGTTCCTCCAATGCCCGTCGGTGAAGGAGATCGTGCTGGCGGTTCGCAGCGAGGATCTCGACTGGGCCAAAGAGTTGGTCGCGAGCGTGAAGCCTGCCAAGACGGTCCGCTTCGTCGAAGGCGGCGACACGCGGCAGGAGTCCGTGCAGAACGCGCTGGATTCGCTTGCTGCGGACGTCGATCTGGTCGCCGTGCATGATGCGGTGCGTCCGTTCATTCAGCCCGAGACCATCGAAAAAGTGATCGCCGAAGCGGCTGAAACCGGGGCGGCGATCGTCGGCATCGTGCCCGTCGATACGGTGAAGCAGATGCACAAGATGGACAAGATCAAGTCCACCTTGCCGCGCGAGCATCTGGTGCTGGCGCAGACGCCGCAGGTGTTCAAGCTGGATCTGCTGCGCGATGCGTTCGCGGCGGCGGAGGCCGATAACTTCACGGGCACCGATGAAGCGAGTCTGGTCGAGCGCCTGGAGCGCGTCGATGTCACCGTGGTGCAGGGCAGCGACCGCAACATCAAGATCACCAAGCCGACGGACCTCGATCTGGCTGAGCTGTTCCTGAAAGAGGAACGCGCGTAATGGAGATTCGGACAGGGCTCGGCTGGGATACGCACCGGCTGGCTTGGGGCTCGGCACTGATCCTGGGCGGCGTGCGCGTGCCGAGCGAGCGTGGACAACTGGGCCACTCCGATGCCGATGTGCTCTCGCACGCGATCACCGATGCACTGCTGGGTGCGGCCACGTTGGGCGATATTGGGATGCTGTTCCCCGACACCGACCCGCAGTGGAAGGGCGCCGATAGCGCGGTGTTCCTGACAGAAGCCGTGAAGCGCGTGCGCGAGAAGGGCTACACGATCATCCACGTGGATTCGACGGTGATCCTCGAAAAGCCGAAGTTGAAGGA
>CANIIC010000162.1 GCA_947467395.1 Bryobacterales bacterium
CACGCCTCGTTCTACGGGCTGGCGGAGAAGTACGCGAAGCTGGAAAAACGCGGCCCGAACGATCCGAATCCGTTCGTGGACCCTCAGGGCTACCTGGCACACGTGGATGAGTTCGACAAGAGCTTCGAAGCCGCTATCGCTCGTGGCGCTCAAGGCAAGGGCGCGGCCAAGGGCAAAGGCAAGCAGTAATCGCGCCGGCGTTTACAGTCCCGACAGTTCGTTGAATTGCCCCGTGCTGTCGCCGAGCTTCTCAGCAGGCACACCCAACTTGTTCAGCAGCGTGAGCTGCAGGTTCGTGAGCGGTGTGTGTTCGGGGTAGATCAGATGGCGTCCGCCCTTCAACGTGCCTGCACCTCCTCCGACGAGGAATGTCGGCAGAGGGCCGTGGGTGTGGCGATCGCTATTGCTGATGCCGGAGCCAAACAACAGGATCACGTGATCCAGCAGGGAGCCATCCCCATCGGGTGTATTGCGCAGTTTCTCCAGATACTCGGTAAAGAGCGCGATGTGATAGCGCTGGATCTTGGCGCACTTGTCCATCTTCACGGGGTCGCCCTGATGATGGGTGACGGGATGATGCGGCTCCGGGACGCCAATCTGCGGATAGGGACGGCCGGTTTGTTCGCGACCATACATGAACGTGATAACGCGCGTGAGATCCGACTGATAGGCGAGCAGTTGTAGATCGTAAAGCAGGCGGACGTGGGCTTCAAAGGAGTCTGGCACGCCGGCGGGCTGGGTTACGTCGGGCAGTTCCTTGGAGCTCTGTTCTTCGGCCTTTTGGATGCGGCGCTCGACGTCGCGCAAGGCGGCGAGGTAGTCGTCCACCTTGCGATTGTCGGATTTGCCGAGCTTACGTTGCAGTTGGCTGACGCGCTCATTGACGGAATCGATCAAGCTGCGATCCTGCTTCAGGCGCGCGGCGCGGACTTTAGGATCGGTGCTATCGCTGGCGCCGAACATGCGTTCAAACAGCACGCGCGGGTTGTTTTCCGCCATCAGCGGGAGAGTCGGCGTGAGCCAGGACACCGTGCTGCTGTAGGCGCAGCTATAGCCAAGATCGCAGGAGCCGAGCAGGCTGTTTTCGTCGGCGGTCATCTGCAACGATGAGAGTTGCGTGTCGCGTTCGAAGGCCTTGGCGGCGATCTGATCCATGGAGACGGCGTTTTCGACGATGCTGTCGGACTTTTTCACGTGAACGCCCGTGAGGTAGCTACCGCAAGCACGCGAGTGATCCCCGCCGCCATCGCCGAGGGCTTCGGCTTGATCGCTGAACAGGCCAGTGACGACAATGGTCTTGTCCTTGAACGGTTCGAGCCCTTTCAGCGTGGGCGACAATTCGAAGTTCGAACCGACACCCTTGGGCAACCACTCGTCATAGATGACGCCGTTGGGGTGATAAACCACGCCGAAGCGCTTCACCGGGGCAGTAGTGGCAGCGGGCGCATAGGCGGGCATCATGGCGTCGAGCAGCGGCAGCGCGACGGCGGCACCGGCTCCCCGCAACATCGTGCGGCGCGAAATCGATTTCTTCGTGACGAACATCCTGCGGATCCTCCTACTGCGCGGTCCTCATTTGAAACGGCGTGCTCTTGACGATCGCGAGCATCAACGCCGACCAGCGATTCCCGTTGGCTGCGGCGGCCCGTTGAATGCCGCGCACGGCGGGGGCATCGTAATATTCCAGACCGCGGCCCAACGAATACGTGAGTAACTTTTCCGTGACGGCTTTGGCGAACTGCGTCTTCTGCGCGACCAAGGCTTCTCGCAGGGCCTTGGGGCCATCCACCTTCGTGCCGTCGAGCAGTACACCCGAGGCATCGATCGCTCGACCGGCATCGGTGGCGCGCCATTGTCCGATGGCGTCGAAGTTTTCAAGGCTAAGGCCCAGCGGGTCCATGCGAGCGTGGCAACTGGCGCAGGTGGGATTCTTGCGATGCATCTCCAGCATTTCGCGGACTGGAAGAGGCTTGCCGCTCTGGTTACTGGATTCGAGCGCAGGAACGTTCGGTGGCGGCGCGGGCATGGGCGCAGCCAGGATGTTTTCGAGCAACCACTTGCCACGAATGGTGGGCGAAGTGCGCGTCGTGTACGACGTCGTCGCGAGCACGCTGGCTTTGCCGAGCAGGCCGAAACGATTCGCATCAGTGAGCTTCACGCGGCGGAAGTGGCTGCCGTAGACGTCGGTGATTCCGTAGTGCCGGGCGAGCTGTTCGTTGAGGAACGTTTCGTCGGAGGTCAGCAGATCCAGGATGCTGCGGTCGTCTTTTAGCTGCGCGTCCAGAAACAGTTCGGTTTCCATCACGAAGGCGGTGCGCAGGTTGTCATCGAACCACGGGAACTTGGTGCTATCGGGGTTCAGCAGCCAGACGTTGCGCGTTTGCAGCCAGTCAGAGAAGAAGTTCTGGACCAGAGCGGTGCGCGTGCGCGTATCCGCGAACATGCGCGTGACTTGCTGTTCAAGCACCGCGGGCTCATGCAAGCGGTCGCGGATGGCGAGGTCAAGCAGCGTATCGTCAGGGATGCTGCCCCACATCGCAAAGGAGAGGCGCGAGGCCAGCTCAATATCGGAGATGCGGTAGACAGTACCGGGCGCGACCCCGGCGGGAGCAACTTCAATGCGGAACAGGAAATCGGGACTGACCAACACGCGTTCGAGGGCGGTCCGGATGCCGTTGTCGAAGTTGCCGTTCGCGCGACCTTGCTTATAGAAGGCGAGCAGGGTTTGAACGTCGTCATCGGTGGAAGCCCGGCGATACGCGCGGCGCGAAAGCGTGGAGAGGATCTTGGTTGCGCAGCCAGTTTCTTCAGAAGCATTCGCGGGGCGGCAGGTGAACAGTAGTTTGCGGCTGGGCGACTCGACGGGCACCTTCGCGTCATACGGACCACCCACCCACAGCGCGGCAATCGAGACAGGAGCACTGGCGTTGTCGGAATTGCGACTGTACAGCGAGAGGCGATCCGGACCACCGCCTTCGGGGACCGAGTTGTCGGTCTTCAGCATGGTGGCCATCACCTGATGCAGGCCGGCTTTGACGGGAACGCGAGCCTGGAGGGCTTCGTCGCCATCGTAGAGGAAGGTGCGGGATTCAGAGCGTCCGCCGCCGAGTTTGAACTCGGCAACTTTCACGCCATCGATACGCACGTCGAATTGGGTGGCGACGTTGAGGCCACGAATTTCACTGCTCCAGCTGCGTTGCAGCTTGAGTTTCACGACGTACTCGCCATCGACGGGGAAGAAGTGACGGGCGGCGACTCCACCTTTGCTGCCGAGCGGGAAGTCTTCGCCCAAGCGATCTGTTTGACGTAGATAGGTCAGGTCGTTCGCGTTGTTCTTGATGGCGCCGTAGCGCACGAATCCGGGCGGCATGTTGGGGTCACCGACGGCGCTGCGCGCGATCGATGCAGCAGCGGTAACGTAGCGATCGAGCAACGCTGGCTGCACGGACAGCGCGTCGGCATTGTTCTCAAAACCGAAGGCTTGCTCGTCGGGAGGCAGCAGTGCGGTGGGATCAACTTCGACGGCAAGCAGGTCGCGTATGGCGTTCGCGTATTCCGCGCGATTCAGGCGATGCAAGCTCGCGGAACGGCCGGGATTCAGTCGCGCGGTGGCAGCGCGGTCGAGTTCGGTCTCAAGCCACGTGGCGGCGGAATCATAGGTCGCGTTGTCGGGACGCGGCGCACCGGGAGGCGGCATGGTGCGACTGCGCAACTTCACGATGACCTTCTCCCAGGCTTCTGCGGAATTCGCGACGCGCTGAGAATCGAGTCCATCGAGCACGAAGTTCGCGGTCTTCAGGCGTTGATTGTGGCAGGAGACGCAATACTTGCTGACGACATCGCGCGCGGGATTCGCCGGGGGAGCGGGTTGGAAGCCGAAGGCAGCCACGCCAGACAACACCACTGAGGCAGCACCGATCGCGTACAAGGTGTGACGTGTCATGGTCCTTACTTCTCCCTGCACTTGTTCTGGGCCTCGCACGGCGTGCCGAGCTTGGGGTCGGCTCCGTGTTTTTCGAGGAGGTCCGCACCGGCTTTGTTGTAGAGCACGCCGCCCAGACGATCGCCTTGGCCGTTGGCGGCAAGCCACGGAGTGACGCCCGCCTTACTGACGGCGTTCACATTCACTCCGAGGTCAATCATCTGCGCGAGAAGCGTGTTCCAACCGCGGTAGGCGGGGCCGAAGAGTGCGTTCTCGCCGAAGGTTGTTTCGCCCTTGGGATCAAGGCCGAGGTCCAGCAGGAGTTTTACGGCGGCCAGCGCATCCGCTTCGGTGACCAGCGATTCGCCGATACCGTGATTCAGGCCGGTCGCGGCCATGATGGAAGTGGTCTTCGTTTCCGTACCGATCTTGGGGTCGGCTCCGGCGTCGAGGAGAATCCGCATCATTTCCACGTCGTCGACGGAGGCCGCGAGCAGGAACGGCGTTGCGCCTTGGGCGTCGGTGTAGCCGGTGGCGAAGGAAGGCTGGCGCTTGGTCATGCGCGTGTTCACCTTCGCTCCATGCGCGAGAAGCGCTTTCACCAGACGCAACTTTGCAGCGCGATCTGGGATGCCGGACATGGGATCGATGAACCCGTAGACGGGATTGGACGCGAAGCCTTCCCAACTGGTCGCTGCCCAATGCAGCGGCGTCATGCCCGCTGCGTCGATGTTCGGGTCGGCACCATGATCCAGCAGATAGAGGGCCGTGTCGACTTCAGCTCTCAGGGTCGCGACCAGCAATGGAGTGAATCCTGCGGCAGTGCGCGCGGCTTCGCGATCGGTAGTCTGCGTCAGGCTGTTGATGTCCACACCCGCGTCGAGCAGTATTTGGATGGTCTGAATATCCCCCCTGCGAGCCGCAAAGTGAATGGCCGAGAAACCCTGCCTGGAGCGAGCGTTTAAGTCCGCGCGGCCTTGGATCAAAGCTTTCACGACCTCGGGATGACGCTCCGCCGCGGCCCACATCAGGGCGGTTTGATTCTGGTTCGGCTCCTTGGCGTTCACGTTGGCGTCGAGCGCGATCAGTCGGGTCACGCCTTCCAGATTGCCGGTGCGCGCGCAAATCATCAGCGGCGTTTCGCCCGTGGCGAGAGCAGTGTTGGGGTTCGCGCCGTTGGCCAGAAATTGGGCCGCCAAAGAGGAAGACCGGTTCAGGCAAGCCGCGGAAAGCGGCGTCGCGAGGTAGTCATTGGCGATGTTTGGGTCGGCGCCTCTTGCAAGCAACAGGCCTACGATTTCCGGGTCGTTTATATGAGTCGCCCACAGAAGCGCAGTGGAGCCATCGTTGGAGCGGGCGTTCACATCAACTTTCTGATCGAGGAGCGCGCGGACAGTTTTGACGTCCTGAGCTCGCGCAGCGTCCACGATGCGCGTATCGGGTTCAACCGCCGCGCACGCGACAACGAATACGCCGGCCGCGAGCAGAGCGGCGGAGAACAGCAGCTTCGAGTGTAATTTCAACATGGCACGCCTTCCCACAAATGGGGCCGGGGCCATTATAAGAGATTGGCGCTCTGAGCGGCACCGGGCGCTATTCGCGGAGTGCGTAGACGAACAGGGCGTGGCCCGCGGCGATCGCGACATACTGCTTGCCGTCGACTTCGTAGGTCATGGGTCCGGCTGCTGCGTCGCCACCGGTTTGTGCTCGCCACAACGGGGTCCCGGTGCGGGCGTCCAGAGCGTGGAAGTAACCGTCGCGGCTGCCGGTGAACAGCAGATCCGAAGCGGTCGTCAGCACACCGGAATCGGTCACCTCCTGCATGTCGAACTTCCACTTGCGTTCGCCGGTGCGGACGTCCCACGCCATCACGGAGCCATGACCGAGTTCTTCGGTGGCCACGTTGATCTTCGACGGGTTGATGGCCGGGTTGGTCGCGCCGTTCAAGGGCGCCACGGGACGGCCTCCAGTGAAGCGCTGGCCGGGCGTGTACTCCTGCTCCTCGCGAGTAAAGATGCTGGCGTAGTTTTCCCAGGTCGGGATGTAGAACAGACCGGTGCGCGGACTGTAGGAAGGTGAATACCAGTTCGTCCCACCTTGTACGCCGGGGAACACGGGCGTACCCGGCACTTCGGGAGTCATCACGGGCTTGCCGGCATCGTCCAGACCTTTGGCCCAGGTGACCTTCACAAAGTTCTTGCCCGCCAGAAATTCGCCGGTGGCACGATCCAGCACATAGTAGAAGCCGTTGCGATTCGCCCACAGCATCACTTTACGATTCTGTCCGCGCCAGTTCATATCGACGAGCACGGGAATCTGCACGGCGTCGTAATCGTAGGGATCGTTGGGCGTGAACTGGAAATACCACTTAAGCTTGCCGGTGTCCGGGTCGAGCGCGACAACGGAATCGGAGTAGAGATTGAGACCCTTGCGCTGCGCCGGATTCCAGTCCGGTCCAGGATTGCCGATGCCCCAATACACGAGGTTCAGCGCGGGATCGTAGGAGCCGGTTACCCACGCGGATGCGCCTCCGGACTTCCAGGTATCGCCGACCCAGGTTTCGTGGCCCGGTTCGCCGGGGCCGGGGATCGTGTAGAACTTCCAGGCTTCTTTGCCGGTCTTCGCATCGTAGGCCGAGAGGAAGCCGCGAATGCCGTATTCGCCGCCGGCGACACCGACGATCACCTTGTCTTTCACGACCAAGGGCGCGAGCGTCATCGCGTAACCGTCGACTGCTTCGGCGACCTTGGTGTTCTACAAGAGCTTGCCGGACTTCGCGTCGAGCGCGATCAGATGCGCGTCGAGCGTGGCCATGAAGAGCGTGTCGCCCAGGATCGCGACACCGCGATTCACTGCGCCACAGCAGGGCTTCGCGTCGGGCGATACGGTGTAGCGGTAGATCCAGAACATGCGGCCGGTCTTGGCATCCAGCGCGACTACATCGTTCGTGGGCTGCGTCAGGTACATGATTCCGTCCACAACCAGCGGCGTAGTAGTGAAGCGCTGGAGGGAGTCGGCCTGGAAGATCCACTTTTGTTCAAGATTCTTGATGTTCGCGGGAGTTACCTGCGCCAGGGAGCTGTAGCGCTGGCTCATGTAGCTGCCGGAATATGTCAGCCAGTTCTTGGGCTCCTTCGCAGCGTTCGTCAGGCGATCCACCGTCACCTGGGCGAAGGCCGAGGTCGCGAGGAGGAAACACAGGGCTGTGCGCAACATTAGTTGGCTCCCTTCAGCGTGAGCAGGTACGCGATCACATCGGAGAGCTGCTGTGCATTGAGCTTGTCTTTGAACGAGGGCATCGGCGATGTTTTCAGCACTGTGAACTCACGCAACTGGGATTTTTCGAGGGATACGAGGTTCTCTTTCGAATCGATCAACTGCAGCGTGTAGGAATCTTCATTCAAGCGACGGCCGGTGATGGTCTGGCCCGCTTTCGTGACGGCACGCACCGAGCGATTCTGCGGCAGCATGTTGGCCGTGGGGTCCAGCAGCGTCTTCTGGAGTTGCGCGGCAGAGCGAATCGAGCCGATGTCACTGAGGTCGGGTCCGCTGCGGCTGCCCACGCCATCGATCCGATGGCAGGTGGCGCAAGCTCCCGTGCCTGCATAGAGCGCCTTTCCACGCGCCGCGTCGCCGACGGCAACACCAGTGGAAGAGAACTCGCGCATATTGCGAACGTAGGCGATGACGCCATCGAGTTCCGTGGTGTTCAGCTTGTGCGGGGGCATGGCCGTGCCGGGCAAGCCGTTCGTGATCACCTTCGCAAGATCTTCATCAGAAGTGGCGTTGCGAAACTTGCCGGACTTTAGATCGACGCCGGTGATGGAGTCTCCGTTCGGTCCGTGGCAGAAGGCGCAATTCGCGCCGTAGAGTCGCGAGCCTCGTTCGATGGCTTCGGGCGTGTAGTGCCCGGCATGATCTTGCGCATACGCCGTCATCGTCCCCAACGCGACGGCTGCACACAGCAACAGACTGGATGGCAGCATAGTTCCTAGGATTCTACACCACGCGGGGCGCGGTTATCGGCGCAACAGGCGAGGACGGAGGACGCGGTTCCACCACATAACGGCGCCGGTGACGAATAGGATCGGCGGCACAAACCCGGCGACGGCCCACACGCCTTTAGTGATGGAATCGCAGAGTCCGCGGCCGCAATACGGAATGCCGCGGCCACCGAGCCGGCCGAAGTGGAGGTAGGCCAGCCAGTAGGAGATGCGATCCACGGTGCGTTCGTCGACCTGTCCGTCTTGGTATGGCTCGATGTAATCGAACAACTGCGCTGAGAGGTCCGGCAGAGCGAGATACGCACCGGAGACGCCCCAGATCAGCACGAAGAGGAAGAACCAGAAGCCGAGAACGCTGTGCAAGCTCCAGTTGATGCGTTTCCAATTGGAGCGGAAGTCGAGCAGCAGGCTCTGATGCCACCGACGAATCCCCGGCCACCACAGCACGGCGCCCGTCACGCACAACAACACCATCAGCAACGCACCGAAGCCGTTCACCTGACGACCGCTCTTGCCCGTCAGCAAGTTGTCGTGCAGGTCGCGCATCCACACGGTGAAGCGGAAGCCCGCGGGCATAGTGTGGCCAAGATCGGCACCCGTGAACGGATCGAACATGCGATGCAGGGTGTCCTCATCCTGCGTGACCGCGATCTCGACGCCGTGTTTCGGCGTCTCACCGGGGCGCACGTCCGTGACTTCCCAACCTGGATAGGCGCGCTGCGCGGCGGCCTTTAGCTGCTCCTTCGTCAGCGG
>CANIIC010000163.1 GCA_947467395.1 Bryobacterales bacterium
GTCCAGCCGCAGTTCTCCGCGGTCGCGGCGAGCAACTGGCGAGCCACGATGTAGACCGCGCCGTCGACTTCAACGGCAACGTACGGGAAGCGCGGGTTGTAGCAAATGCCGAGGTTGGCGGGAATCGTCCACGGCGTGGTCGTCCAGATCAAGCCGTACACGTTCTTGCCTGCGAGTTTCGCGTCGACGGCCGCAGGATCGGAGATCATCTTGAAGCGCACCCATACAGAGGGGCTTGGGTGATTCTCGTATTCAACTTCGGCCTCGGCGAGCGCAGTGCGGTCCTGCATGCACCAATTGACGGGCTTCAGTCCTTTATACACGTAGCCCTGGTCGAGGAAGTCGACGAAGGCCTTGGCGATGACGGCCTCATATTCGGCGCTCATTGTCAGGTACGGATCTTCCCAACGACCAAGGACACCCAGACGGATGAAGTCCTTGCGTTGGAGATCGACGTACTTCTGCGCGTATTTGCGGCACGCCGAGCGGATATCGGCGGCGGACATACCAGCCTTCTTGCCGCCCAGTTCGCTGTCGACCTTGAATTCGATCGGCAGGCCGTGACAATCCCAGCCAGGCACGTAGGGCGAATCGAAACCCTCCATGGTCTTCAGCTTGACGATGAAGTCCTTGAGCAGTTTGTTCAGCGCATGACCCAGGTGGATGTTGCCGTTGGCGTACGGCGGACCATCATGCAGGATGTAGGTAGGCCGGCCTTTGCGCGACTCGCGAATGCGGTGATAGAGCTTGGTCTCGTCCCAGTGGGCGAGCAACCGCGGTTCCATCTGGCTGAGGTTCGCCTTCATGGAGAAGTCGGTTTTCGGCAGGTGGACGGTCTTCTTGAGGTCGAGCGTCTGATTTGGGTCTGACATGGGCGGGTATTCGTACTATGTTACCCGGTTCTATGGAAACGATACAAGCCCTTCAGAATCAGCGGGTAAGCGTTTAAACGAAAGTTCTGACGGAGATTTGACCACCTTCGCTATTGACAGAGTAGGGGGTTCGGGCTAACATTCCTTGATTTGCTTCAGTGATGTAACGATTTAGCCACGATTTCGCTAGAAGGGTACCGCATGACTTTCCAAGTTGGAGAGAGAGTAGTTTACCCCAACCACGGTGTTGCAGTCGTTGAGAACATCAGCAGCCGCTTTTTTGCGGGTCAGCAGGAGCGGTTCTACCTACTGAAGCTGCCCAGCAACGCCATGACGGTCATGGTTCCGTTTTCGCACGTTGGTGGCTTGCGCCTACGCAAAGTTACACGCAACAGCGAACTCACTCGGGTGGTGCAGTTTCTTTCGGAAGGCCGCACCCGGCGATACTCCGACTGGAAAGACCGGTTCAAGGAAAACAGCGATCGGATGGCCGACGGGAGTCTGCTCGCCGTGGCTGAAGTACTGAAGAGCCTGATCGAAATTCAAGCTGCCAACAAAATCCTGAGTTTCCGCGAGAAGAAGATGCTGGACCGCGCGCGTCACATGTTGATCACGGAGATGTGTACGTCGCGCTCGATGAGCGAGACGGAAGCGATCGGTGTTTTCGACAAGGCGCTGCAAAAGGCACAGCTGCATTTCCCCGAAGCGATGTAATTAACGGGCTGCGACGGAGATCCGCTGCAGTTTGGTTAATAACCCTTCCAACTTATCAAGCCTTAGTGCGTTTGTGCCATCGGACAACGCGCGTTCCGGGGCTTCGTGTGTTTCGAGGAACACGGCATCGACCCCGACGGCAACTGCGGCGCTGGCTAGCGGATCGATGAATTCGGGTTGTCCGCCCGAAGCATTGCCCGCCGCTCCCGGGAGTTGCACGCTGTGGGTTGCGTCAAATACGACGGGCCAGCCGAAGCCCTTCATGATCGCGAGGCCGCGCATGTCGACGACCAGATTGTTGTAGCCGAACGAAGAGCCGCGCTCGGTCAGGATGATGTTGTTGTTGCCCGTCGAGGCGACCTTCTCGGCAGCGTGGCGGATATCGAGCGGCGCGACGAACTGGCCTTTCTTAACGTTGATCACTTTGCCTGTGCGGCCGGCTGCGGTCAGGATGTCGGTCTGGCGGCACAGGAACGCGGGGATCTGGAGGATGTCAACAGCCTCGGCTGCGAGCTCTGCTTGGGTGGCATCGTGAATGTCGGTCAGCACCGGGATTCCGCGATCGCGCACGCTCTTGAGGATTCGCAGCCCTTCCTTCAGTCCAGGACCGCGATAGGAAGTCACGCTGGAGCGGTTCGCTTTATCGAACGATGCCTTGAAGACGTACGGCATGTTCAAGCGTGCGGCGATCTCAGAGATTGCGGTGGCCAACATGTGAACGTGCTCTTCGCTCTCGATCACGCAAGGGCCAGCGATCAACGCCAGCGGAGCGCCGTTGCCAATGGAAACGCGGTCGGTGATGCGCACGGTTATTGAAGAATCACGGCTTGGGCCGCGGCTTTCGCCTTCTTATCGGAGTCGGCAACGTTGGCATCGGCACCCTTGGACTGACGCTGCGCGAGCGACGCGCCGACGAACGCGCGGAACAACGGATGCGGTTCGAGCGGCTTCGACTTGAATTCGGGATGAAACTGGCAGCCCAGGAACCACGGGTGGTCGGCGAGCTCACAGATTTCGACGTAGACGCCGTCCGGAGTTTCACCCGTCAGCTTCAGGCCGTTCTTCTTGAGCACGGCCTCGTATTCGCGGTTGAACTCGTAGCGATGGCGATGGCGTTCCTGAATCTCCTTCTTGCCGTATGCCTGGCGAGCGAAGCTGCCGTCGGCCAACTGACACGCGTATGCACCCAAGCGCATGGTGCCACCCAATTCGTCGACGCCCTTCAGTTCGCGCAGCTTGTAGATGACGCGATCCGGAGTGGCGGGATCGAACTCGGTGGAGTTCGCCTGTTCCAGACCACACACGTTGCGGGCGAACTCGATGACCAGGGTCTGCATGCCCAGACAGATGCCGAAGTAGGGGACTTTCTCTTCACGGGCATAACGGATCGCGTTCAGCATGCCTTCGACGCCGCGGCGACCGAAACCACCGGGGACCAGGATGCCGTCGTACTTGGCCAGTTCTTCCTTACATTCGGGCCACTTCAGACGTTCTGATTCAATCCAGGAAATATTGACCTTGGTGTTGTGTGCCAGGCCGCCGTGCAACAGCGATTCCTTCAAGCTCTTGTAGGAATCTTCGTACTCGACGTACTTGCCCACCAGCCCGATGTTGACCTCATGAACAGGGTGCTTCAGGCGCTGCACCATCTCGCTCCACGCGGTCATGTCGCTGTGGTTCATTTCGAGCTGCAAGTGGCGCAGAACGATTTCATCCACCTTTTGCTCAGCGAAGGTCAGCGGGACTTCATACACGCTGGACACGTCCATCGCGTCGATCACGGCGTCTACATTCACGTCGCAGAACAGCGCTATCTTTTCCTTCATGTCCTGCGGGATGGGGCGATCCGTGCGGCACAGCAGAATGTCGGGCTGGATACCGATCGCACGCAGTTCCTTGACGCTGTGCTGGGTTGGCTTGGTCTTCAGTTCCTGCGCAGCGGCGATCCAGGGGACCAGTGTCACGTGCACGAAGCAGGTGTTTTCGCGACCCAGCTCATGACGCAACTGGCGAATGGCCTCGAGGAAGGGCAGGGACTCAATGTCACCGACCGTACCTCCGATTTCGACGATCACTACATCGATGGGCGTAGCGTCTCCGGCATTCGCCACACGGCGCGCAGCAGCTTTGATTTCGTTCGTGACGTGCGGGATGACCTGCACGGTTTTGCCCAGATAGTCGCCGCGGCGTTCGCGAGAGATGATCGACTCGTAAATGCGACCGCTGGTCAGGTTGTTCGTTTGGGACAGGGGCGCATGGGTGAAGCGTTCGTAGTGGCCGAGGTCGAGATCGGTTTCGGCACCGTCGTCGGTGACGAAGACTTCGCCGTGCTGGAACGGGCTCATGGTGCCGGGGTCGACGTTTAGATACGGGTCGAACTTCTGCAGCGTCACCTTCAGGCCGCGGCTTTCGAGCAAGCAGCCGATGCTGGCCGCCCCGATGCCTTTACCCAGCGAAGAAACCACCCCGCCTGTTACGAAAATATACTTGGCCATGTCGGTCGTTATTCCTTTGTCAGAACTGTTTTTTGAAACAGTTCCGTCACGTGCTGCCAGTCTTCGGGCGTGTCGACACCCAGGGAATCGTAGTCGGTTTCGACCACGCGAATTTTAAACCCATTTTCGAGCGCCCGCAACTGCTCCAGGCGTTCGGCTTGTTCCAAAGGACCGATGGGCAGGTCCGGATACGCCAGCAGGAAGTCCCGCTGGTAGATGTAAAGCCCGATGTGTTTGTAGTGCGTCACTTCGTCGCCGGCTTGCCGTACAAACGGGATGGGCGAGCGCGAGAAGTAGATGGCGTTGCCGTGATGATCGGAGACCACCTTCACCACGTTGGGATCCCGGACAACTTCGGGAAGGTGAATCTTGGTCTTGAGCGTCCCCATGGGAGCCAGCTGGGCTTCGTCCTGATCCATCATGCCGAGGATGGCTGCATCGATAGCGGTGGGGTCGAGGGTTGGTTCGTCTCCTTGGACGTTCACCACCCACTGCGCATCGGAGGCTGAGGCGACTTCGGCGACGCGATCCGTGCCGGAAACGTGGTCCGAACGAGTCATCACCACGCGAGCTCCAAAACCGCGGGCGGCGTCGCGAATTCGGTCATCATCGGTCGCGATGACGACGCTGGTCAGGTAGCGGGCTTCCGAGGCGCGTTCCCACACGTGTTGCAGCATGGTCTTACCAGCGATGGAGACAAGGGCTTTGCCGGGGAAGCGGGAAGAGGCGTACCTGGCGGGGATTACGCCAAGAATGCGGTGCGGCACACTCGAAGGTAGCATAATTCTAAGGCCGCGGCCAAGGTCCGGGAATCCAAAAAGTGAGAGGGCTCCTATGATTCCCGGAAGCAGACGATATACTGGTCCTAGGGCGAGCGGGGCCCTCCACATGACGTTGCAGCGGTTCGTTGCGGTAGTCAGTTTGGCGGCATTTTCCATCCTGGGGCCGGCTTGGGCTCAGGAAAAGAAAGCCAGTGTGGCCGGCGTGTCTCCCAGTACGTCTGCGGGGCAGGCCGGAGCCACGATCGCACCGCGCGCGAAGACCCCGACCGGCGACGATGCCGAAACCATCCTGGACCGTCGCGCCGACCTCCGCTTGGACTATACCGAGGTCCGAATCCCTGTATCGGTGACGCTGCAGCAGTCCGGCAAGTTGGTGACCGGCCTGGAAGTGACGAACTTTGAGCTGTTTGAGGACAAGGTTCGCCAGGAATTCACGTCATTCACCAGCGAGGACGCTCCGCTTTCGGTGGGGGTCGTATTTGACGCCAGCGGCAGTATGGGCTCCAAGTTGTCCAAATCACGACAGGCGGTTGCCCAGTTCCTGCGCACGGCGAATCCGGAAGACGAGTTTTTCCTGGTGCAGTTCAATGATCGTCCTGCGCTTTCGGTACCGTTTACCGCGGACACGGAAGAGATTCAGAATCACCTTGCATTCGTCCAGAGCAAAGGCGCCACGGCTCTGCTGGACGGTGTTTACATGGCGATGAACGAAATGAAGCGCGCCAAGAACCCACGTAAGGCGATCCTGATTATCTCCGATGGCGGCGACAACTCCAGCCGCTACACGGAATCCGAGGTAAAGAGCGCGGTTCGAGAAGCCGACGTCCAGATCTACGCGATCGGGATTTTTGAGCCCTATCAGGGTATGGGCGGGACGGTGGAAGAACGAATGGGCCCTGGGTTGCTGAACGAATTGACAGAACAGACCGGCGGTCGGCACTTCGCCATTCAGAATCTCGGTGAGCTGCCGGACGTCGCCGAGAAGATCGGGCTAGAGTTGCGCAACGAATACGTGCTGGGTTACCGGCCAAAGAATGACGCTCGCGACGGAAAATATCGTAAGGTGGAAGTGAAGTTGGTGAAAGTGGACAAATTGCCGAGATTGAAGAGCCGAGCCCGGGCTGGATACTATGCGCCTGCGCAGTAAATTATTCTTGCCCGTACTGCTGGGGACCGCGCTGTTCGCCCAGCAATTTCCGCCGCCGCCTCCAGCCCCTCCCCAGCCGGAAGAACCACCTGTGTTTACGGCCGATACGCGCGAGGTCACGGTTTACGTGAGCGTGTTGGATCGCGAGGGCCGGATGATTCCGGATATAGTCCAATCCAATTTTCACGTCTTGGAAAACGGCGTGGAACAGCAGTTGAAGCTGTTCAAACGCGAAGATGTGCCCGTTTCCATGTGCATCGTCATCGATAGCAGCGGCAGCATGAAGGACAAGCACTCGCGCGTGGTGGCCGCCGCGCTGGCGTTGGTCCGTGCCTCCAATCCGGATGACGAGATCTGCTTCGTCAATTTCAACGATCTGTACTACAAAGACCAGCCGTTCACCAATGATTTGAAGAAGCTGGAAGACGCCATGGAGCGCATCGACAACCATGGTGGCACCGCCATGCGCGACGCTCTCAGCGCCACTGTGGATTACGTGAAGGCCGAAGGTAAACGCGACAAGAAGGTGGTCGTGATGGTGACCGACGGTAACGACAACTCCAGCGCGAAGGTTTCCCTGGAAGACCTGCTCCGCACGGTCCGTGACAGTGAGGTCTTGATCTACTCGATCGGGCTGCTCAGCGAAGAAGAAAAGAGTGAGGCCCGCAAGGCGAAGCGCGCCCTCGATAATCTTGCGGAGACCTCGGGCGGCTTCGCGTACTACCCGAAGGATCTTGAAGAAGTGGAGAAGATCACTCCGCGTATCGCCCATGAGATCCGGAATCAGTACATTCTGGCGTTCAACCCGGCCGGTCCCATGGACGGATCCTATCGCCGCTTGAAAGTGGACGTAAAGGGTGTCCGTGGCGCCACGGTTCGTCATCGCGCAGGCTACTATGCCGGCACGACGGTCCCTGCGGCGAAGCCTCCTGTTGCGCCGGTAAAACCCGCGGAGATCGCACCGAAGAAATGATCGGTTTCCTGTGGAGATCGGCTGCGGGACACCGCTTACAGCCGTGGAATAGTCCTTACCTGCGGTGGCGCATTGAAACCTACTGGGGTCTGCACGCGGATGAGATCACGCCCGCGCAGTTCCGGGCCTTCGTGTGGGAACACAAAGGGGAACTCTTCCGTTTTCTGCAGTGGGCCCGCCGCATGGAGCTTGCCCGTTCGTGAACCTGCTGGGATTGCACCACGTCACGGCGTTGGCCGGGGATGCTCAACAGAATCTGGACTACTACACCGGCCCGCGCGGCATGTGTCTAGTGAAGCGCACGGTCAACTATGACGATCCAGCTGCGCACCATTTCTATTACTCCGATCCCGCTGGATCCCCCGGAAGTGTTCTAACGTTTTTCCCGTGGGGGCATGTCCGCAAGGCGCGTAAGGGAACAGGCCAGGCAGTTGCGGTCGCATTCGAGACTGCGCAAGTGGTGGCGACGTCGCAGCGCTTCGGACAACCTGTCCAGACAATCCTCGATCCCGATGGCATCGAACTGGATTTCGTGCAGGTGCCGCACGCGCGCGCTCATCGCCTGCATTCGGTGAGTTTGTGCGTCCCGGAGCTCGGCGCTGCGGAGACGTTTCTGGCGGAGACAATGTCGCTGGATGCTGTGGGTAAGGAAGGGAATCGATCACGATTCCAAATTGGTGCCGATCAATTTGTAGATCTCCTCCACGATCCTACAGCTGAACCCGGCAAGATGGCCGCAGGGGTGCTTCACCACGTGGCGTTCCGTGCGGGCACCGAAGACAACCTGCTCGCGTGGCGGGAACGCTTGGTAGCTGCTGGGTTGCGTGTTACGCCGGTGAAGGACCGAACCTACTTCCATTCGATCTACTTCCGCGGTACTGGCAACGTACTGTTCGAGCTCGCGACCGACGCGCCGGGTTTCACGATCGATGAATCCGCCGAGGCCCTTGGACAACGCTTGTGCCTGCCGCCTTGGCTCGAGGCGCACCGAACGGAAGTCGAAGGACGTTTGAGTCCCGTACGTTTCTAAGAAGCCGCTTTTTTCGAACGCTTCTTCCCTGGTTTCAGCACCGAAGCTTTGTCGCTCCATCGCCCAAGTTTGTAGACGCGTTCATAGCCGGCCGTCAGACTCCGAATCGTCACCGTGACCGCACCGGTCGAATCACACTCGTACGACTCTTCGATATCCTGCATCGAGGCTGCGTCGGAATACGCGACGTAGACCGTTTCAAGTTGTTCGCTGTCTTTGAGAAACGGAGCGAACGGGAAGAGGATGTCATCCCAAAGCGTGATGTCGCCGTCGGGCTGGCCGTCGGCGTTGATGGCGCTGGCTTCCAGGAACCGGAAATGGCCTACGTTGTGTACCGGTGAATATACGCGGCGAACGCGCAGAGGCTGTTCGTCTGGAGCCGGCAATCGGGTGCCTGCCGGGAAAATCGCATCGAAGTACAAAGTGCGGCCGGAGTTCTTCTCGCGCCAAACTCCAAAGTTGCGGGTGAAGACTTCGCGCAACATGTAACCGGTGGTGGCATCGGCCTGTATTGCGAGTCCGATGGCGGTTGCGGATCTAGTGTCTTCGCTGCGCTTGACCTTCCGGCCGAACTCCTCACGCACCAC
>CANIIC010000164.1 GCA_947467395.1 Bryobacterales bacterium
CAGCCGCGAGCGCGAAGTGCTGCAATGGATCGCCGAAGGCAAAACGAACAAGGACATCGCAACGGCCCTGAAGCTGAGTGTGTACACCGTGGAAGCGCATCGCGGCAAGATCATGGAGAAGCTGAATCTCCATTCCTCCGGCGAATTAGTGCGATTCGCCGTCCGCAACGGCTTAATCGACTAGTTGCAACTGACTTTCCTGTAAACGTTAACCTCACAATCAACGTTTTTCTTATAATAGAAGACTTCCATGTGGGGAAAACATAGCTGGGCCATATTGTTCGCGTTTGCGCTAGCGCCACTGGGCATCGGGCAAACTGCCAAAGATCTCAAACTGGAGACGGGCGAGGAGATTTTCCAAGCCACGTGCGCGGGCTGTCACGGACCCGACGGAAAGGGCCAGGCGCAGCACATTCTGGGCTTTGAGCCCCCGGCGACGTTCCCGGACTTCACCGATTGCAGTGGGTCCTCGCGTGAATCGGACCAACAGTGGTCCGCTGTCATTCACCGGGGCGGCACCGCTCGCGCGTTCTCGACGATCATGCCGTCCTTCGGGCCGAAGGAAAACCCGGCGTTAACCGATGAAGAAATCCAGCGAGTGATCAAGTACGTGCGCACCTTCTGCGACGAAGAAAAGCAGAAGTGGCCTTCCGGCGATTTCAACGTGCCGCGCCCCATGTACACGGAAAAGGCGTTCCCCGAAGACGAGCAAGTGTTCATGAATCAGGTGAACCTGAGCGGGGGTGCGGGGTACACGGCAAACTACATCCTGGAGAAGCGCTTTGGCGCCATCACGAACATGGAGTTCCGGTTCCGTGGCAATTTCCTGAAGCAGCCTACGCCTGGGCAACCGCAGGGCCTCTGGCAAGGCGCCATGGGTGACACCACCGTCGAGTACAAGCGGTCGATCCTGGTGAACAACAGAACGAAGTCCTTGATCGGTTGGGGTTCGGAGATCCTTGTGCCAACCGGCAATCATAACGTCGGCGGTACCGGCGCGTGGGAACTGGAACAATTCCTGACCTACACGCAGATTCTGCCGAAGCGCTTCTACTTCCTTCAACAAGTAGGCGCCGAGGGCCCGTTCAAGCGGCATGACGACCCCATTCAGGCGTACGCGCGAACCACGTTCGGTCGAACATTTCTGGCAGATCGCGGCTTCGGACGGGCGATCTCGTTCGCAAGTGAGTTCATCACCACGCGGAATTTTGCGTCACGTCAAAATTGGACGCTTTCCATCGTCCCGCAGGCGCAGATCACGGTCAGCCAACGGCAACACATGCGCTTGGGCATTGGCTACAACATTCCCGTCATAAAAGGACCACCCAACCCTGGCATTATCATCAACCCTGTGAATTCGCAGCAGTTCTCCTTTTACTGGCTGTGGGATCACTTTGACGGCGGCTTCTTTGAAGGATGGAAATCACGATGACACGGAAGATTTGGATCAGCTCCGCCGTGTTCGCCGGCCTAGTGGGCCTGGGCGTTACGATGCTCAACGCGAAGAAACAGCCTGAGCAGCACTTTCAGACCTCGGACCGCTGCTTTGCGTGCCACAACAACCTGTACACGGCGGGAGGCGAAGACGTCTCCATCGGCCTCAGCTGGAGCACCAGTATGATGGCCAACGCAGGTCGCGATCCGTACTGGATGGCGGGAGTCCGCCGCGAATCCATCGAGCACCCGGAATCGCAGAAGGCGATCGAGCATGAGTGCACCATTTGCCACATGCCGATGATGAATTACCAGGCGCGTACCGAGGGCAGGGAAGGCACCGCTTTTGAACACATGCCTCCTGTAGGCGACCGCTACGAAGACAAGCTCGCTGCCGATGGTGTGTCGTGCGCCCTGTGCCATCAGATCTCGCCTGAGGGGTTGGGTTCGCGTGAACAACTGGTTGGACAGTTCAAGATCGATACGTCGAAGCCACTCGGACAGAAGGCCGTTTACGGTCCGTACAAGATCGATGATGGCCACACGACCGTCATGCGTACGTCGGATGGTGGCTGGAAGCCGACCGAAAGTGAGCACATCCGCAAGTCCGAACTCTGTGCTTCGTGCCACACCCTGATCACGCAAGCGCTGGGTCCCGATGGCAAGGTGGTCGGTTCCTTACCGGAACAGATGCCGTACCAGGAATGGCTGCACAGCGATTACAAGGAATCGAAGAGCTGCCAGAACTGCCACATGCCGTCGGTCAAGGACACCGCGATCACGCGCGTTCTGGGTGCGCCGCGCGAGCAACTGGCCAAGCATACCTTCGTCGGTGGCAACTTCTTCATGCAGCGCGTCCTCGCAAAGTATCGCGTACAGATGGAAGTGCCGGCCTACTCGCCTGAGATGGAAGCGGCCGCGACCCGCACGGTGAAGCACTTGCAGGATGAAACCGCGAAGGTTTCGATCGCCAGTGCCGAACTGCGCAACGGACGGCTCGAAGCTGAAGTCGCCATCGAGAACATGAGCGGCCACAAGTTCCCGACCGCCTACCCGTCACGCCGCAGCTGGCTGCATGTGACGGTGCGCGATCGCAACGGCGCCACCGTCTTCGAATCCGGCGCAATCGAGCCCAGCGGCATGATTCGCGGCAACGATAACGACATCGACGCGCTGAAGTATGAGCCGCATTACACGCAGATCACCTCGCAGGATCAGGTACAGATCTACGAAGGCATCATGGTGGACATGAACGGCAAGGTGACCACCGGTCTGCTTAATGCCGTCCGCTATGAGAAGGACAACCGCATGTTGCCCAAGGGCTTCAACAAGGCCAACACGGACGACGAAATCGGCGTCAAGGGCACTGCGGCCCAGGACGGCAACTTCAACGGCGGTGGCGATCGCGTGAATTATTCGATCGCGGTCGGCAATGCGCAGGGTCCGTTCGCGATTGAGACGGAACTGTACTTCCAGCCGATCTCTTTCCGCTGGGCGGAGAACCTGAAGAAGTTCGATGCAATGGAGCCGAAGCGGATGGTCGGCTACTACGAGTCGATGTCTTCGGGCTCGGCCGTGGTGATCGCCAAAGCAGCCGTCACGCGCTGAAGCAGCACCTTTCGCACACGATCCATCAACGTCAGGACATCGGCCCCGAACTCCACGGGGCCGTGTCCGCAGACGACGACCTCCGGCTGGAGAACCTCAATACGATCGAGCGACTTCAGCCATTCCTGCCAACTCGACAGTCCATCGGCGGCGTCCAGATTCGGCGCGAATTGATTCGTCAGGCAGTCGCCGACGTACAGCACTCGATCTTCGGGCACCCATACGCTGACGTTCGTGTCGGTGTGTCCGGGTGTTAGCAACACTTCGACGTTACAGCCGCCCAAGTCAAACGAGAACTCGTCTACGAACCCGTGCTCGGGATTCACGGGCATCGTCGCGTAGTGAAACGCTGGATGAAATGTCGCACGCTCTTCCAGGAACTCGGCTGGCGTGCGCTGGATCCCCGAATGCCCATAAATCGGGACCTCCAGTTCTCGGAAGAAACCATTGCCGCCAATATGATCGAAGTGTTTCTCTGTGTTGATCACGCGCAGCGCATTCGACTCGCGCACGGGCGTCGCGTAACCGTGGATGGTCGCCGCAGCCATGGCGTTGGCGCCGGTATCGACGATCAACGTCTCGCGATCGCCCACGATGAAGCCCGCATTCAAAACGGAAGGGAACTTGTAGGCCAGGCCAGTGACCGCATAACAACGATCGGAGAGTCTCATGCGCGATACACCACTGCCCCATCCAGGATCGTCTCGAAAACCTGGATCTGACCACCTTCGAAGCGAAACCGCGTCGTGCCGTTCGATTGGATGCCGCACAACCGGCCGGGGTTCTCCGTCGCCATCGTCACCGCATCTTCGAGACTCACCCCGGTCATGCGGATCACGTTCGCGATCGCATGATCCATGCGCAAGCTCGACCCGGCCAAGCGATCCCCTCCACGCAACACGACACGCTGATCGGGCTTCAACTCCACTTGGACCTCGCCCAACATGTAGTCGCCTGGAGCACACATCGCCGGAGCCACCGCATCTGTCACCAATACGCTCCGAGCCACGGTCTTCGCTCGCAACGCCACACGCAGGAAGGTCTCCGACAGATGCAGCCCATCCACGATGAAGCTCGCATTCAGCCGATCCGCGGCCAGTTGCTCCCACAAATAGTTCGGGTGGCGAGGCAGCGTCTTGTGCGCCCCATTGCCCAGATGCGTCGATAGTCGCGCACCCGCGTCGACAGCGGCCCCGATCTGCTCTCGCGTCGCACCGGTATGGCCGATGCTGACCGTCACCCCGTCGCGCACCAGGGCCTCAGTGTAAGCAGGAGCCTCTGGCCACTCCGGAGCGAGCGTTACCAGTTTGACCTGGCCCTCGGTCACGTCCTGCCAGCGGCGGTATTCCTCGAGATCCGGCTTGCGCACCCAGCGCACCGGATGGGCGCCGCGCGGCCCATCCTCGGACGAGATGTGCGGCCCTTCGACATGAAACCCCGCGATGGCGCGCCCCTCCGGCAATTCCCGCTGCGCACGGGTTAGGTTGCGCAATGCGCCCAGCATGTCCGCAGGGGCCCCGGTGATCACCGTCGCCAGCATTTGCGTGACGCCCGTGGAGAACATGATTCGCAAGGACTTAGCGATAGATTCTAGCGTTGTGTTGGCGGAGTTGTAATCCGCACCCGCAAACCCGTTCACCTGTAGGTCTATGAATCCCGGTACTTTCCACGACCCATCGGCACATTTTTCAAGCATCATGTTTTATACACAGCTTACCCACAAAAGGGGGTCTCGCACGCACTGATTCTAAGGCAGATATAGTTGCGTGGAAATGGTCGATTTCGCTTTGCTTCGGCAACGGACCTTGGTACAACAAAGTCTAGAGTTTCGCGCAGGAATTCGATCAAGTGTGTCAGTCTCGGGGGAGGTGGCCACGGGGTTGGTTCCTGCGTGAACACTCCACCATCCCGCCTTCTTTCTCAGCATTACCACAAACAGAAGAAGGAGCGGTTTCCCGCTCCCTCCCAGATTCTGACTTCTGTCTTCTGACTTCTACTTCTTCACCGGCACCAGCCAGCCGTGCGTATCCTTCACGCGGCCTTCGACGATATCGAAGAACGCAGTCTGGAGCTTCTCCGTGATCGGACCCCGACGGCCTGCGCCAATCGTGATCTTGTCGATCGAGCGGATCGGCGAAACTTCAGCAGCCGTACCCGTGAAGAACACTTCGTCGGCGATGTACAGCATCTCGCGCGGCACCAGAGCTTCCACCACAGGGATCCCCATCTCACGAGCCAGCGTGAGCACGGAATCGCGCGTGATGCCCGGCAGCACACTCGCGCCCAGCGGCGGCGTGACAATCTTGCCGTCGCGGATCACGAAGATATTTTCGCCGGAACCTTCACTCACGTAGCCCGACGCATCGAGGGCGATGCCTTCGGCGTAACCGTTGGCGTTCGCTTCCATGCGGATCAGCTGCGAGTTCATGTAGTTCGCCGCAGCCTTACTAAGCGCGGGCAGCGTGTTCGGAGCAATGCGCGTCCAGCTGGACACACACACGTCCACGCCTTCTTCCAGAGCTTCCGGGCCCAGGTACTTGCCCCATTCCCAGCACGCCATGAACGTTTCAATCGGCGTGTCCTTGGTGGGCATCACGCCCAGATCGCCGTAGCCGCGGAAAGCGAACGGACGGATGTAGCAGCTCTCCATCTTGTTCGTCGCGACCAGTTCATGCATCCCCGCTAGCAGCTGATCCACGTTGTAGGGCACGGCCATACGGTAGATCTTCGCGGAATCGAGGAGTCGGCGCATGTGTTCCGGCCCGCGGAAAATTGCAGGACCGGCTGGAGTGGCGTAGCAACGAATGCCTTCGAAGACCGAGCTACCGTAGTGCAGCACGTGCGCTAGTACGTGGATCTTGGCGTCGCTCCAATTAATCAACTTCCCGTTGTGCCAGATCTTCTCGGTTGCCTTGAGCATGAACAATTGTACCGCGATAGTCTCTTGTTATCTGGCGAGTAACGGGATTTCCGTGCAAGAATCTTACATGTGAGGGAGACATAACGATGAGGCTTGTTGTACTACTGGCGCTCGCCATCGGGACGTTGACAGCACAAGTGAAGGAGTACAAACCTTCCCGCTTGAACCTATTTTCCAAGGATCAGGACGTGCAACTGGGCAAAGAGTCGGCGGACGAAGTTCGCAAGACCATGCCCATCGTGGACAACAAAGAACTGGTCGCGTATATGGACCGCATTGGCCAGCGCTTGGCGAAATCGAAACGCGCCGGCGGATTTCCGTACACTTTCGAAGTCTTGAACGACCCGACCATTAACGCCTTCGCGCTCCCCGGCGGCCCCATGTTCATCCACACGGGCTTGATCGCCTCAGTGGAAAATGAATCGCAATTAGCCGGTGTTCTGGCGCATGAGATGTCGCACGTGTCGCTGCGGCACGGGACTTCGAACGTCTCCAAGGCAAACCTCATTCAACTCCCCGCGATGCTGGCCGGCCAAGCCTTGGGCACCAAAGGCGGCATGCTCGGCACGCTAGGACAACTTGGCGTGAGTCTCGGTGCGGGCTCCGTATTGTTACGCTTCTCGCGCGACGCCGAAAAAGAGGCTGACCTCAACGGCGCGCAGATGATGAACGACGCGGGCTATGACCCCAATGCCATGGCCATCTTCTTCGACAAACTGAACGAAGGCGGCAAGCGCGACGACAGCAAGCTGGCAAACTTCCTGTCGGACCATCCGACGCCGGGCAACCGCACCAAATACGTCGCCGACCAGAACAAGTTCCTGCCCAAGATCAAGTATTCCGAACTCGATCCGCAGGAACTGACCAAAGCCAAGGCGATCATCGCCAAGCTCCCGCCGCCGCCCAAGCCCGCTCCCGCAGCGTCGACCGCAGCAGCCCCGGCGGGTGGTGGCACTACGCCCACCGCGCAGACCCGGCCGTCGGGCCAATTCAAGCAGCACAAGGGTGCCGCCTACGCCTTCAACTACCCGACCAACTGGGAAGTCTTCGGTGACGCCAACGCCTCCTCAGTCACCGTCGCCCCGCGTGCCACACTGGTGCAGGACGCCAAAGGCAACGTCCAGATCGGCTACGGCTTCATGACCTCCTATTACGTGCCGCAGGACGGCAAGCCGAACCTCCAGCGCGACACGGCGGCCTTGCTCCAACAGATGGCCGGAGCGAACCCCGGCATGCGCCAGACCGGCAACGCCCGAGCCGTAAAGGTCGGCGGCCTGGACGCGCTACTGAGTCCGTTCCAATCCGCCTCGCCCTATCAGGGCCAGCAGGAAACCGACATGATCCTGACCATCGCGCGCCCCGAAGGCCTGTTCTACACGGTCTTCATCGCGCCCCAATCTGAATGGGCAGGCGCCCAGCCGGCCTTCGACGCCGTCGTCACCAGTCTGCAGTTCGTGAAATGAGCGGACCCGGGAAGGGAACTCCCGATTCCCTGCTGTTCGACTTCGACGGCGTTCTGGCCGATACCGAGCGCGCGCACCACTCGGCCTGGAACGCCGTCTTGCGACCCTTTGAGATCCAATTCACTTGGGATGAATATGTGAAGCAATGCATCGGCATCGCGGACGCCATGGTCGCCGAGCGGCTGCAACTTCCGGACGCCGAACACGTGGTAGCCCGCAAGCGCGAACAATTCCGCCTGGCCCTGGAACATAACCCGCCGTTCCTGCCTGAAACCATCGAGCTACTGCACGAACTGTCGCGCAAGTTCCGGATGGCGGTCGTCTCGTCGAGCTATCACAGTGAGGTTCGCCCACCGCTCGAACGCGCCGGATTAGTCACATGCTTTGAGACGGTTATCTGCGGAGATGACGCCCAACGCTTGAAGCCGGCACCAGACCTGTACTTACTCGCCGTCGAGCGCCTGGGTGTCCGGACTCCGCTGGTGATCGAGGATTCGGAAGCCGGGATTACCGCCGGCCTAGCCGCAGGGCTGGAAGTTTTGCAGGTGACCGTGAATCAGATGCCTCGGCAGGTGCGAACCCGGCTTCACCTATAACTTCTGATAACGTATATTATGTCTTGTTTGTGCTAGGGCCGACCTGGAGCTACTTCGCCGGCTCAACCTTCAGCACCAGCCCGTCCTCTTCATCCGTGATCAGGTACAGGTACAAGTAGCCGTCCGGCCGGGCTTGCCCACGAACGGATTGTCCGCCGGAGCCTTGCCATCCATCCGTGACGCGCAACACCTTGCCGTAGAGGCTCCCGGGCGACTGCGCGTTGTCATCGAACGGCGCACCCGTGCTCATATTGATAATGCCGTCCCTGCCGAACGCCAGCCGAGCTGGTTCCATCCCAGGTGGCGCGAGCCAGCGTCGTCTGCGACTCACCGTCTTTCGCGCCAGGCCTGCTGTAGGTGAAGTAGAGTCGCTTGTTCGAGGCGAACTGAGGGTCGGCCACGAGGTCGACCAAGCCTGCGCTGCCGCCCGCTCGAACCACAGTGAGACTCCCGCGCGAACGGATGCGGGATGCCGCGGGCGATGACGCGGATCCGCACCTTATGCTGCTCGGCCGTATCGAAGACG
>CANIIC010000165.1 GCA_947467395.1 Bryobacterales bacterium
CAGCGTTCCGCAGAACGCGCGTGTCCACGTTCACGGGCTTGGTCTGAGCTTGCGCGGTGAGCGCGAGGAGAGAGAGAACAGCGAGGTTCCCGAACGTCGTCAAGGGGTGAACTCCTTCTGGACGAGTCTACACAAAAAAACGGACGGGATCTCTCCCGTCCGTTGTGGTCAGCTTGCGGGCTGAGTTTTAGTTATGCAGTTCCTCGGCAGGTTTTGCAGGAGCCGCCGGTTTCGCCGGAGTTGCGGGAGGCGCCTGAGGCAGCGGAGCCGGGGGCATCACACCCTTTCCATCGAGTTCGAACACGAACAGTAGCGGAGGATTCGGAATCTTCGCATCGTTCGGTCCTTCGATGTTCGGGTTGCGACCCGCGCCACCGGCGAAGGCGATGTACTGCTTGCCGTCCATCATGTATGTGATCGGAGGGCTGACGCTGGTGCGCGACACGGCGAGCTCCAGCAGCTTCTCACCTTTGTCGGCACTGTAGGCCATGAGCTTGCCGTCGTTGATCACTTGGAACACGAGGTTGCCTGCGGTCGCGACCGTGCCGCCATAACGGCCACCGCCGCCGGCGACACGCCACGCCATCTTCTGGTTCACGGGATCCCACGCTTCCAGCACTCCACGCTGACCTTCCATCGGCTCAGGACCGATCGACGGCAGCGTCGAAGGGATGTTGCCAGTCACACGACCGAGGCCCGTATGGCCGGTCTGCGCGGCAACCACTTCATCGCCGGCAACGAACGTCCAAGTGCCGTAGGTTGTGGGGATATAGACGAAGCCAGTGCCCGGATGGAACGACATGGGCGACCAGTTGTGCGCTCCACCGGCGGTGGGCCACAGCGTGACGGGATCTTTACCGTAGAACGCTTCCTTGTTCATGATCGGGCGACCGGTCTTGAGGTCAATGCCCTTGGCCCAGTTCACCTTGGTGAACGGTTCGGCCGAAAGCAGCTCGCCCGTAACGCGATCCAGCACGTAGAAGAAGCCGCTCTTCGGCGCCTGCATGATCACCTTGCGCGTGCGGCCCTTGATGTTCAGGTCAGCGAGCATCAAGCCCGCGACCGCGTCGTAATCCCAGTTGTCGTTGGGGACCACCTGATAGTGCCACTTGAGCTGGCCGGTGGTCACATCGATCGCCAGGATAGAGCAAGTGTAGAGATTGTCGACACCCTGCGCGCCACGGAACTTTTCCACCCACGGTTCGGCGTTGCCGGTGCCGACGTAGATGAGGTTGGCTTCGGGATCATACGCCATGCCGTCCCACACCGCGCCACCGCCACCGCCCTTCCAGAATTCGCCGCCCCAGGTCTTGGCCGCCGCTTCCATGGCTTTGTTTTCGAAGCCCAGCTTCGGATCGCCCGGGACCGTCCAGAAGCGCCACGCGCGCTTGCCGGTCGCGATGTCATAAGCGTCGACGAAACCGCGGGTGGGATGGTCGCCGCCCGCGACACCGATCATGACCTTGTTGCCGGCCACGCGCGGAGCCATGGTGATCGAATACCAGTCGGCCGGATACGCGACGCGCGCTTCCCAGAGCGGCTTGCCGGTCAGGGCATCCAGAGCGAACATGCGGCCGTCGTTGGCCGGCAGGAAGATCTTGCCTTCCGCGATCGCGATGCCGCGATTCACGATGCCGCAGCACATCTTCAGGCGAGTCTGCTGGTTGATTTCGGGATCCCACTTCCACAGCATCTTGCCAGTCTTGGCATCGATGGCGTGCACCACGCTCCAGTTGGTGATGTAGTACAGCGTATTGTTCCAAAACAGCGGCGTGGCTTCCTGATCGCCGCCGCCCGCGCCGAGCTCATAAGTCCAGGAGAGGCCCAAGCGGTTCACGTTGGCCGTGTTGATCTGATTCAGCGGGCTGTAGCGTTGCTCGTTAGGGGACCTACCGTAACTCAACCAGAGGCCAGCGTTCGGATCGGTGGGAGAATTGGCTGCCTTCAGAACATTGGCGTCGACGTTCAGGGGCTTCGCCGCCTGTTGCGCCGTCATGGTGGCAATCAGCGTCAGTGCAGCGAGTCCGCCCACCAGCAGAGTGGTTCGTAGTTTCAAGCGAAGATCCTCTTCCGAAGATTATCCGTTATTTGGCGACCTCATTTACCGACGAGGTGTTCGACGTCCTTGTTGTTTTCGGTGCACAGATACTCGATCAGCTCTGTGTCCGGCAGGTAGGTCAGCGGGTAGCGAACGGTCCAGGGTTTGGCGTAGGCACCGGGATCGTCGATGGTGACCTCCAGATCGATGGTGCCGAAGTTGCGGCGATGGAAGCGCTCCGTGACACGGAGCTGTTCCGTGTGGGGATGGCCGCCGGTGTCGATCCAGGATTTGTCGTTCTGCCCGGCCGTCTCCACGACCAGCGTATCGCCGTCCCAATGTCCGATCGAGTAACCAAGCCAGGTGGGCTGCATGTCTTCCGGGAACTTACGGCCGTCAATGAAGATCTCGCGAAAGCCGCGGATGGCTTCATATAAAAACGTGATCTGCGTTTGGTTCTGGAGAATCTTGTACGGGTAAGGGACCACGTTTACTTGCGGCACGCCGGGCAAGTTGCAGTGCCCGACAGGATCGTCTTTCGAGAGTGTGTCTTGGCGGCGCTTGTACTCGGCCGCTGCAGCGGGCAGCATCTGAACGTCTTCGGGCTTCAGATCGGCGGCTTCGTTGATGGTGTACTTCACGCCGTTCGGCTGGCGCCAGATTCCAGACAGATCGGGCTTGCCGTCAGCGGTCTTCGGAGCAGGAGCGTTGAGATTTGGGGTCCCGTCGGCGTTCCGAGGGATTCCCGCCGTCGGGTACTTCAACCACTGCCCGCTGACGGGCAGAAGCAGCGCTATCCAAAAGAGAAATCGCATATCAGTTCGCCATGTGCTTCTGGTCTTTTTCGTTTTCCAGGCAGATGAATTCCATCACTTCGGTGTCCGGCAGCAGATGGAACGAAGTCTTCGCCATCCAGGGGCGGGTGTACATCTTTGGATCGTCGATAGTGATCTCCAGTTCCAGCTTGCCGATCGACGTGCGACGGAACCTTTCGGTGACATGCAGCGCGTCGCTGGCAGGGTTGCCGGCGTGATCGAGCCACGCTTTTCCGTTGAACCCGCGAGTGTCGACCACCAACGTATCGCCCTCCCAGCGGCCTTTGGACCAGCCGAGCCACGTGGGATTCGGATCGTCGACTAGTTCCCGACCGTCCAGATGAATCTGGCGCCACAGGTTGAAGGCTTCATGAACCACCACAATCAGGTTCGGAGTCTGCACGATCTTGAAGGGAGCGGGCGCGTTGTTGATCTTCGGGACTCCTTGCGGCAGGCAGTTGGCGTCAGGTTCGTCTTTGGTTCCGTCACGGCGCGCATCCACCAAAGCCTTGGCTGCGGGCCGATACGGCACGTCCGCAGGTTTCATGTCACTGGTCAGATCCAGGAACGCCCGGGTGTTGTCTTGGGTCCAGATGCCCGAGAGGTCGGGTTTGCCGTCGGCGGTCTTGCCAGGGGTGGCCTTCAGATTGGGGGCGGGCGGCAGCTTTTTCCACTGTCCCGGCAGTAGCGCGGCAAACAACAGGAGGAGGAGAATTGGGCGCATGGCATCGGCATTCTACTCTCTTGCATGCTGGGATACAATGACTGGGACCAATTCCTTAGAGGAGAACTCCAGTGGCAGATCAGACACGACGCAGAATTCTGCAAGGCGCGGCGCTCGCGGCGGGCGCATCAGCGTTATTAAGCACAGAACTGGGAGCCCAGGCCCCCGGAGGAGCCGGGCAGGCCAAGGGAAAGGGCAAGGGCGCGGCGCCTGGAATCATGGAGATTCCGCAATTGCCCAAGCGTGATCCCGCCTGGTCCAAGCTGTTCCCAGCCGGCTTCAAGAATGAGCGTGTGAAGACCACTGCCGGAGAGATCAACTGTGTCGTCGGCGGGTCCGGCCCCCCGGTGCTCTTCATGCATGGCGCTCCGCAGTCCTTGTGCACCTGGCACTTGGTGGCACCCGAAATTTCGAAGCATTACACGATGATCATGACGGATCATCGCGGCTATGGCGATTCCTTCAAACCGGCCGATCTGCCGGATCACAGCAGCATGTCCAAGCGTCCGATGGCGCAGGACGGCGTGGATGTGATGAAGCACTTCGGCTATGACAAGTTCGCCGTCGTCGGCCACGATCGCGGTGGGCGCGTGGCGCACCGCATGGTTCGGGATCATGCCGACAAGGTGACGAAGATCCTCGTGATCGACATCGTTCCGGCGCTGTATCTCTACCAGCACGTGACGATCGATTTCGTGCAGGCGTACTTCCATTGGTTCAACTATCTCCGCCCGTCACCCGCGCCGGAGAACGAACTGATCCAGCAGTATGTGCAGCAGGCGCAGTCGGGAACGCTGACCGGACTGGCCGATGAGTTCAACCGCTGCATGCTGAATCCGGGCTCAGTGCACGGCATGTGCGAGGATTACCGCGCGTCGGCGTCGTACGACTTGAAGCTGGATGAGGAAGACAAGAAGAAGGGCGTGAAAGTACAGGTCCCGCTGCACGTGCTGTGGGCTGCGCCTCCGGGTGGCGCCATGGGCCGTCTGTACGACGTGCTCGGCATCTGGAAAGAAGAAGGCACGAAGGTCACCGGCAAAGCGCTGCAGGGCGGACACTCGCTGCAGGAAGGCAACCCGAAGGAAACGCAGGAAGAAATTTTGAACTTCCTCAAGGCGTAGGCAGGAAAGGTTCACCATGAAGATTTCGTCGAGTTTCAAGTTCCTGCCGCTGGCCCTGGCTGCCGCGGCTTTGACGTTCGTGATGACCGGCCCGGTGGAGAGCCTGCAGGCTCAGCCGCAAGCCAAGGAGAAAGAGAAGGCCAAGGCGAAGGCCGGTCCGACGCGCATTAAGACCACGGTCGTGGCGTCCGGCTTGAATCATCCGTGGAGCGTGGCGTGGTTGCCGAATGGCGACATGCTGGTGACGGAACGCCCCGGCCGAGTGCGCTTGATCCATGACGGCGTGCTGGACCCGACTCCCATCTCGGGCGTCCCCAAGGTGCATGCCGTGCGTTTGTCCGGTCTGATGGAAGTTCTGCCGCATCCGAACTTCGCGCAGAACCACTACGTCTACCTGACCTACACCAAGAACCTCAAAGAAGAGGGTCCGGTGGTGGCAACGACACTGGCTCGCGGACGCCTGGAGGGCAAGGCCCTGGTGGACGTGAAGGAACTGCTGGAGTGCGATTCGTGGGCGGGTGACGGCGGTTCTGGCTCGCGCCTGGCGTGGGGCAAGGACGGCATGCTGTACATGACCACGGGCGCCTCGAATGGCCCGACGGCTCAGGAAGGCACCAGCCTGCGAGGCAAGATCCTGCGTTTGACCGACGAAGGCAAGCCGGCCCCCGGCAATCCGTTCGCGGGTAAGGCGGGCTTCCGTCCGGAAATTTACTCCATGGGCCATCGTAACTCGCTGGGCCTGGCGTTCAACCCGACCACGGGCGATCTGTGGAATAACGAGAACGGTCCCGCCGGCGGCGACGAAGTAAACGTGATCAAGCCGGGCGGGAACTACGGCTGGCCGGAAGTCAGCTTCGGCCGCACGTACGAGGGTCAGCGGATTCTGTACACCAAGGAAGGCACCACTCCTCCGGTGATCTTCTGGGCTCCGTCGATCGCGCCTTCGGGCATGATGTTCTACACCGGCGACCGCTTCCCGGCCTGGAAGGGGAATTTGTTCGTGGGTGCCCAATTGGGTGGAACGGTGGCCGGTACCCCACATTTGGAACGGATCACGCTGGACAAGAATCAGGACGAAACCGCTCGCGAGGCGATGCTGGTGGACCTGAAGCAGCGCGTTCGTGACGTGCGTCAGGGACCGGACGGCTTGGTCTATGTCCTGACGGACGAAGAGAACGGCCAGTTGGTTCGCATCGAGCCTGCACAGTAGTTCCTTGCCCCATTCTGAAGTGCGACAATCCTGAGTACAGAGCGAAAGTTTCCGCGCTGACTCAGGATGTCGTGAAACAGCTTCCCTCCAAAACGAGCTCGTTCCCTTCCTCCTTGGGTCTGCGCGCCCTTTTCCCGCAACCGTCCGTAACTTTTCGGGTCATCTCGATGGCCTTAACAAGTGGCATCACTTTCTCCAAAATGCTCCCTACTCTCAACGCTCACCTTGAGGAGAACTCATTCCATGCCAGCGCGCATCCTTATCGTCGAAAACGACCGTACCACCGCCGAAGAACTGCAAACTACACTGCGAAACCTGGGCTATGAAGTTACAGGCGTCGCATCCAATACTCAGGACGCAATCGCTTCCGCAAAGTTGATTCAGCCCAACCTGGCGCTGCTCGATGTCAGCCTAAACGGCGACAGCGGTGCGGGCTTGGCGCTGGGTGAACACCTTCACCTTCCCGTCGTCTATCTCACGGCGCACGCGGACCGTGAATTGCAACAGAGGGCCAAGCGAGCCAAACCCCTGGGGCATATAGTGAAACCGTTCCATGAATCCGAGTTGCAAGCGAGCATTGAGCTCGCCCTGCACCAAGCCTCGTCGGAGATGGCGAGCTCCGATGGCCTCGCATTCGGACCGTTGCGGATCGTAGCGGAATCGGAGGCCATGAAGCGCACCCTCGACAAGGTGCGGCAGGTGGCCGCCAGTGAGGCGCGCGTCGTTCGGATCGAAGGTGCCGGGGGAACCGGGAAGGAACTCATCGCGCGGGTTCTGCACTCGCTCAGTAATCGAAGCCAAGGTCCCTTTGTTCCCGTCATGTGCTCCGCGATCCCGGACGCGTTGATAGAGAGCGCTCTGTTCGGCCACCAGCCGGGCGCCTTTGCCGGGGCCAGCACCCTGGGTAAGGGATTGTTCGAAATCGCGCACGGCGGAACGCTTTTCTTCGATGACATCCTGAACCTGACACTCGCGATTCAGGCAAAGCTACTGCGCGTGGTCCAGGAGCGCCGGTTCCGGCGTCTGGGGAGCATGCAAGACATCCCCGTAGATCTGCGCGTGATTGGGGCGTCGATCCCCGGCGAGTTTCCCGCGATCCCGTTTTGCCAGGTGGATGCGGAGCGAATCGCTGTGCCCACGCTTGCTGAGCGGCGTGAAGACATTCTTCCGCTGGCCCGTCACTTCCTTCAGCAGGATTCTTCACGCACGCATCGGGTGGACGGAATCGCTGAGGACGCGGCCCAGTTGCTACAGAATCACGATTGGACCGGAAACGTACGGGAACTGCGCAGTGTGATCGAACGCGCGCTGCAGGTGGAAGACGCGGGACAACTGCGCGCGCGGAGCATCCACTTCATCGTCATACCGGCGAATCCACCGGCGGGAGATGGGGATCGACCGCTCACCGATACGGAGCGTTCGCTTGTCCTGCGGGCCCTTGAGCAGACGGGCGGTAACCAGAGCCGTTCGGCCAAGCTTCTGGGCATCACGCGCGACATGCTGCGTTATCGCATGAAGAAGATGCGGCTGCGTTCCGGAACCGTGCCGGACATGGACGCTACTCCGTAGGCGCGTAGTAGCCGCGACGCCAGTACCACTTGAGTTTCGGCAACCCGCGCGGCGGAGCCATGTCAACCTCGACCTTGTGATACAGCCCGTCGCGCGAGTAATTGGTGGGGACGTAACCCAAGAGATAGCGATTGCGGAGGTCTACGCTGATCTTCGCGGCGATATCGGGAAGACCGCTGTTGGCGACAAACATGCGCCCGCCAGTTTCTTCCGCAATGCCGCGCATCAAGCCGGGATTCGTACCGATGGGATCGCGTCCGTCAAACATGCCGACGGAGTAAATCAGGACTTCGCTTTCCTGCAGGACGGTCTTCAGTTCGCCGGTGGTGTAGCGACTGCTGTTGTCATCACCGTCAGAGACCAGAATCAGCGCCTTGCGCTCATTCTTTGATTTCTTGATCTCATTCATCGCCATGTAGACGCCATCGATCATCGCAGTGGCGCCGCGGGAGCGATTGAACGTGAGTTCGTAGCGAATGTGCGCGAGATCCTCGGTCAGCGGCACGGTCAGCCGCGGCGTGGAATCGAACTCGACCAAGAGGAACTCGTCACCGGGGTTCGCCATGCCGACGAACAGCGTCGCGGCGCGGCGGGCGGCCGCTAGGTTCGGCGTCATGCTGGAACTGGTATCGAAAACCAACCCGAGCGCGACAGGGCCGTCATCCATCGCGAAGGCGGAGACGGTCTGGACTTCCTTGTTGTCGGTGATCTTGAAGTGCTTCTTTTCGAGGCCAGCCACCGGGCGGCCGAGCGGATCATTCACGCTCACCGGAATCAGCACCATGTTCGCGTCGATACGCAGATCAGGCCGTTGCGGGAGTTCAGACTTCGCCTTCGATCGCGAGTCAATGCTGGGGGTCTGCGCGAGAAACACGGCGGGCACCAGCAGCGCTCCGGCGAGCGCGGCGACGGCAATCGCGATGGTCCGCGGCAGCATGCTTCTATAGTATCTGTATGGCGTTTGTCAGAGCGGGGTCGCTCGC
>CANIIC010000166.1 GCA_947467395.1 Bryobacterales bacterium
GTTGCCAGTCTGGCGAAGGTCGCACCACGCTTCGCACTTTCGAGCGTGATCAGGATGACGTTGTCGAACGCCGGAGTTGGAGGCGCGGCTTCTTCCGGATCGTAGGCGACTAACTCGACGGCCTTGGCCGTCAAGGCCGCGTCGTTCGCCACCACGGTCAGCGAATCACTGTGCGCATTCGTGGTCGCGATGCGGCCATCGTTCAAAGTACGCACCGAAGCCGGATATGCGCCGACGGGCAGGAAGCCTGCGAGCCGGCTGCGCGCTTCGGAAACGTCCGCAACCGCGACCGCGTTCACATTCGAACAGGCAACAAACAAACGCGTCTGATCCTTCGATAGAGAGAGACCCGTCGGAGTCATTCCGGCAGGTTGTCCCGGAGCGAAACCGATGTTCAGCTGATCGATCTGCTTCATCTGATCGTTGCGATCCACGCCAATGACGAAGACGTTGTTCGTGTTCGCCGCCGTAACGAAAATACGCACCGGAGGAGCCGTCTCATCGTCCGGCAATTTGCGATCGCTCAAAACCATCGCCGTGGGATGCGGAGCCAGGCGAAGACGTCCGATCTCTTCGCCCGTGTTGGTGCGATATTGATACACGCTCGCGTCGCTCCAACTGGAAACGAAGTAGGACTTGCCGTCAGGATGGAACAGGATCTGATACGGACGGCGGCCGCTCTTGTAGCGTTCGATCACGCGGCCCGATTGCGGGTTGAAGACCAGGATCTCATCGTGAAACAGATCCGCGGCGTAAACGAGGCGGCCGGCTGGGGGGATCGCGAGATCGCCGATGAAACCACCCGCCGCGGGGCCGGGCATCTCTTTGGTCAATGCGAGGGCGCCTTCCGCCGAAAACGAATACTCGAAAACCGAATTGCGAGCGCCACCGCTCACGTAAACGTTCTTCCCGTCTGCAGAGAAGGTGATCCCCTGCCATGCTTCGGGGATGGCCACTCGAGCGGCCTCCATCAGAGTGTCCGTGCGCACCACACTCACCGAGGCGGGCGTGCCACTGTTCACGGTGAGCAAGAACTTGCCGTCGCCCGAGAGCGCCGAATTGAGCGGGAACGGACCTAGTTTCACCTGCGTTCCGGCGGGTTGGATGCGCCAGCCGGTCGGCAGGAGTTCGCTGCCGTCGGTCAACGCACCGGGGCGAAGCGCGGGCGGCGCCTGGGAGAAGAGCAGAGAAACCGTGAGAAGAAATAGCGTGGCTTGCTTCATTCGGCGAACCTTTGCGCGATGGGAAAGCGGCGGCCGATCCCGAACGCTTTCGACGTTACCTTCAACCCGGGAGCCGCCTGCTGGCGTTTGTACTCGTTGATGTTGACCTTGCGCACGATGTCTTGAACAAGCTCTAGCGGAAGGCTCAGGCTCGACGCGATCACCTTGGGCGAATGATTCTGCTCCACGTAGGCTTCGAGGATGCGATCGAGCACGTCGTATTCGGGCAACGAGTCACTGTCCTTCTGATCGGGACGCAGTTCGGCGGAAGGTGGTTTTGTGAAGACGCTTTCGGGGATCGCGTCGTTCAGATTCTTGTTTGCGATGCGAGAGAGTCGGTAGACCAGGGTCTTCGGAATGTCCGAAATCACGGCAAGGCCGCCGCACATGTCGCCATACAGGGTGCAGTAGCCGACGGCGAGTTCACTCTTGTTGCCAGTGGTGAGCACCATCGCTCCGAACTTGTTCGAGAGGGCCATTAGCGTGACTCCGCGCAAACGGGCTTGCACGTTTTCTTCCGCGACGTCCGGTTTCAAGCCGTCGAATACGGGCGCGAGCTGTTGCAAGACGCTGTGATACGGATCGTTGATTGAGATGGTCTCGCAGCGAATGCCGAGGCGCTCCGCCATGGCGTGTGCATCCCGCACGCTGTGATCGGACGAAAACGGTCCGGGCATGGCGACACCCATCACGTTCTCTTTGCCGACGGCTTCGACGGCGACCGCGGCGACCAGAGAGGAATCGATGCCGCCGGACAGGCCGATGAGCACCTTCTTGAAGCCGCACTTGCGAATGTAGTCGCGCGTGCCGAGTACCAGAGCCTGGTAAACAGCCTCTTCTTCATCCTGGAGATTCTCGCGTTGATCCGCCGTGCCCGTGGTGAGGTCCACCAGAATCAGGTCTTCTTCAAAGCTGCGCGCCGAGGCGATCACTTCGCCGCGCGCGTTCATCGCAAAGCTGGAGCCGTCGAAGACCAGATGATCGTCGCCGCCCACCTGATTCACGTACAGCACGGGCTTGTTGTAGCGCCTGGCGACCGCGCTATAAATCTTGCGGCGAACGGCGCGTTTTTCCATGCTGAAGGGCGATGCGTTGATGCACAGCAGCAGCTCCGCGCCTTGCGCGAACAACTCTTCGACGGGGTCGCGTTGGTAGAGGCGCTGGCTCCAGTAGGTCTTGTCGTTCCAGGCGTCTTCGCAGATAGTGAGCGCGACGGGAATCCCGCGGAGCTTGAACAACTCCACTTTGTCGGCAGGGCGAAAGTAGCGAGCTTCGTCGAAGACGTCGTAGGTGGGCAGCAGCGTCTTATGCTGGCGGAAGATCACTTTGCCTCGTTCGATGACGGCGGCGCTGTTCAGCGCACGCTTCCCGACGGGCGAATCGGAACGGCTGGCGTAGCCGCAGATGATGCTGATGTCGAGGTCGGCGGTCAGTTGTGCGAGGCGTTCCAGTTCTTCGGTGTTGCGATCGAGGAAGCTGGGCTTCTCCACCAGATCACGCGGCGGGTAGCCGGGCAGGGAGAGTTCGGGGAAAGCGACCACTTCTGCTCCGCGGGCTGCGGCCTGCTGTGCGGCGCGGACCATCCCCTGGACGTTCGAACCGAAGTCGCCTACTGTAGCGTTGAGTTGCGCGAGGGCAATGCGCATGGATTCTTTTATTCTACGGCTTTGCCTCCGCTAGCCGCTTTTCGATGGCATCCAGCCGCGCAAGCAACTGGGCCTGCATCTCTTCCGCTGTTGGCGTGTGTTTCTTTTCGAAGGTGAAGGCTCCGTTGGGCTCGAGTTGCGCGTGCTGTACGGTGCGGAGATCTTCGATGCCCTGACGATTGGCGGCCATGCGTAGCTCGCGGAGGCTTAGGAGTTCGTCTTCGAGTACTCGGGCGTTGACTTTGCCGTGTTCCACCAGAGTGGCGGGGCTCCCGCCGAACAAGCGGTCGAGCTTGGGGTTCCGGAACATGACGCGCACCGTGATGTAGTTGATCACCAACAGCGTTCCGGCCCCCAGAATGCCACCGGTGAGCGAGTTGTCGTTGCCGATGATCGCATTCTGGACGGTATTGGACAGAGTCAGCAGTACGATCAGATCGAACGGGCTCAGTTGGGCGAGCTCGCGCTTGCCGAACACCCGCAGCAGGATGACCAGTGCGAGGTATACGAGGATCGCACGGATGACTTTTTCGGCAACCGGAATGGGGATGTTGAAGAGGTCAGTGAACACGCCTCCACACTACTACTTCTTGAGGGTGTCTTCAGCCAGCTTGTTGATTTCCGCGCCGATGGCGTTCATCTCGGCCTGGATCAGGCCGCCCATTCGAGCATTGACCGCAGGAATCTTGGTGATGGAGGCTTTGCCGGCCGGGCTTTCGTAGAACGCCAGCAGTCCGTCGATTTCGGCATCGCTGAAGGTGTCGCCGTAGGCTTTAATCAGATCCGGGCGGATCTTGCGCATGCGCTCCTTGGCCAATTTGCCGATCTTGTCGAGCGCTTCGGCCCGACGCGCCTTCTGCTGTGGCGTCGGGGTGGGTTGGATCTGCTGCAGCATCCCGTCGACTTGCGTGACCACTTCGGTGACGGCGCTTTCGGGGTTGGTGAGGTCGAGGATGCGCTCGATCTTCTGCTGTTTGGTGAGCGTCTGTGAGAAGGCCAGAGCGCCGAGCAGCAGCAGTGTCGAAAGCAGTTTCATGACTCGCACGAATTATAGCGTGGAGCGGGTATCCTCAAGGAAGACCCATGGACTCCAACGTTTTGTTCGAAGGGCTGTTGTGGTACATCGCCTTCCTGTTTTCGACCACCTGCCATGAGGCAGCGCACGCGTGGGCGGCGAAGCGGGGTGGGGACATGACGGCGTACGCTGGCGGACAAGTCACACTGGACCCTCTGCCGCACATTCGTCGGGAACCGTTCGGGATGGTGATGATGCCGTGGATGTCCTATCTTTCGGGCGGGTGGATGATGGGCTGGGCAAGCGCCCCCTACAATCCTCAGTGGGCACGGGCGTATCCACGTCGCGCTGCCTGGATGGCGCTGGCAGGGCCGGCGGCGAACTTTGCCATCGTACTGGCTGCGGTGATCGCAATTCACGTGGGGAGGACGATGGGGGTGCTGCAACTTTCAGGGCAGTTTGCCTTCGATGGATTGGTGAGTGCCACCAGCGACGGGCTGATGCAGCCGTTAGCCGCGCTCCTGAGCGTGCTGTTTTCGCTGAACTTGCTACTGGGCGCGTTCAACCTGCTGCCGTTTCCTCCGCTGGACGGGTTCAACGTGCTTGGCATCTTCCTGCCGGAGAGTGCGACGCACAAGCTTATGAACTTCCGCGATTCGCTGGGCGCGATGACGATGATCGGGCTGTTGGTGGCGTGGTGGGCGTTTGACTACGTGTCCGAGCCGGTGTTCATCAACGGACTCCGGCTGCTGTATCTGCCGCAGTAGTGGGCGGAAAGACTCAAGCCTTCAGCGCGTAGGCCAGCGCGAGGATTGCGCCAAGCAGGGCAGTGGCGATGGCTAGATTCGGCCCCCAGCGATCCACGGCCCCCATCCGCCGGTAGAGCGCAAGCCGCTGACCAATAGGGCGTTGTGCGGTGCGGCCGGAGTGGGCATACGTTTCTTCTAGCAGCGCGAGCAGCGTGCGGTATAACGCCAAGCCGAGCGTCAGGAGTCCCATCCCGACCCAGCCGATGACCAGCGGTCCCATAAACTCCAAGCCCTCCCCTGAGAGAACTGGCAATTGTGGGTCCAAACAAGAACGCCGCGCAGCGGGCCCTGAAGGGCACTCGCATGCGCGGCGGTCTTAAGCCAAAATGGCGAAGGGAAAGTTACTTGCCCTTGCCTTCCGGGGCCTTGCCCTTTTCGCCACCCTTCGTGTCGCCTTCGGGGGCCTTGCCGTCGCCCTTACCCTTACCCTTGCCCTTACCCTTTTCCTTGGTTTCTTCGGCTTTCGGGGCACCCTTGTCTTGGGCCATCAGCGCGGACGCGCCGATCGCGAGGGAGAGGCCGAGCATAATCGTCATCAGTTTCTTCATGGTGTTTCAGCTCCTTGATTGGGGGCCGTGGATTTCGGCAATCCCCTGTATTTACTATCTTGACAGAATTTTACCAGGAAAAACATTCCTAAGTTGAGGGATATCAAGCACTCCGGTTTTCAGGGGGGTACGGTTCAGGGAAACGTGCGCCTAAGCTGCTAATGCCATGAAACGGAAACAACTTGGACGGGAACTGGCCAAAAGCAGCCGGATGCCAGCGGCAACGGCTCAGGACGTGGTCGATGAGATGGTTCACGAGATCCTACGGCGCCTGCGGGCGGGCGAGCCGGTCAAGATCGACGAGCTGGAGCGAGAAGCGTCAGGCAAACTAAAGGCGCTGGCTGGCGGGAAGTAATGCGCGCAGCGATGCTGAAGGTGCTTCGGCGGGCCATGGATCGCGGCCAGCCGGTGGAGATCGACGGGCTGGGGGTGTTCCGTGTAGGCGCTCACGGGCAGTATGAGTTCGTCCCCGAACGTCGGCCGAATGTCTTCATTGCCTACGCGGAAGAAGACCTGGCACTGGCGCGGCGGCTGCGGGATGCCCTGGAATCATCTGGATTCGCGCCCTGGATCGATAAGGATCAGTTGCTGGCGGGGCAAAATTGGCCGCGAGCGATTGAGCGTGCGATCGATCTGTCCGATGCCTTCGTCGCCTGCATGTCGGCGCGGTCGCTGTCGAAACGGGGGCAGTTCCACTGCGAACTGCGTTATGCGCTGGATTGTGCGAATCGAATGCCGCTGGAAGAGAGCTTTGTCCTGCCTGTGCGGTTTGACGCCTGCGCGGTACCGCACAGCATCGTGCGACAGGTGCAGTACGTGGACCTGTTCCCCGACTTCGAACGCGGAGTACGGCATCTGCTCCGGGCGCTGCGGAAGCGCAAACCTCGGTTGGACGGAACCATTTCGCTGGGGCGTCTCGCTTAGCGGAGGAACATATGGAGGACGCTAGATCCGGCTACACCGGTAAGCGCGGGGACCAAAGTGGGGGATGCTCCACTGCGGCGGACTTCGCTGTGGATCGCATGGTAGCCCAGGTACAGGAAGCTCCCGCCGGCCAGCGCGAGTAGCGCGTGCAGGGCCTGTTGACCCATATATGGGGCAAGTATGGTTTCCGCCCCAGCCCCGATGAGGGTGGCGGTCTGGGCCATTGCGCACCAACCGATGGCGGCACCCCGAGAGCGAAGTGCCGCTCGGGAAATGACGCCGAGGGCCAAGCCTTCCGGCACCTTGTGGGCGGCGATCCCCAGCAGGAAGCCAGCTCCCAGATGGATGTCTGATTGGGAGGCGGAGACGCTCCAGCCGTCCAGCGACGCGTGCAGCGCGGAGGCGATCAGCAAAGGGGTCGCGAAACCGTGGAGGCGGGTGGAGCAATGTTCGTGGTCATGTGCGGGGGAGCAGGACGGGCACACCGGGTAGACGAACTTGTCTACTAAGCCCAACAAAATACAGCCACTTGCTAGCCACAGAGTGGCTCCGGGCCAGTTCAGGGATTCGGCCATTTCCGGGAGCACCCAGAACAGACCCACACCCAGGAGTGTACCGCCGCCGAAGGGCACCAACTTACGGGCAAGAGCGTGGACAGACGTGAGCCAAACCCCTGCAATTGCGCACAGAACGGCGACAAGGGTAACCCAAATGGCAGGGGAAAAGGACACAAGGCTTCTTTAATACTAGAGTACACATCATTCTAGCAGTTCAGGCTGTTGGGGCCTCGCAAAAACGAACTGCGGTTGGGAAGTCATGATCGAAACGTCCAGTACACCCACGTCCAGGCGTACGTTTCATCGCACGATGATTCAGCTGTTTGGTGGCTTGATCAGCGCGGTGATTGCCGCGCCGGCTGCTGCCTATTTGTTGCTGAAGCCGAAGTCATCGTCGGGTGAAGACTTGGTAGAAATCGCCAATTTGGCGGAACTCCCGGCCGGGAAGCCGCAGGAAGTGGTTTACTACCGCACTCGCGTCGACGGTTGGAAGCGCTCGCGCGAGAAGGCGACAGCGTGGGTGGTGAAGACCACGGAGCAGCAAGCGGTGGCGTTCCATCCTTCCTGTCCGCACCTGGGTTGCGCCTATCACTGGGAAGCCGAAAAAGCGGATGCGCAGGGTCAAGTGTCCGAGGCCTTTGTGTGCCCGTGCCACGCCTCGTCGTTTACGAAAGACGGGAGCGTGATTGGCGGCCCCGCTCCGCGTCCTCTCGATCGTTATGTTTCCAAAGTTGAGGGCGGGAAGTTGTTAGTCGGCTCCGATATTCAGAAGGCAGGATGAGCATGCTGAATTCGGTGAGGGATTGGCTGGAAGACCGGACTGGACTTCCGTCGGCGATTGAACATTTCCTAGGCGAAGAAATTCCTGCGTCCGCGGGCTGGCACCAAGTCTTCGGTAGTGTCGCGTTGTTCGCATTTCTGATTCAGGCCGCGACCGGTTTCCTGCTCGCGTTGAACTACGGTGCGACGCCGAGTGAGGCGCACTCCAGCGTCCGCTACATCATGACGGAGTTGACCGGCGGCGCGATGATTCGCGGGCTGCACCATTGGGGCGCGAGCGCGATGATCGTCGTCGTGGTGCTCCACATGTTGCAAGTGTTTGTGTGGGGCGCGTACAAGAAGCCGCGTGAAGCGACCTGGATCGTCGGTTGTTTGCTGCTGACCATGGTGCTGGCGTTCGGTCTGACCGGATATCTGCTGCCGTGGGACAACAAGGCGTATTGGGGCACGATGGTGACCACGCAGATCGCGGGTCTGGCTCCGGGCCTGGGGCCTTACGTGAAGCGGTTGCTGGGCGCCGAAGGCGACGCGATCGGCAACATTACGTTTGCCCGCTTCTATGCGGCGCATGTGATGCTGTTGCCGGCGATCACGCTGATCCTCACTGCGGTTCACATGATCCTGGTTCGCAAGCACGGCGTGACGCCGACGCCGGCCGATGCGAATCGTCCGAAGAAGGCGTTTTATCCTGAGCAGATCTTCAAAGATACCGTAGCAGCGTTTGCCTACGTGATGATCATCGCGCTGGCCGCGAACTTCGCGCAGATCGGGCTGGGGACGATGGCCGATCCCACCGACACGGCCTATGTGCCGCGTCCGGAGTGGTACTTCCTGTTCCTCTTCCAGATGCTGAAGATCTTCGAAGGTCCGCTGGAGATCGTGGGCGCGGTGGTGTTGCCGAA
>CANIIC010000167.1 GCA_947467395.1 Bryobacterales bacterium
CTCACGGCCCTGGTCGACGAGATCGCCAAGGATCAGCATGGCCTCGTGATGTTGATGGGAAAAGGCGGCGTCGGTAAAACCACCATCGCCGCAGCCGTCGCCGTCGAACTCGCGCATCGTGGTCTTCCCGTACACCTCACCACCTCCGACCCTGCAGCCCATCTCGCCGAAACTTTGCACGGCTCGCTCGACAACCTCACCGTCAGCCGCATCGATCCGCACGCCGAAACCGAGCGTTACCGCCAACACGTGCTCGAAACCAAAGGAGCGCATCTCGACGCCGAAGGCCGCGCGCTGCTCGAAGAAGATCTGCGCTCGCCTTGTACCGAAGAGATCGCCGTCTTCCAGGCCTTCTCGCGCATCATCCGCGAAGCCGGAACCAAGTTCGTTGTGATGGATACAGCGCCCACCGGCCACACGCTGCTGCTGCTGGATGCCACTGGAGCCTACCATCGCGAGATCGCCCGCCAGATGACCGACAAGGGCATGCACATCACCACGCCGATGATGCGCTTACAAGACGAGAAGCAGACGAAAGTCTTGTTAGTCACCCTTGCCGAACCGACCCCCGTGCTCGAAGCCGCTGGTCTCCAAGCCGACCTGCGCCGCGCTGGCATCGAGCCATGGGCCTGGGTTATCAACAACAGCGTCTTCGCCGCGCATCCCACATCGCCGCTGTTGCAGCAACGCGCAGGGAATGAAGTGCAGGAGATTGAAGCCGTCGCGACCAAACACGCGCGACGCTATGCCGTAGTTCCGCTGCTCCCCGTAGAGCCGTCCGGTGTTACCGCGTTGCTGGATCTAGCACGCTGACGCGTATCGCGCCCTTGCCCCAACTGGTCTGCCGGCCCACGCCGGTCCATTCCGCGGCGCGCAAGTAAGGCACGAACTCCGCGAGGTCGCCTGCATAGGTGGCCTCACCGATGTAGCCGCCTAGCGGATGCACTTGACCTGTACTGCCGCTGCGTCGCTGCGCTTCCACGCGATGAAAATCGCACTGTGTCATCACGATCTTCGCCGCCCGCTCGCCGAAGCCAGCGAAGTCCAGTTCCAACGGACCCTCGCCATACAACTGCCGCAGCGTACTCACGCGATCGCGAATCCGTGGGGCGACGATCGAAAACTCCGGCCGATCCACCGTGTGCCCGGCGTGCTTCAATTCGGTCGGCGTCAGAAACTCCACGCGCACCAGAGAAACCGGCTCCGGTCCGGGATTCAGCGGGATACCGACCTCTTCCACGTCGGCTGCGCGCAGCACTGTTCCCGCGATTCCACGCATGGATTCACTCAGCGCCTTCAGCCATCGCGACGCGAACAGATGCACCACGAACTCAAATCGCTCGCCCTCGTCGAAGCGCTTCCCGTCCAACTCCCCCGACCGCAAGACGAACGGCCGTGGCGGATCACTGAAGCCACTCGGCCCATGCATCGAGATCGGCGCGAAAAACTCCTCGTACGACCCGTCCCCGCGCTCCCGCATCGTAGCCCCAATCGCTCCGCGCAATTTGTTCGATGCCGGGATAGGGAACTCCAGCCGCCGAGTCGCCTCGAACTCAAACCGCACGCGTTGTAAGCGGAACTGCACGCCTTCATTCTAGTCCCCGTACACTAAGAGTTCGCATGCGACTGTTCACTGGCATCGCGCTGCCCCCCGAAGCCAGCGCTCCCGTCCTCGCCCTCGTCGATCAGCTCAAGCCGCTGGCCCACATCGCCTGGACCAAGGCCGAGAAGCTCCACATCACTACGCGCTTCATTGGCGAGTGGCCTGAATCGCGGCTCGAAGAACTGAAGCAGGCGCTCTCCACGATCCAAGCCCCCCAGCCCGTCGACATCCGCATCCATGGCCTCGCCTGGCTCCCCAATCCGCACCGGCCACTCACTGTCCACGCCGCGGTCGAGGCTACCGAACCCCTCAAGCAACTCGCCGCCGATACCGACGCAGTCCTGCTGCAACTCGGCCTCATCCCCGAGCCCCGGGCCTATCGTCCGCACGTTACCCTCGGCCGCATTCGCCGTCAGGATCGCGACCCCATCGGCCCTCTCCAGCACGCCGTGGAACAGACCCGCTTCTCCGTCGCCCCCTTCCGGGCCACGTCCTTCCATCTGTACTTATCCGCGAACGGCACTTACACTAAGTTGAGCGACTACCCGCTCTGATCGCATGAACGGACTGTTCTCCATCGTCATCGCCTACCTGTTGGGCTCCATCCCCTTCGGCTACGTCCTCACTCGTTTCACCACCGGCCGCGACGTCCGGGCCTCCGGCAGCGGCAACATCGGCGCCACCAACGTCATGCGCACTGCCGGCAAAACCCTTGGCCTCGCGACGCTGGCCCTCGATATCTTGAAAGGCACCCTCGCCGTCTTCGCCTCCGACAAGATGACCAACGGCGACCCGATGTGGATGGCGCTCGCCGCCCTGGCCGTCTGCGCCGGTCACGTCTTCCCCGTTTTCCTGAACTTCAAAGGCGGCAAAGCCGTCGCCACCTTCGCCGGAGCCTTCGGCTTCCTCATGCCGATCCCACTGCTGGCCACCATGCTGGTCTTCATCATCGGCGTCGCCGCCACCAAACACATCTCCGCCGGATCGATCCTCGGGGCAGGGACCTTCCCCCTGGGAGCCTGGCTCATCCTCCACCCCACCTGGATCGAACTCCTGTGCGCCGTCGCCGCCTGCGCCATGGTCATCTACCGTCATAAAGAGAACATGGCCCGCATGCACGCCGGCACCGAATCCGTCTTCCGCTGGAGCAAGAAGTAGTGAGCCACACCGCCAAGATCGCCGTCATCGGTGGCGGCAGCTGGGGAACCGCGCTCGCGCTGGCCCTCGCCCCGCGAGCCCACTCCCTCAGCCTGTGGGTCTTCGAAGAGGACCTCGCCGCGCGCATGCAATCCAGCCGCGAGAACGAAACCTTCCTACCCGGCTTCCCGCTTCAGGCCAATATCGAGGTCACTTCGGAGCTCGGCCGCGCGCTGTCCGGAGCGGAAATCGTGATCGGCGTTATGCCGTCCAAGCACGCCCAGCGCCTCTATCATGAGATGCTGCCGCACGCGCACTCGAACATGATCTTCGTCAGCGCCACCAAGGGATTCAATGGTTTGCATCGAATCTCGGAGGTGGCGCGTGAGGTTTTGTCCGCCAAGTTTGAGCCGCAGGTCGCCGTGCTCTCCGGACCCTCCTTCGCCAAGGAAGTCGCCCAAGGCGACCCTACCGCTGTCGTGATTGCTTCCACTAGCGAAGCTGTTGCAACTCGCGTCCAGTCCATCTGTTCCGGCCCGACCTTACGGCTTTACACGAATTTCGACCCCATCGGCGTCGAAGTCGGAGCCGCGCTGAAGAACGTCATCGCCATCAGTGCCGGCATTTGTCAGGGATTGGGGCTCGGCAGCAACACCCAAGCTGCCCTCATCACCCGCGGACTTGTGGAAATCTCCCGCCTCGCCGTAGCCATGGGCGGCTCCCCCAAGACTCTCGCCGGACTCGCGGGAATGGGCGACCTGGTCTTAACCTGTACCGGAGGTTTGAGTCGTAACCGGCAGGTGGGAATCAAGTTAGCCGAAGGTCTTTCGCTCTCGGAAATCGTAGGATCCATGAAGATGGTGGCCGAAGGCGTCGAAACCTGCGACGCCGCTGTTGCCCTGGCCGAACAACATAACGTCGACCTGCCGATCATCCAGCAGATGCACGCCGTCCTGCACGGCCGGACGACGCCCCGCGCGGCGCTCCGGGACCTGATGGACCGCAGCCTCAAAAGTGAATGAAACCGCAACTTCCATCTCGTCTCGGGGTTCGAGAGGACATGGAGGTCGCTGCCACGCTCGAACGGGACGCCCAGTTGATGCTGCGCGTTCGCGACGGCGACGAAACCAGTTTCGCAATCCTGCTGGAGCGTCATCGTTCTCCGGTAGTCCACTTTGTGTACCGGATGGTCGGCAACCAAGCCGTGGCCGAGGAACTGGCTCAGGAGGTCTTCTTCCGCGTCTACAAGAGCCGCGCGAGCTACGAGCCGACGGCCAAGTTCACTACCTGGCTCTATCGCATTGCCAGCCATCTGGCCCTGAACGCGATTCGTGACGGCAAGAAGCGCAAGTATCAGCAGAGCCTGGATCAGGAACGGCCCGATGGCACTGAGATCCAGGTGCCGGACGGGGAGACGTCGGTGGAGCAGCGCATGGTGGCCCAGGTTCGGGCCGCCGAGGTCCGCCAGGCGATCGAAGCGCTGCCCGACAAGCAACGCGCCGCCGTGCTGATGCACAAGTATCAAGGGCTGGGGTACGCTCAAATTTCAGCGACCCTGGAGGTCTCGGAGTCAGCCACCAAGTCGCTGCTGTTCCGGGCATACGAAACATTACGGGTGCGCTTGGCGCATCTGGCTTGAGGGAATGACCATGACCTGCTTACGCGAAAACGAAAACGGCGCGGACCTGTTGATCGGGTTCCTCGAAGGCACGCTCCCGGAAGCGGCGCGCAACGAACTCGTGGCGCATGCGGCGGAGTGTTCCGAATGTGGCGAGATGCTCGCGGTCCAGGCTACGCTTGATGCCTACGAAGCCCCGGAAGTCTCGGCCAACTTCGACGCCCAGCTGTACGCGCGGATCGGCGCCGACAAACGCCCCTGGTGGCAGTTCACGGGCTGGAAGATGGCGATCCCCGCGGCAATGGCGGCGATGCTGGCCGTAGGCGTGTGGATCCGTCAGCCTGAACCGGTTGCGGTGGATCATCCGCAGGACGTTCAACAGTTGGAGCAGGCCTTGGAAGATCTGGAATTATTGATGCCCGCAGGTTCGCTGTAAGAAATGAAGAAAACGATTTCCACCTTCGTGTTGGCCCTGGCCCTCGCCGGAACCAGCGTTCCCTCCATGGCGCAGGACGGGGCACGCATCAAGCAGAAACAGCTCAAGCAGCAGAAGCAGCAGGACGCCATCGACCGCTTCCTCTCTCTGCCGCCCGAAGAGCAGCGCCGCATGTTGCAGCAGTTGCCCCCCGACCGTCGCCGCCAGTTGCAGCGCACGCTCCAGGCACTCGAACTCCTGTCGCCCGACGAGCGCGACTTGCTGCGCGGCCGCGTCCAGCGTTTCGCCGCGTTCCCGCAGGACCGGCGACCGGCCCTGCGCGCCGAACTCCGCTACCTGCGCGGACTGATGCCCGAAGATCGCCAGCGCCGCATGGCCAGCGACGATTTCCGCCAGAAATACACGCCTGAAGAACTCCAGTTCCTCCAGGAAGTCGTCGGCCAGAAGGATGCGCGCGCCAAGCAGCGCGAAGAGTAACAGGGCACCCCACCTGGAGTGCCCTGTCGCGCTCAGCTACTGCTTCTCAAACACCATCGTCGAACTGACCGGCTTGCCTTCAGCGTCCGTTCCCTTGGCTGTCTGCGTCCTGGTCTTACCGTCTTTAGAAACCACACTCTGACCGGTAACGTGATACTTGCCGCCGGTCTTTTTCACATCGTACGCGACCGTGTCGGCATCCACTTTCTTCACCGAAATCACGTCGTAAGGTGCTCCGGTAACCGGATATTCTTTGCCATCGAACTTGTACGTGTAGTTGATCGTCCGGCTGGTCCCGTCGGTCAACTGTTCGGTCTGCGTGGCCTTCACTCCGCCGTCCGGAGTCGCAACGCGCACGTCGGTTCGGCCCTTGGTCACGTTCGTGCCGGTGAACTTGGACTTGGCCAGATTCATCTTCCACGTGCCGAGCGAGCTCTCTGCTCCGAACATCCACATGGCGGAGATCATCACGCCAATCGCGAGTCTTGCTGCAGTTCTGTTCATGAGGGTCTCTTTCTTACTGCTTGTCGTACACCATGGTGGCAGTGACCGACTTGCCCTCGGTGTCGGTTCCCGTCGTCGTGGCCGTTTTACTCTTTCCGTCACTCGCGAAGACAGTCTTGGTTGTCTGGCTCAGTTTCCCTCCGGTTTTCTTAACGACAGTTGTGATGGTGTTGGCATCGACCCGCTTGGCCGAAACCGTGTCGTACTGGAGGCCCTTCACCGGATACTCTTTGCCGTCGTATTTGAACGTGTAGGAGCCGTTGTAGGATGTCCCGTCCGCGCGTTGCTCGGTCCTGGTTACTTTGATCCCGCCGTCGGCCGTAGCTTCAAACACGTCGGTCCGGCTCTTCACCGGATTGGTGCTGTTGGTCTTGGATTTGGCCGCATTCCACTTCCAGGTGCCCACCGAACTGTCCGCCGCGAACAGTCCAACGCCTGTCATCAGTAGCCCGATCGCCAGAGTTACGATGTTTTTATTCATGTTCGTTCTTCCTTTTCGAGTAAAGTCTCTACAGGAAGCCGTCTTCATTGTCGCGGTGGCCTCACTTGCCGCACCGTTGTCCGAAGAGCAGGAGAAGAATTCGGAAGCGGGTGCCGATCATAGCACGCCTATTCAACGAGCGCCGCGACCTTGGAGTATGATGTTCCGATGCTGACCAGACGCAGTGTCATGCTTGGTGCCGCAGCCTCCGCGGCTAGGGCGTTCCAGTTACCGACTGCGGGGCTACTTCCGGTGCAAGTCGCTGTTTCCGGCCTGACGAAGGCGGCCGAATTCTATCGGATGCTCTGCGGCACCGACGTTCGTCGACTCCCGCGTGAAGTCACCTTTGGGCTCGGAGCCAGCACTGTGGTGTTGCGAGAGATAGAAGCCGGGCGTCGTCCCGGGATTGCCGATTTCCGGGTGTTGGTGGAGCGCTTCGACGCATCGCGCGCGGCAAATCAACTGAAGGCCTCGGGTGTCGATTTGCGCACAAATGACTCCGGACGGTTCTTCGTTGATCACGATGGGATCGTGGTGTACGTCACGGAGTCGCACGCGTAGGCGGGACAAACAGAAAAAGACGCAGAGCCGAAGCCCTGCGCCTTTTCTCTTTGGAGCTATAACCGCGGAGGCGGTGAACTACTTCTTACGACGACGAGCCAGGAAGCCCAGACCCGCGAGGCCGGTGCCGATCAGAGCCATCGAGGAGGGTTCCGGAACCGAGTTCACGCTTGTGCCGGCCACGAGGAACAGGCTTTCCGCGCCATCATTTGCCGTCGGCATTACCAGGTGGAACTGCACCGTGTCCGTCGCGAGCTTGCCTGCGAGCGACCAACCGAAGAAGTCGATATCCGAGTAGCCGCTGCCATTGTTCGTCGCCTTGCCCGTGAAGCCCACAGTCCATGACTGGAGGACATTGCCGTTGACGAGCATCTCGACTCTGCTCACCGTCTGATTGTTATTGGTGTTATTCAGATCCAGACCGAGGCCAAACGTGTTGCCGACCAGAGCCGTGATTTGGCTGACAGTGTAGAGCGGCGACACAGCATCTTAGGAACTTGCGCTCCCGGAGGCGATCGTCGTCACGCCGAAGCCAGACGGATTGTTACAATTCGCGGCTCCGATGACACAAGGGTTCTGAGCAGTCTGTTGATAGAGCATGAAGGTCGAGTCGCCAGGGAACGAGGCGGTGATGGCAGCGTTTGCTTACATCATCGTCGCCATAGCGCCGATAAGAAGAGAAAGAAGTTTGCTCCGATTCATGAATGGAGTATGTGCGGCTGTCCACCAACGTTAAAATAGACCGGAGGTTTGGCGGTTACTGGAACCACTCTTTCCTTCGCCGCAAATCAGGCTAGCCATTTCAAACGGGGGAGTTCTTCCTAGGACTCTGGAAATGCTGATTATAAGAGGGTTATTGCTGTGGAGTGTTTCGGAAGTATAAAAAGTCCTGGATCGGATCTAAACAAGTCATAGGCTGTCAGTCCCGATCGGCTTCCCTTCGTCCAGGACTAAGACTGATTCTGGTGTGCAAGAAAATTGCGTCCGTCCCGCGGTTTTTTATCTCTGCCGGTACACTTGAGGCAGTGGAACGAAAAATCTTCTGGCTCACGTTCACCGTCTTGGGTCTATTCGCGGATTTCCTGCTTCCACTCTGGTGGGCCCTTACCGCCACCATCCCGATCTGTTTCGTGAGTTGGTGGGTCGCCTACCGTAGCGACTGGTTTTAGGCGAAGCTCACTCCGGGTGCGAAGCGATTAAGGCGAGGATCTGCTCCCCGAACTTCTCGGCCTTCCGTTCGCCGATTCCGGGAGTCTTCAGCAGCTCGTCCAACGTTTCGGGGCGGTGATCACACAGCGCGGCGATGGTGGTGTCGTGGATGATGACGTAGGCCGGTACGTTGGTCGACTTCGAGAGCTCCTTACGCCATTCGCGCAGCGCCACGCCGAGCGAACCTTGTTCCTCGATCATCTCGGCTCGCGTGACCTTCGCGGGCGCGACCGTCTTCTTCGGGCGCGGCTTGGCCTTGGTCCAGTCCACGCTGACGCCGCACACATCGCACGCATCGCAGCGTTGCCACGACGGAGTCTCGCCGAAGTGCAGACAGATGCTGCGATGGCGGC
>CANIIC010000168.1 GCA_947467395.1 Bryobacterales bacterium
CTGGTGGGTCTGGGTGTTCTGGCCAAGCGTCGCAAGAAGGCTTAAGAACCTTCCACATTGGGTTTGAAAACGCGGTCCGGGCAACCGGGCCGCGTTTTTCATTTGAACCGCCAGCATCCAGGATCTGTTCACTCAGCGCTCGAGCGGGCCTTGCGCGCGAGATAGAAGTCGCGATTCGTGCCGATTTCGCCCTTCATACCGAGGTCGGCGGCATCATGGAGCTCGGCTTCAAGGCCCGCTGCCTGCAACTTCGCGAGCACCGTCTTGTGCGGATGAAATTTCTGGCGAAGCTCGAAATCTGAGCGGGTCCACACACCGTGGCGTTCGCGGAGCACGGTGATATCGCAGATCGCGAGTCGCGTTTCGGGATAGTAGACGCCGCGCGAAACGTTGACAAGATTCTCGGTCACGTTGGCTCCGGTCTTGATCCAACTATTGACGTACGCCTCTTCGCGATTGAGATCGAACAGGAAGATCCCGCCAGGCCGCAGGCAATCCCATACACGTTGAAAGACACGCGCCAGATGCGCGGTGGTCATGACGTGATTCAAGCTGTCGAAGGTAGAGAGCACGGCGTGGAACGTCGGAGGCAGTTCGAAGTCGCGCGCGTCGGCCAGCAGGAACCGGGCCTTGGGGCAACGCTCGCGGGCGTAGGACAGCATCTCTTCGGACCCATCGATGCCAGTAACCGAGTAGCCACGCTGCGCGAGCACGGCGGCCAGGCGTCCATCACCGCAACACAGGTCCAACACTTTCGCACGGGCGGGAAGATGCGGATAGAAGACGCGTTCGAGCGGAGCCTGCACGGCGCGATGAAAAGGCTCGCCCCAAGCGTTCGCATAGAGCCAGGCGAAGGGATCGTAATCGCTGTAACGCCGCATTGAGGAGTTACAGTTTCACCGGCTGCGCCACCAGCTTGCCATCGAACAACTGCACGTTGCGCTGGGCGTGGGCGGCGTAGCGAGGATCATGTGTCACCATGCAGATGGTCGAGCCGTTGGCGTGCAGGTCCTTCAGCAGATCCATTACAGCTTCGCCATTTTGCGAATCGAGATTGCCGGTGGGTTCGTCGGCGAGCAGGATCGCGGGATCGCCGGCTAAGGCTCGGGCGACGGCGGCGCGTTGTTGCTGACCACCGGAAAGTTGCGATGGGTAGTGATTGCGGCGATGCATCAGGCCGACGCGTTCCAGCGCGGCATCGGCGCGCTGCGTGCGCTCGTCCGGAGCGAGACCACGGTAGCTGAGCGGGAGTTCAATGTTCTCGATGACAGTGAGGTCGCCGATGAGGTTGAAAGACTGAAAGATGAAGCCGATTTCGCGATTCCGAATGCGGGCGCGCTCATTCATCCGGAGGTTGGCCACGGAGCGCCCGTTCAGCATGTACTCGCCGGAAGTCGGCGTATCGAGCAGGCCGAGGATGGCGAGCAGAGTCGACTTGCCGCAACCAGAGGGGCCGGAGATGCAGACGTACTCGCCTTTCTGAATGTCGAGGTCGATATCGGCGAGCGCGTGGGTCTCCATTTCGTCGGTGAGGAACACCTTCCGGAGTTTCGAGATGTGGATCAACGGCGATGACATGGAGCGACTTAGGGATTATACCGTTCCAGCCCAGTGTTCCGAATTTCGAATTAACTTCCCCTATTTCCCTACGACCCACCCCGCGCAATGGGAGCCTTGCGTCCCGTAGCAGGGCTATGGGTCTAAAACCCGATTGGGAACATGCTCAAGGTGTTTGCAGGCCTCGGGCCGAAGCCAAATTGGGAGAGGTAGTGTATGGGCCGTAGATGGACAGTATGGAGTGGGTTATGGATGATGCTTGCCGCAGGGGCGGCCAGTGGAATGACCGCCACCGTGACGCCTTCGACACCATCGCCTGTGCATGTGGGGACGCCGGTAACGTTCGCCGCGTCGAGCCCGGATGCCGCGGCGGGAACACTGTGGTACCGGTTCCGGGTGCGGCGCCCAGGGGCTGAGTATCAGATGATTCGCGACTTTGGTCCGGACTCTGCGCTCACGTGGACGGACAGCGCGCATGAAGGCGTATTTGACATGGAAGTGACGATCCGGAATGTGGACACGGGGGACGTCGCCAGCGCCGTGCTGCCGTATTTATTCCAATCGCTCGTGGTGGGTGGACAACCAGCGGTGACACCCACGGCGAACCCCCTGGTGTTTTTATTCAGCGCTCCTCCGTGTCCCGCAGGCAGCCGGATGCGCGTCGCTTTTGCACCGGGGTCGCTGGCCATCCGGACGGCCCGCAAGCAGGCAGCGGAAACCGGGACTACGCAGTACACGCCCTTTCACAACTGCACGCCCGCGTTGAGCATGAATTTCTACCTGGCAGGGATGCAGGCCGAATCCAGCTACGTCGCGCGCGCGATTGTGGATACCGGGACAGACATCGTCAGCGGCGCGGAGGTGGAATTCACTACCGGGAAGGTGTCCGCGGCGTTGTACTCTGACACGATTCAGACACCCTACGTGGGCACATCCAGCGATCCCGTTCTGTTGGGCAGTCCCTTAGGTGGGCATCCCGTAGCGCATGACCTGGCGGGCAACGTCATCTGGTATGGACCGGACAACCTCGGCATGGTGACGCGTCCGGTCGCGGGTGGCGACCTGTGGAGCATCGTGGAAGTCTACGGCGCAGACCCGACGCACCAGTTGCTGAACCGGTTCGATCTGGCGGGAACGCTGGTCGTGGGCACCAACGCAGCTCGGGTGAATGAGCAGTTGAAGGCTCTAGGCAAGCGGCAGATCACGGGGTTCCATCATGAGGCCCGGTCGATTGCCGGCGGCAGAGTCGTGGCCCTGGCGGGAGTCGAACAAGTGTTGACCGACGTACAGGGACCAGGTCCGGTAGACGTCCTGGGTGACATGATCCTGGTGCTCGACAAGAATCTGAATGTGGTCTGGACGTGGGACGCCTTCGACAACTTGGACCCGCATCGCATGGCGGTCCTGGGTGAAACCTGTCCCAGCGCGTGCCCGCCGATTCAGCTGGCGAAGAGCGCGAACGATTGGACGCATGGCAACGCCGTGCAGGAAACTCCAGATGGGAATCTGCTGTATTCCACACGGCATCAGGATTGGCTGGTGAAGATCAGCTATGACGGCGGGATGGGCGACGGTCACATTCTGTGGAGGCTAGGCAAGGATGGTGACTTCACGATGAAGTCCAGCGATCCGTATCCGTGGTTTTCGCATCAGCATGACGGCAACGTCGTCTCCTCCGATGGCACGCGCCTTATGGTGTTCGATGACGGGAACACGCGGGTGGCGGCAATGGGCGGCGGCCACAGTCGCGGGCAAGAGCTGAAGTTGGACGAGCAGTCTCTGACGGCGACGCCGCTGCTGAATGTCGACCTGGGCGTGTACGCGATCGCAGTCGGTTCGGCGCAGCACCTGCGCAACGGCGACGCGCACTTCGACGCCGGTTTTGTGCAGGAGAACAACACCATCGATTCGTATTCGTATGAAGTGGATCGGACGGGCAAGATCAACTATGTAGCGCATCAGAACGCGATTCTGTACCGGACGTTCCGGATGAGTGATCTGTACACACCGAACTAACATGAAACGCCGGAACTTTCTCAAAAGCACTGCGGCCGCGGCGATGGCCGCGTCCGCACAACTGGTCCGCGCGGCGACTCCGCCGAACGTGATCCTGATTTATGCCGACGATCTGGGCTACGGGGATCTGAGTTCCTATGGATCGCGGATTCGTACGCCCAATCTCGATTCGCTGGCATCGCAGGGCGTACTGTTCCGGCAGTTCTACTCAGCCAGCCCTGTGTGTTCTCCGTCACGCGCATCGTTGTTGACCGGGCGCTACGGCGTCCGCACCGGGGTGCATACGGTGTTGATGCCGACCGATCCGGCCGGACTGGCAGATACGGAAGTGACCATCGCGCAGATGCTGAAGCGCGCCGGCTACCGCACCATGTGCGTCGGCAAGTGGCATCTGGGCCGCCCCGACAAGTTTCTGCCCACCGCCCGGGGGTTCGACGAATACTACGGGATCCCGTACAGCAACGATATGCAGCCATCCGTCTTGTTGCATGGCACGCAGGTGATCGAATCGCCCGTGGATCTGGCGACGCTGACGCAGCGCTACACGAATGAGGCCGTCGACTTCATACGGCGTTCGCGCAACGGTCCATTCTTCCTGTATATTCCGCACACGTTTCCGCACATTCCTCTGAAGGCGTCCTCACAGTTTGTCGGCAGGTCCGGCATGGGCTTGTATGGCGACGTGGTTCAGGAGCTGGATTGGAGCGTCGGCGAAGTGATGACAGCACTGGCCGATATGGGCCTGGAGCAGAACACTTTGGTACTGTTTTCGAGCGACAACGGGCCGTGGTTTCAGGGCAGCCCGGGACGCCTGCGCGGGCGCAAGGGCGATACGTTTGAAGGCGGGATGCGCGAGCCGTTCATCGTGCGCTACCCCAACTTATTCTCACCGTCCAACGGAGTGCGAAGACCCGTGCGGCGGGTAGTAGACACGATGGCCACCACGATGGATCTGCTACCGACCATCGCCTCACTCACCGGGGCTCCCCTGCCCTCGGCGCCGCTGGATGGTGTCGACATCAGTTCCCTCTTTACCGGGGCGGCCGAATCGGTGGAGCGCCCTCCGTTCCTGTATTTCTCCGGCTGGGAGTTGCAGTGTGCCCGGATCGGTTCCTGGAAGCTCCACATGGCGCGCTACAACGTGCCCGCGTACACACCGGAGCCGAAGGTCGGGCTCTACAACCTGAAGCTGGTCAATCCTGAGCTGTACAACATCGACACGGATCCGGAAGAGGCGCAAGACGTAGCCAGCCAGAATCCCGGCATCGTGGAGATGATCCGGAACCGGGTGATGCAGATGCTGCCGACGTTGCCCACAGAGGTCCAGACCGCGTGGCGCGATACGCAGAGCCGGAAAGTGTACCCGAATGAATCAGGAGCATGGCCGGTCCCGATTCTTCCGTAAGCTACACAGTCGTCAATCCCCATAATCCAGCTAGAACTTACCCCAGGCTCGGGGCGATCCAATCCCCTGTTCGATATTTTATCCATTTATTTTCAGCATTATAGAAATTCCCTATTGACGCGGTAGACTTAATCACCCTATTCTCCATCTATGCAGTATACTTCTATCCACTCCTATTGTTGTCGCTAACTCTTCGGCGACCCTTTCCCGCAACAACAACCAAAGATTCAGTGGAGAAACCAAGCGAATGAAGCGAGCAATTTTGATTTTGAGCAGCCTGCTGCTGGCGAGCGCCGCGTGGGCACAGACAGGAAACAGCATCCTGTCCGGCATAGTGAAGGATTCGACGGATGCACCGCTCCCCAAGGCGAGCGTGGTCGTGACGAATGACGAATCGGGCGTGCGACAGGAAACGACCACCAACGATTCGGGGCTGTACCGCTTCGGCACGCTGGTGCCGGGCAGCTACCATCTGGAGGCCTCGGCAGACGGCTTCCAGAAAACGCGGCGCGGTCCGGTGGTGTTGCAGGTGGCCCAGTCGGTGGGCGTCGATCTTCAGTTGCAGGTGGGACAGCAGTCGGAAACGATCACGGTGACCGAAGATGCTCCGGTGCTCGACACGCAGACGTCGAACGTGACGCAGACGGTGAATCGCGCGATGCTAACGGCGCTGCCCTTACCGAATCGCGCGGCGGCGACGCTGGCATCCCTGGCCCCGGGCGTGGTGATGAACCAGACCGGAGCGGGCACCGCGGAGAATTACCCGGTGTTCACGGTGGCCGGCGGGCGCGTGCGTAATCAGAACTTCATCCTGGATGGCGGCAACGTCACCAACGCGGCGGGCTTGACGCGCAACATGCAGTTGACCAGTCTGCCGGTGGACGCGATGCAGGAGTTCACGGTGATCACCAACAACTACGCGGCGGAGTATGGACACTCTACCGGCGGCGTGATCACGATGTCCACGCGCTCGGGCACGAATCAGTATCACGGCAGCCTGTTTGAATCGCTGCAGAACAACGCTCTGAACGCGCGCAACTTCTTTGCGGCGACAAAGCCGCCGATCCGCCTGAACCAGTTCGGCGCCTCCTTCGGCGGCCCGATCAAGAAGGACAAGACGCACTTCTTCGGAACATGGGAACGTACCAAGCAGCAGGTGAGCGACACGCAGCTGTCGACGGTTCCGACCGCGTTGAACCGCACGGGCGATTTCTCAGATCTACGCAGCACTGCGGGTTCGCAGGTGGTGATTTATGATCCGGCGACGACGGCGGGCACGACGCGCTCGGCGTTCGTGGGCAACCTGATCCCGATCACTCGGCTGGATCCGGTGGCGGTGAAGGCCGTCGGCTACTATCCGCTGGCGAATCGTGCGGGCACGGCGACGAATGCAAACAACTTCGGCGGCAATACGAAGAACCTGCTGGATCGCGACATCCTGGTGGGTCGCCTGGATCATCAGCTGAGTCCGAACGACATGCTGACGGGGCGTTACTACATCAACAACAGCGGCACCAACGACAACGGCACCTATGGGAAGCCGATCTCCGATCCATTGAGCAACATCACCAGTGTTCGGGTGCAGAGCCTGCTGGGTTCGTACACGCACATCTTTGGACCGTCGGTGATCAACGATCTGCGTTTCACGTACCTGCGCCGCAAGTTCATCAATACGCGCCCTGGCTACCTGGAAAATCCAGCCGCGTTGATCGGCCTGACCGGTGTTTCTGACGCCGCGTTCCCGGCCTTCACGGTTCCGGGCTACGCGAGCCTGGGCAACGCAACGGGCAGCTACCGCTTGCAGACGCCGATTCTGGACCGGCAGATTGTCGACTCGGTTTCCTACAATCGCGGCAAGCACGCCTACAAGTTTGGCGGCGAGATTCGCTTCGCGCGCAATGAAGAAGTGCGCGATCGGGGTTCGGCCGGCAACTTCACGCTGTCTCCGCTGATCACCGGCCTGCCGGGCAAGAGCGGCACGGGCAACGCGCTGGCCAGCCTTATGCTGGGCGAAATCAACGCGGCCAGCATTCAGATTTCGGATAAGATTCGCACGGTGGCTTCCTACATCGGCCTCTACGCGCAGGATGATTGGCGCGTGACGGACCGTTTGACGTTGAACCTGGGCATTCGCTGGGAAACGGAGCTGCCGCGCAAGGAAGTCGACGGGAAGATGAACTCGTTCGACCCGACGGCCATCAATCCTGTATCGGGGACCCCCGGCGTGGTGACCTTTGCCGGGGTCGGAGGAACCCCGATGCGGGCGTATGCAACGGACAAGAACAACCTTGGCCCGCGCTTGGGCTTCGCCTATCGCGTGCCGGGTTCAGAAAAGACGGTGATCCGCGGCGGCGCGGGCATTTTCTACGGCTCAACCGTCAGCAACACCATCGGCGACACGGCTTCGCTCGGCTTCTCCACGCAATCTAGTCTGGTGGTTTCGCAGGCGGATTTCCAGAGCGCGATTCTGCTGCGCAACGGCTTCCCGTCGGTGACACGGCCTGCCCTGGGCCCAGGTTTCGGCGCGGTTGCACTGGGCCAGAAGCCGACCACGGCGATCTCCTTCTTTAGTCCGAAGCAGATTGCGCCGATCTCGTATCAGTACAACCTCAGCATCCAGAATGAGCTCAGCCGCGGGCTGCTGGCGGAAGTCGGCTACATCGGCAACGTGTCGCATCATCTGGCGTCGAATGATTTCGCGCTGAATCAGGTGCGTCCGGATCAGATTGGCGCGGGCGATGCGCAGTCGCGCCGCCCGTTCCCGCAGTTCAGCAACGTGACTTGGATCAACCCGACCATCGGCAACTCGACTTATCACGCGGGCTTCATTCGCGCCGACCGCCGCTTCGCCCGGAGCTTCTCCATCCTGGCGCACTACACGTTCTCGAAGTTCCTCGACGACGTCTCGGCCGCAGAAGGCGACGAGTACGGCACGGTGGGCAGCTACCAGGATCAGTACAACCGTCACCTGGATAAAGCCCGCAGCGGCAGCGATGTTCCGCATCGCCTGCTGTTGACGATCACCTACGAACTGCCGAAGTTCAATGGCACGAACCGCTTCGTGAAGGGCGCGATTGGCGGGTGGAAGCTGGGTGTGCTCGAAACGATGCAGTCCGGCGCTCCGTTCACGGTGCTGAACCTGGCGAACATCGCCAATGCGTTCTCGGCCGGGCAGTTGCGTCCGAACATCCTGCGCGACGCGGCGCTCCCTTCGGATCAGCGCAGCATCACGCGTTGGCTCGACACGACGGCCTTCGCGGCTCCGGCACAGTACCAGTTCGGCAACTCGCCGCGCTCCGGTCTGCGTGGTCCACGCGCGATCACCACGGACCTGACGGTGGAGAAGGGCTTCACGCTCACGGAACGCTTCAAGTTCGAGATTCGCGGC
>CANIIC010000169.1 GCA_947467395.1 Bryobacterales bacterium
GCGGCGGCGACGTCGAGTTCCACCGATGCGGGCACGTGCACCAGCATGGTTGCGGGAACGCTGTGATACTCGGCGTAAGAACCGCGCGACATCGCATAGGCCACGCGATCGCCGGGCTTGAAGCCTTTGACGCCATCGCCCACGGCTTCGACCGTGCCCGCCGCTTCCGAGCCCAGAATCGCGGGCGTCGGCAGCTTGTACAGTCCGCTGCGGTGATACGTGTCGATGAAATTCACGCCGGAATAGGCGACCTTCACCAATACTTCACCGGCCGCAGGCGTGGGGGCAGGGCGCTCGCCGAACACAAGAGCTTCGGGGCCGCCGGGTTGATCGATATAGACAGCTTTCATTGGATTCGTAGCTTCCTTTGCAAGTGGACAACGCCAGCATACGCCAGCAGGAATGAGACGGTGAAGGGTAGAAAGAGCAGCCGCGCGAGCGCGGGGACGGCCGCGGCTCCGGTGAGCCCCGCGCGTTCGAGGGCGAAATTCCAGACGACGCTAAAGTGGGCCCAATCGCACCAGAAGAAGTCGGCGTTTTCGTTGATGATGAAAACCTTCGCCGGGAGCTTCCAGGTGAGCCACCACTTCCACTTGGTCATGATGGGTTCGCCGGAGCAGAGGATGCCGGCGAGTTGGTAGTTGCGCGCGGCGAGGTCGGCCAGCAGTTTGTCGCGGCCAGAGGGTCCGCCGTATTCGTTGATGTTGAAGACGCGTCCGGCGAAGCCCGCGGGTTGATCGACGTAGCAGGTGCAGAGGTCGATTTCGCAGTCTCCGAAGACGGAGGGCAGCACGGGCAGCAGTTTTTCGATGACGCCGCGCGAGCCGCTTTCGACGAGGAGGATGCGGTGCGGTGGAGGCGTGGCGTCGCTGAAGACCCGGCGGCTGAAGAAGTAGCGCAAGCCGTTATTGTAGCGAGCGCTTCCGCTTCGGCGCGAGATTCAGCGCGACGGCGGCCTGGATCAGCTTCTTGAAGGCGGCCTCGTCGAGCTTCTCACCTTCGCGGAAATCGATAGCGCGGCGGGTGTTGCCTTCGAGGCTGGAATTGAAGAGACGGGCAGGGTCTTCGAGCGCGGCTCCCTTGGCGAAAGTCAGCTTGACGACGGCCTTGTAGGTTTCGCCGGTGCAGACGATGCCGGCGTGAGACCAGACGGGCACGCCGCGCCACTTCACTTCCTCGAGGATGTCAGGGTCGGCCTGATGGATGAGTTTGCGGACACGGGCGAGGGTGGTGCCGCGCCAATCGGCGAGGTCGTTGATTTTGGCGTCGATGAGGGCGGAGGCTTCGGTGGGGTTCAATGAGGTGGCCTGCCTGGTCCCTATTTTAGCTGCGCTCGGTTCTTGTCTTTCGTTTGAATCGAGACTGAGGCTTGATGGTTCGGTTGTAGCCGATGGCCGGATCGTTGGAGTGCAGCGCGAGGATGAATTCGATCTCTTTCGCATCAACTTCGTCGTCAGTGGCCTCCGCCGATTCCCAAAGAATCTGTTTGCGCACAGTGAAGTCTCGCAGCTGTTCAGGAGTGAAGTCGGCAGTAATGACCTTGCTATTGGGACTGCCAAAGTAGGCTGCGCTGTTTGTCAGATCCTGCCCCACGTAGATCTTACCGTTCGGGTAGGTGATCTTGTAAATGACCTTCAGTCTCATACGGTGGCTTGGGCTCTATCGTACAACGTAGGGGCTGTGCTTAAGCTAGGTTGAAGTGCGAAGGTGAGCGCCGGGGGGGCTTGGCAACGGAGAGATAGAAACAAAAGAGCCCATGCCGCTTGCGCGGGCATGGGCTTTTTGAGTCTTGTTTCGACTTTGCTTACGCCAAGTCGAATTTTTCGTGGTGCAGCAGCGGGTCGCTCTTGACGAGCACCGGACGCCGCAGGGTTTCTTCGAGTTCTTCCAGGTACTTGTTCTGGTGGCTCTTGATGACCTTGGCGACTTCGGGGTGGACGCGCAACATCACGTCCTTACCTTCGATCGAACCTGACAGTTTGCGAGCTTCCGTGAGGATCTCGCCTACGACGGTCTGCACGCTCTTGACATAGCCAGCGCCTTCGCAGTGGGGGCAGGGCGAACACAGGGTCCGTTCCAGCGACTGCTTGACGCGCTTGCGGGTGACGGCCACCAGTCCGAAATCGTTGAACTGGAGGATCTTGTACGGAGCTCGGTCGGCGCGCATGGCGTCTTCGAGCGCGGCCATGACTTTTTGGCGATTCTTGCGCTCATCCATGTCGATGAAGTCGATCACGATGATGCCGCCCAAGTCGCGCAGGCGGATCTGGCGCACGATCTCCTTCACCGCTTCGGTGTTAGTTTTGACGATCGTATCTTCCAGGCGATTCGACTTGCCGACGTACTTGCCGGTATTGATGTCGATGGCGACCAGCGCTTCGGTCTGGTTGATCACGATGTAGCCACCGCTCTTCAGCCATACCTTGGGACGCAGGGCCTTTTCGAGTTCCTGAGTAACGCCGAAGCTATCGAAGATCGGAGCTTCGCGCGTGTACATCTTGACCTTGGAGACCAAAGCCGGCTGGAAGCGTTCGACGAAACGGAGGATGCTTTCGTAGGTCTCTTCGGTGTCGATCCAGATGGCCTTGAAGTCGTCGGCCAGCTGATCGCGGAGGATGCGCTGGACGATGTCGAGGTCGTGATGGAGCAGGGCCGGGGCGCGCTTCTTGTCGGCCTTGGCCTTGATGTCCTGCCAGAGGTTGTACAGGAACTCCATGTCGCCGGCGATTTCGTCTTCGGTCCGGCCTTCGGCGGCGGTGCGGGTGATGAAGCCACCAACGGTGCCGGGGCGGCGGGTCTGGAGAATCTTCTTCAGGCGCAGGCGTTCTTCATCGCTGCCGATGCGGCGGGAGACACCCATGTGTTCCAGCGTCGGCATGTAGACGACGAAGCGGCCGGGCAGGGCGACGTGCGAGGTGATGCGGGCGCCTTTCTGGCCGAGGGGTTCCTTGGCGATCTGGACGATGATTTCCTGGCCTTGCTTGAGCAGGTCGGCGATGGAGGGGATGGCTCGGGTCTGCTGGGTTTGGCGGGGACGGTCGCCGCGCTGTTCGCGCTGTTCGCGCTGTTCGCCGCCGCGTTCGCCACGTTGTTCACGGGGCTCGCGCTGTTCGCGCGGTTCACGAACTTCGGCGGAGACGGCCTGCGCTTCCTCGGAACCTTCGGCTTCGCCTTCGACCGGTGCCGCGTCGGTGGCTTCGGCGGAGGGGGCGCCTTCCGTAGTGGGTGCGGCACCTGCTCCACGGCTGCCGCCACGACGGCGACGGCCACGGCGGGAGGCGCGATGCGGGAAACGTCCGCCGCGTTCGCTAACTTCGGCGGTGCCGGTGGTCGGCTCGCCGTCAGCGCCGGTGGCGGCTTCGGCGTTCGCTTCCGCGGCGTCCACGGCTTCTTCCACGGCGTCTTCGATGGATTCGGTTTCGGTCACGCCGCTTTCGGCGAGGGCGTGCATGGCGTCGGCTTCGGATTCGGCGTCGCCGATGCTGTCGAGGATCATCGCCTGGATGTCGCGATCGTCGTCTTCATCCAGATTGTCGTGATGGGCGGGACCGGAATCGGCGGCGTCTTCGGCTTCTTCAATTTCCTGAGGGGTGGCGGGGACGGCTTCGGCGGGCTGCACCAGTTGCAGCACGTCTTCGGTTTCGACCTTGGCGCCTTCCGACGGCAGTGGTTCGGGGATGACGTGAGCCGGGGCGTCGGGGATGGCGTTGTCGAGCAGGATGTGGACCGGCTCGTCGTATTCGGTGGTGTCGGCAGCGGTGGGAGCGGCTTCGATGTGGCGATACTTGGCCAGCGATTCGCCGGGCAGCAGGACGCGCTGGTAGGTCTGCGATTCGGGAGCTTCGTTCTCTTGGACGTCCGCGTCGGTGTCGCCTTCGGTGGCTTCGGAAGCCTGGGCGGATGCGTCTTCGTCGCCAGGGGTGGCGTACTTCGAATCGGGGATGCCGGTGCGGCCACGGCCACGGCGGCGGCGGCCACGGCGGCCACGATCTCCACCACGGTCGTCACGGCGGGCTTCGCCGGTTGCGGCGGCAGGAGCTTCGGAGGATGCTTCAACGCCTTCGGCAGGAGCAGCGGCTTCCACGGCGGGAGCAGCAGCGGCGGCTTGCGGTTGCGGGCCACGATCGCCGCGGTCTCCGCGATCCCGACGGTCGCGCCGGCCGCGTCCTTCGCGTCCACCTTCGCGGTTACCGTCACGGCTCCCTTCGCGGTTGCCGTCGCGGTCACGGCCACCATCACTGCGCGCTTCGCGCATGGGGCGTTCGTCGCCGGTCACATGGTCGATATCTTCGGAGTGTTCGTCGAGGAAGTCCGAGACATAGAGGAACGTATCGCGTTCCAGTCCGACGTCGACGAAGGCGGACTGCATGCCGGGGAGTACGCGCGTAACGCGGCCCTTATGGATGCTGCCTGCCAGGGAATATTCATTGGCGCGCTGGAAATAAACTTCGACGAGTTGATCGTCTTCCAGCAACGCGACGCGGGTTTCGTGCCGATTGGACGAAATCACCAGTTCCTTGCTCATACTGCCTCCTGCTGCTCCCTTTCGGGGAGCGCGCAGCCTCCACGCTCAAGCGCAAAGGCGCCTTGAGGACCCGGTCAGGCGGGACGGGCGAGACGAACTGGTGTATGCACTACCGGCCGGCAGCAAAGCGGAGCAACTTCTCTGACGCTTCCGCCGCCGAATCCGAAATCTTGTCGACCAAAATTCGTCTATCGTACCCGCACGCGCAGGTCCGCCTACAAAAACTGCTTTAAACCAGCGGCCGAAGCCCCCGGTCTATCAACTTGCGAAACGCCGGAGCCGAACGTTGTTGACCAGCCCCAGCATCATAAAAACGGAAAACAGGTTGGAACCGCCGGAGCTCATCAGAGGCAGCGGAATTCCTGTTACGGGCATACTGCCCACGACCATCCCTACATTGACTAAAAGGTGAAACAACAACAAAGTCGCTACACCCATACAGATGTACATGCCGGATCTGTCCGGCGCGGCCTGCGCGTTCTGCACGATCTGCATGATCAGCAGAAAATACAAGCCCAAGACTACGACAACTCCAACGAACCCGTGCTCCTCGGCAAAGGCCGAGAAGATAAAGTCGGTGTGCGCGACGGGCAGAAACCGCAACTGGGTCTGCGTGCCGCGCGTGGCGCCGGTGCCCCACATTCCGCCGTGACCGACGGCAATCCTCGACTGAATCACCTGGTAGCCCGCGCCGCGAGGATCCGCGTACGGGTTCACAAACGTCTCCAAGCGCGCCTTCTGATAATCGTTCAGAAAAGGCCAGGCCACGGGCAAAGAGAGCCCGGCGACTAACGCGATTGCAGCCAGATGATGCCATCGAAGTCCGGCTAACAGGATTCCCGCGCCCAGGATCGCCACATACGTCAGTGACGTGCCGAGGTCGGGCTGACGCATGACAAGCAGCGTCGGTATCCCGACTAACACTCCTATTTTCAGCAGGTCGCCGATACCCACGTCGTCGCGTTTCAGCTCCGAAAGGTACCGCGCCACCATCAATATTATCACCAATTTAGCAAACTCTGAGATCTGCAGATTCATGCCCGCGATGGTGATCCAGCGTTTGGAGCCAAAGACCTTGGTGCCGATGGCGACGGTGAACAGCAGGGCCGCGACAGTAATGCCGTAAAACAGTGGGACCTGGCCGAGGAGGGTGTGATAGTCGATGGAAGCGACCAGCCACATGAGGCCGACGCCCAAGCCGATCCACACCATCTGCTTCCACCACGCGTCGTGAAATTTAGTGTCGTGGGTGGCCGAGAAAATCTGAATAACGCCCAGCCCGCAGATCAGGAGGGTAACGATCAGCAGGGACCAATCGATGTCCCGGAAAGAGCGGTAGCGAGGCATGTGGAAAACTACTGATCCTAGTTTAGCCGCAGATCAACGCCGATGAACGCCGATTATTTGTGGCCGAAGAATGCCTGGGCGATGTTGGCGGGAGTCGGATTGGCGCTGCGGAGTTTCTTGTCGAAGTAGGCTTTCATGACATCGCGCGAGATGGGGGCGGAACTGGAGCCGCCATGGAGGCCGGCTTCGACGACAACGGCGACGACGATTTCAGGATTGTCACGCGGGGCGAAGCCGACAAACCAGCCGTTATCCTGCATTTCCTTGGCGAGAGCGGAGTTGCTCTTCACCAGTTCGTTCGAGATGCGCTGGGCGCTGCCGGTTTTGCCGGAGACGGTCACGCCCGCGATCGCGGCCGCGGTGCCGGTGCCGCCTTCGTTTACGACGCCGTACATGCCGCTGACGACTTTCGCCACGTTGAGCGGATCCCACTTGCCTTCGCGTTTCGGGTCCTGCGGGGCGGCGAGTTTCACCAGATGCGGTTGATACCACTTGCCGCCGATGGAGAGGCCGCCGATGGATTCGGCCAACTGGAGCGGCGAGACTTCGACCGCGCCTTGGCCGATGGACACGGAGATAGTTTCGCCGGGATACCAGCGTTCACGCTGTGTGCGGAGCTTCCACTTCGTGTTGGGCATCAGGCCGTCAGTTTCGCCGGGGAGATCGATGCCGGTTTTCTCGCCCAAGCCGGAGAGCTGCGCGTATTGCGCGATGGTGTCAATGCCCAGCTTGTTGCCGAGCGCGTAGTAGTAGATGTCGCAGGACTGCACCAGACTGGTGTGCAGCGCTACTGTGCCGTGGCGGCTGTGGCAGTGGAACGGACGGCCGTACCAATTGGCGACGCCCGTACAATTCGCGGTGTCGGTTTCGGTGATGTTGCCGGTTTCGAGACCGGCGATCGCGACGATGGGCTTGAAGGTGGAACCCGGCGCGTAGCGGCCTTGAATCGCGCGATTCAGCATCGGGTTGAACGGGTTGTTCAGCACCGCGTCCCAATCCGCTTTGCGCAGGCGGCCGAAGACGTTCGGATCGAAGGCGGGGCGGCTCACCATGGCGAGCACTTCGCCGGTGCGCGGATCCATCGCGACGACCGCGCCGCGGCGGCCATCCATCGCGATTTCGGCGGCGGCTTGCAGATCGAGATCGATGGTCAGCTGCAGGTTCTGGCCGGGGACTGCTTCCTTGCTTTCGAGAATCTCGCGCTCGCGGCCCACGACGTCTACGACGACGCGGCGTTGGCCATCGACGCCGGTGAGGACGTCGTTATATTGCCGCTCCAGGCCGAACTTGCCGACGGTGTCGCCTTGCGAGTACTTCGCGAATTCGGCGGTGTTCAGCTCGGTTTCGCTGACCTGGCTGACGTAGCCGAGAATGTGCGCGGCCATACCGTCGCGAGGATAGAGACGCTTTTGCGCTTCGACAATTTCGAGTTCGGGGAATGAGTTCGGATCCTGATGCGATTCGATGAACGACAGTTCAGCCGCAGTGAGTTCGTTCTTGATCGGGATGGGAACGTACTTGGGGCCGCGCGCATATTTCGTGACGGCGGCTTGCAGTTCGCCGAGATCCAGACCCAGCGCCTGCGCAATGGGTGCAAGATGTTCCGGCTTCAGGTTCTCTTGCGAGAGCATCGCCGTGAAGGAGGAGTGATTGTCGACAATGATGCGACCATCGCGATCGAGAATCTTGCCGCGCGGCGCGGGTACCGGCACGGTCTTGATGCGATTGCGTTCGGCGAGTTCGCTGTTCAGGTCATGATCGTAGACCTGCAGCATCCAGAATCCGATCAAGAGGAAGACGAACCCGGCGACCACGATGTATTGAAACGCGGTGATGCGAGCCAAGGCGAACCGCGCATCGTCGCGGAACATGCGGCCGGTATTGGAAGGCGCTTGATGCTCTTCCTTGGGAACCTGTGGCTCGAAGGGGTTCATTCGGTCACCCTCAGTTTATCCAGAATGTGATACAAAGGCACCGCCACCAGCGCGTTTAGCGCGGCCATCAGCAGGGTTTGCGGTAGATCGAGTGTGATGGGCTGGCCCAGCAAGGCTCGCCCGAGCACCCAGTAGAAGAATTGGTGGAAGACGAAAAAGAAGAAGGCGAGCACCAGTCGCGCACCGGAGGTTTCGACGTCAAAGCGCTGGCTGACGGTGGCGGCAAAGTATCCGACCAAAGTCTTCACGATGCCGAACATGCCGAGCGGGTTTGACGACAACGAATCCTGCGCGAGTCCGATCAGGGAGCCGAGGAACACGCCGAGTGTCGGGGATCGGCGCATGAGCGCGAAGTACACCGTGACCAGCAGCGGCAGTTCCAGGAACGAGAGGTAGCTGACAAAGCGCGGCACATAGACCTGGAACAGAATCGCGCTGAGCCCGATGCCTGCGATGACAGCCCACTTGTACTGGGCGATGCGATTCTTCTTGCGA
>CANIIC010000170.1 GCA_947467395.1 Bryobacterales bacterium
CCGACGGAACCCTTCCTCATACGCATTGGTGTTGTGGATGAATCGCCCACCCGTGGCGTTCGCGAACTCGCCCAGGATGTTGGATTGCATCAGCGGCAGCTCGATCTGCATGCGTTGTTGGAACTGCATCAGCGCCGGAGAGGTAGAACCCTGACCCATGGGCGGCATGCCCGTGGTGAGCCCGCGAGCATCCAACGTGTTCACGGTCACCTTGGCCTTCACGGCAGCTTCAAAGACGCGCTGCTCATCGCCGCGCTGAACCTGATCCACCATGAAGCCGGACGACACATAGACGATGCTGCGCGTTCCCGGCAAAATCGCCATACGCCGCGCCACATCGGCTACGATGCCGAGGCCCATGCTAGTATTCCGGCGACCCGTCTCCAGCTTCGCGTAGGACAGACTGCGCAGCATCGTTAAGGCCGCGTCTGCAGGTGTTCCAGGGAAACACTGCAGCACCGATGCGACGCCCGCCGAAGTTGCCTGAGGATCGTTGTTGATGGCGACCAGCATCGCCCAGTAGTGCGTCAGCGGAGGACAATCGTTTTGTTCCGAGTCCGCGCTAAAACGCTGGACGCTGAGCAGCTTCTTCTTGACCGCCTCCAGATCGTCGGTGAATTCCAGCGGGTCCTTGCCCGACGTGACGTAGACTGCTACGCGTGTGCCCGGCGCCACCACCTCGCTCACTTGTTTCACTGCAGCCTGACGCGCCATCATCAGGTCGCCGATATCGGTGTGTACATCGTCGAAGATGTAGGCGATGAAGCGTTCGGGGATCACAGCGGCTCGCGGCGTGCGCGGCTGGGAGACGGGACGTCCCGCCTCATCCACCGCCTCCGCGATGACGTCCACTTTTTGCGCTTCCTGCTGTTCCACCGAAAAGCGGACGATCGTTTGATCCTTGCCGCGATCCTGCAGCACGAAGTCGTCTTGCGTTAAGTTGCCGACCGCGCGGCCCTGCTTGTCGCGCACCACCACTTTGACGGGAACCAGATTCACGCCGCTGGTGAACGTGACAGCGGTTTCGGTGGTGCCGATCTCTGCCTGCCCGAAGGCGAGCACGGCGGCGAGTAGTCCCGAGGCGGCGAGTTGGCGTGTGCGAATCATCCTGTTAAGAGCCCCGAAACTGCTTCAGATTCTTTCAGATACCCGTGCTTGAGTCAAGCTGCGGAGGGTCGCCGGGCTTCGCTATACTGGCCCTCGAGGCAACTATCTCCATGAATATGTTCAAGACTTTCCGCTTTTGCGCCCCCGTTCTTGCGCTAGCGATGGCCGCGGCACTTCCGGCTCTGCCCCAGGGCAAGGGTAAGGCGGGTGGCGGCGATAACGATCCCGACCGTGTGATTACCGGTGGCGGGCTCCCGGCTGGCTGGGCCGTTCGGACGGATCGCGGCTCTGCCGATCAGGAAAAAGTGAGCGAAGCGGGCGGCACGTTCCACTTCGTGATGGGCCCGGCGGGGACTTTCTACAACGCTGGCTGGACCAAGAAGGGCGATTACAAGTTCTCGGCTCGCGTCACGCAGCAGAAGGCTCCGTCGCACCCGACCTCCTACGGCATCGCGTTCGGCGGCGCCAACCTGGCGGATCCGAACCAGACCTACACCTACTTCCTGGTTCGTCAAGCCGGCGAATTCTTCATCTCCAATCGCGAGGGCGCCACGACTGCCACGCAGGTGAATTGGACCGCGCACCCGGCCATCCAGAAGCAGACCGCGGACGGCAAGCAGGTAAACACCCTGAGCGTCGAAACCAAGGGCACGGAAGTGATCTTCTCCGTGAATGGCCAGGAAGTGAAGCGCCTGCCGAAAGCCGGCCTCCACGTCGATGGTCTCTACGGCTTCCGCATCGGTCACAACATCGATGTGGACGTCGATCAGGTTGTGAAGTAGTTTGTTCTAGCGCGCGATGGCGGTCGAGTGTTCTGCTGCAACACCGGCCGCCGTCGCCAAGCCTCTGCGGTCGCGCAGGGCGACCATGGCCGGCTCCTGCCACAGCACGTAGTGTGCGCGCAGCATGGCTGCTGTCTGAATCCGCACGGCATCCGAACCGGACCCTTCCGGCAACGGATATTCCAGATACGCTTCTCGCCGGAACGCAACGTTGTTCGTCGCCGTGTACTTCGCCGGACCCGCCACCTTTGGCTCGGGACCCGCAAAGAAACGCCGCACGGAACCTGCGAAGCCGCCGTTTTCGCCAGACATCCGACCCTGCACCATCGCAACTTCGGGATAAAACGCGAAGGTCTCTAGTACTGTTTGGACCCAGCCACGCCGAGGCATGCAGTCCGCGTCGATCAGCGCGACAATCGGAGCCGCCGCGGCGCGAACGCCCAACGTCTTGCGCGCGTGGGCATCGGGTGACGACCCGCCCATCACGCGCAGAGTGGGGACGATATCTTGAAGATCCGAAGGGACTTCTCCGGGAAGTTCGGGCATCTTGCAGAGCACCACTTCCACGCCGGAGATGTCCTGAGCTGCGATCGCCTGGAGACAATCACGCACCCGATCCCAGGTGGCGGCACGTGTGCCGAAGCTCGAAATTACGATCGAGATCGCCGGATTCATTAGGACTAACGGTATAGTACCAGAAGTCAAAAATACAGAGAAAAAACAAACGCCTCACCCATTCACCCTGTATGCTGAAGGGGTGAAGTTCCGGATCTTTGTTCTCGCCGGCCTCATGGCTGTCTCTGCTTCCCACGTTTCCCGTCTCAGCGCTGCTGTCGACGTTCCTGTCCCCGAAACCCACTTGCGTCTGTTCCACACCCACACGGGGGAACGCATTGACGTCGTGTTTCGCCGGGGCGGGGAATATGTCGCCAGCGGTCTCGACAAACTGAACCACTTCCTGCGTGACCATCGCACCGGCGATGTTCACCAGTACAACCCTAAGGTGTTCGACCTTCTGGCAGACCTGGAAGCCGTCGTCGGCAAGGCGGGCGCGGAGTTGCAGATCATCTGCGGCTATCGCACTCCGTGGTCGAATGAGTTCCTGCGCAAAAATACCACGGGTGTCGCCAAGAACAGCCTGCATATGGAGGCCGAAGCGATCGATATTCGACTGCCAGGTCTACCGCTGCAGAAGTTGCGTGATGCTGCGTTGGCGATGAAACGTGGCGGCGTCGGCTATTATGCGGCGTCGAACTTCGTTCACGTCGATGTAGGCCGTGTTCGCCGCTGGTAGCGTTTACTGCACGCTGTCGTGGCCGTAGATGTCCTTGTGAAAGGTAACTTCGCCGGCCTCGTTCACAGTCGCCGTGTGGTACACGATGAACACGGGGATGCGCTGTTTCAGGTTCACCTGCTGCTCGTGGGTCTGTTCCAGCGCTTCCAGGATGCGGTTCTTAGGCCAGGCAGGGTCATTACGCAGCGCCCATTCCGCCAACTCCTGCGGCTTTTCGATGCGCATGCAACCGTGGCTCAGCGCGCGCACGGTCTTCTGGAAGAGGTTGCGGTTATTGGTGTCATGCAGGTACACGTGTTCGTTATTCGGGAACATGAACTTCACGCGGCCCAGCGCATTCTTCGGGCCAGGAATCTGACGGATCTTGTAGCGGTCTGACCGGAGCCCGGCCATAATCTCATTGGTCACTTCTCCGGTGGAGACCACGTCGCCCTGTTGGGTTTGAACCTCGAAAGAGTTCTTCTTCAGATACGAACGATCCTTCACGATGTCGGGCAGGATTTCTTTGTGGAGGATGCTGGGGGGCACGTTCCAATACGGCCCGAAGATCAGGTGGCTGATCTCTCCGCTCAGCAGGGGCGTCTTGTTTGTGGGCTTCCCGACGATGGCACCCATGGTCATCACGGTTTGCAACTGGTCGTCGAAGACGCGCACCATGAATTCCGGTATGTTCACCAGGATCGGGCCACGGCGGAACTCCCGGGGCAGCCAGCGCCAGCGTTCCAAGGTGAGTTCGATCGTGGCGATCTCTTCGGGTGTGCCGCTTCGCCGGTATTGGGCCAGCGCGGTCGACAAGCGTTTGAATTCGTCGAACGGCGGGTCCAGTTTCTGTAGACCCGCTTCGAAGCCATCCGGGTTGGTGGCGACATTCAGAACCAGTTCGCTCAAGTTGCCGGACTTCGGGGCATAGACTCCTGGATTGTGCCGGCCCCAGCGCAGATCGCTGGTGAATTGGAGAAAGCTACGGCTCAGGGAGACCTCGGTCTCTGCGAGACCTTCGGCCGAGTCCACCGCACCCATCGTGATCGGATAGTCCTCGCTGTGCAACCCACGGATAGGGGCTCCGCGCAAAGCCGCGATCGCTTGTTCACCCCTGCCGGTCAACCCGTGAACATCCACCCATAGAGGGCTGGAGTTGTTGGATGCATAGAGCCGAATCAGGTCGGCGCGGTCGTCGGCCCGCTCCAACGCGGAACTTAGGGCCGCCGATAAAGCTTCCGGAGTAGTGGAAAGTTCCGGTAATTTCGGAACGAGTTCGGCGGCTCGATCGCTGCATCCGGACATGATGCCCCATGCGGCGGCGACGAGGAAAACCGGGACCAGAATCGAATATTCTGGCCGGTGCTGACTGTTCATGGTGAGAGGGCCTCTGCGCCTTGATGATGCACGCTGAGGGCCACAAAAACAAGAGCGCCCAAACCCCCGAGGGAGGTTTGGGCGCAAGCAAAAGGATTCTTCGGGTTCGAAAGTGAGCGCTAGCGAGCGCCCTGTTGCACGATGTCGCCGGCCAAGTGCAGACCCTTGTGGATGGCGTAGAGCGCCAGTTCCAGACGGTCCGACACGCCCAGCTTGTCGAAGATGTTGTGCAGGTGGTTCTTCACCGTCTGCTCACTGATAAACATCTTCTCGGCCATTTCCTTGTTCTTGTAGCCCTGCGCCACCAGCGCAACAATCTCGCGTTCGCGAGCCGACAGCGGGCTGCGTTCGCGGCCTTTGGATCCAGCCTGACCATTGTTGTTGTCCAGACCGGTGGAGAACTGCCGCATAACAGCGGCCGTCGTGTTCGAATCCAGCCAGATTTCGCCAGAGTTCACCTTGCGGATACTCTTCACGATCAGGTCCGGAGCGGTCTGTTTCAGCACGATGCCGCTGCAGCCCAGTTTCATGGCCTGGACGAACTCATTCTTGTCTTCCGAAGCCGTCAGCACGATCACGCGCGTCCGCTTGTTGGTCTGTTGCAGAGCCTGTAGAGCGGCCAAGCCGTCCAGGTTCGGCATACGCAGATCCAGCAGCAGCACGTCCGGATCCAGTTCCTGCACGCGCTCCAGAACTTCGCGGCCGTCGCCGGCCTCACCCACCACTTCAAAGTCTTCTTCCAACTGCAACAGCTTCTTCAAGCCATCGCGCACGATCGGATGGTCGTCCGCCAGCACAATACGGACGGTGCCTTTCTTAGTTTCTTTCCCGGTCGTGGTGTCATTCAATGACGCTGACAAAATATCCATAAACGAACTCCCTCTGCGAAGATTTCCCTTGCTACGTTTCGATCATAGAGAAGTTCTAGTACCCCGGCAATTCAGGGTCCGCCAAAGTTTTGGCCATAGATCTTACCTAATTCCTGGCTAAGGTTACCTTAGAACCCTGGCAGGGACGGATCTTCTCTAAAAACTGCGACCGACTATACATCGGCACCCTCGTGCGTTTTGCACAGGGTACGCAGCTGACGGGGGAGGGTCTGCTGGATACCGCTTGGTAGGAACGACTGGGTCGTTAGAACGGCAACAGAGTACGGAATCTGGTTTGGACCCAGCTACATGGGCTGAATCGCGATGGGTGGTACATGCTTCCTCCGGCACCCACGAAATGTAGGCACAGGACCATCGTACTCATGGCCTAGTCTAAGGTCAATACCGTAATGTTACTTAGGGGCGGCATGGGGCAGAAATCGGTACTCCGGGCCGAGGAGTACCGCGAAGGGGAGGCGGTTTGGTCGGGAAAAATTACGGATTGGGGCCGGCGTCGCTGGATCTCCGGCCCCTGGTACAGCGCCCTCGTCGGAGGTTTAGGGCACCAGCGACAAGCTCACACTCATCAAAAGCTCCGAGCCGCAGCCCTGCCGATGCAGTTCCACCAGGTCGCCGGCCTTGGCTGCGGGAACAATGTCGCCGTTGCGCGTGTCCAATTCGAACTCGCCGAAGTGGATCGTGTTCAACACCACGTCCCCCATCGCAGTACCCGCTAGGCACACGCTCAGGTGTGTGGCAGCCGGCAGATTCAGGTTTGACACCTCAGCTTCGGCCTTGCGGCGATCGCCCAAGCGGTCGAACTTCACGCTGAACTCGGCTTCGAAGGTCTCGATCACTTTCTTGGTCTCGCCGCCGAGCATAGTGTGCAGCGCGCCTTGAGCCGCATCGGCCGGAGGGGCAGCCGCGCCCATGGTCGCGGACAAGATCAACGTTCCGCCGCAGCCGCCCTGGCGCAGTTCCACCACGTCGCCCGACTTCAACGCCGGAATCGCCACGGCGGAAAAGCGCGAATCCAGTTCCATCTCGCCGAAGCTCACGGCGTCCAGGAACAATTCGCCCAGGCCTTTCCCTCCGAAGCAGACGTCCAGTCGAATTCCAGCGCCGAGGTTTAACCCCTCCACCTCGGCGTGGAACTTATCGCGACCGGGGCGGTGTTCCAGGCGGACATGGAATTCCGCCTCAAACCCCTGGATCACTTTGCGCCCAGTGCTCTCAATCACCGTATCGCTCTGCACCACAGGAGCCGCACTTGAAGACGCGGCAGCAGCCGAACCTAGCGTTGCCTTGATCAATGCCGCCTTGGTGCAGTCGCCGTTCACCAGGCCGATCTCTTCTCCGCCCACAAACGCCGGAACGGTATCGCCCTTGCGGGAATCCAGCTCCAACTCGCCCAGCTTCAGCGCGCTGATGGTCAGTGTGCCCAGCAGCTTGGTGCCGAAGCACACGCTCAGCTTTGTGCCCGCATCCAGATTCAGGTTCGACGCTTCGGCTTCAAACTTGGTGCGATCGAAGCGCTGTTCGAACTTCACGCTGAACTCAGCAGGGAAGCCCGCGATGGTCGCCTTCGACTTGCCCTGCATTAGAACTTCGCTGGAAGGAGTCGCGCTCGCGGGAGACGCTTTGGCAGACTTGTCGTTGCCCGGTTCGGTCACGCCCGGCGTAACACCGCCAGCGTTCACGCCGCTCTTGTCATCACCCGGTTCCACTACGCCTGGATTCTGCCCGCCCTTGTCGTCCACGCCGCTTCCGGAATTTGAAGAACCGGAGGTTGAGGAGCTTGAGCTCGAAGAGCCTGAATTCGACGAGCCGCTGCTGCTGGAACCGTCATCGCTGCCCTGGCTGGCGCGGGCTGCGCTCGTTGACGTGTCCGCCGCCGAAATCACACCGGCGATCGGAAGCGTCAACGCGAGCATCCACGCCGCTGGGCGGGTGAAAGAAAGGTTGTTCATTCGCATGGTTCAATGATGCGTTCAGGCGCCCAAAACGTTTGTCAAGAACTTGTCAAGAGATTGTTCGGAAATTCCCTTGCCTTAGTACTGTTGCAGCGGCATCCTCGCACGCTACACTGAGAACCGTCCGCATGCCTGAACTACCCTCGTTGTCTCCCGAAGTCCTCACTCACATCGCCCAAGTGCTGCAAGTCCCCATGAAGGGCCTGTTGGCGACCATCGAGCTGCTCGATGAAGGCTCCACAGTGCCCTTCATCGCGCGCTATCGAAAGGAGGTCACCGGCAATCTGGATGAAGTCCAGATTCGCAACATCGAAGAGAAGCTGGCCTACTTCCGCGAGCTCGCGTCGCGCAAGGAAACCATCCTCGCCTCGATTCAGGAGCAGGGCAAGCTAACCGATGAGCTGCGTGCCCGCATCGAACAGACTCTCGAGAAGAGTGAGCTGGAAGATCTCTACCTGCCCTATAAACCGAAGCGCCGCACGAAGGCAATGATCGCGCGCGAGAAGGGGCTGGGTCCGCTGGCCGACTACTTGTGGAATCAGGAACCGACGGGCACGCCGTTAGAGGAATTCGCCGCGACGTTCATCGATGCCGAAAAAGGTGTCGCCAGCGTGGAAGAAGCGTTGGAAGGCGCGCGCCACATCCTGGCCGAAACCATCAGCGACGATGCCGACATCCGCAAGCTGTTGCGCATGGCGATGTTCGAAGAAGGCATCATTGTCGCGAAGAAGGGCATGGACGCGGTCGACGAACAGCAGAAGTTCAAGATGTACTACGACTATCGCGAGCCGGTGAAGGCGATCCCTTCCCACCGCATGCTGGCGATCCGCCGCGGCGAAGCCGAAAACGTCCTGTACTTCCTGATCGAGCTCGATCCGCAGCGCCCGCTCGACATCATCAA
>CANIIC010000171.1 GCA_947467395.1 Bryobacterales bacterium
CTCGGACACCGCATCAATCACTTCCCCGCCCACCTCTCCGGTGGCGAGCAACAGCGTGTCGCCATCGCACGAGCCATCGCCAAACGGCCCGCTGTACTGTTATGCGACGAACCGACCGGCGCGCTGGATTCAGAAACCGGCATCGTTGTACTGGAAGCCATCGACCGCGTGAATCGCGAACTGGGCGCGGCCACGGCCCTGATCACCCACAACGTCGACATCCAACACATGGCGAATCGCGTGATTCGCATGGCGAACGGATTGGTCGCCTCCGTCGAAACCATCGAGAAGCGCTTGAGGCCAAGCGAACTGCATTGGTGATCCATGCGCGCCCTGAATCACAAGCTGTTTCGCGAACTGTGGGAACTGAAGATTCAGGTGCTCGCTATTTCGCTGGTGCTGGCCTCTGGACTTGCGACGTATGTAATGTCAGCGGCCGTGCTCAATTCACTCCAAACCACCCAGCAGCGCCTCTATAGTGAATTCCGCTTCCCCGATGTATTCATCAGTCTGAAGCGCGCTCCCGAAAGCGTGGCACCGCGCCTTGCCGCCATCCCCGGAATGCGGGAAGTGGAAACGCGCGTCACAGCACCGGCGACCATCGCCCTCGAAGGCTACGCGTTGCCGATCAACGGCCAGATTGTCTCCATTCCCAAGGGTGAGCAGAAGCTGAACCTCTTATACGTGCGCGCCGGGCGTCTGCCAGAACCAGATCGCGACCAGGAAGTCGTGGTCAGCGACGGGTTCGCCGAAGCGCAAAAGCTCCAACTCGGAACCACGTTACTGCTCACCATCAACGGTCGACAGCGACGCGTGATCGCCGTGGGCGTCGTATCGACGCCCGAGTTCATCTATCAGCTGGCTCCCGGCTCCATCGTGCCAGACTTCGCGAATTACGCTGTCATTTGGATGAACCGCAAGTCGCTCGAAGCCGCCTACAACATGACCGGCGCGTTCAACCAAGTCGCCGGAACGCTGGAGCCGGGCGCGAGCCTCAAGAACGTCTTGGATGCCATGGACGTCATCCTGGAACCCTATGGCGGACTCGACGCATACGGCCGAAAGGATCAAGCCTCCCATCGCTACCTGACAGAGGAATTCCGCCAACTCAGCACCATGGCGCTATTGTTCCCGATGATTTTCCTCTCCGTCGCCGCGTTTCTCCTGAACGTCGTCCTGAGCCGGCTGATGCAGACACAGCGTGGGCAGATCGCGATCTTGAAGGCCTTCGGGTATCCCACCAGCGACATCGTCGTCCACTACCTGAAATTGGCGCTACTGATCGCCATCGTCGGCCTGATCGTGGGGATCACGGGCGGCATGTTCCTGGGGCGCGGGCTCACAGGGATGTATATGACGGTTTACCGCTTCCCGTATCTGGATTTTTCAGTGAGTCGTGACGTGGTGATCTGGTCTGCGGCGTACTGCTTCGCCTGTGCTTTGGCGGGAACGGTAGTCGCCGTGTTGCGAGCCGCAGGGGAGTCGCCGGCCGTCGCGATGCAACCGGAGACGCCAGGATCGTATCGCCCAAGCATCTTGGAGCGCCTCGGACTGGATCATTTGTTCTCGCAACCGACCAAGATGATCCTGCGCAATCTCGAACGGCGGCCTCTGAAATCGGCATTATCCATGCTGGGCGTCGCGATGTCTGCAGGCATCCTGATCATGGGCGGCTTCTGGCAGGATGCAGTGGACTACATGGTCTACTCGCAACTGCGGCGCGCACAGATCGATGACCTGTCCGTGACCTTCATTGGGCCGATGTCCGGGAAGGCGCTTGGATCCTTGGCCAGCCTGCCAGGCGTGCGCTATGTGGAACCCACGCGCGCTGTGCCCGCCCGCCTGCGTTTCGAGCATCGTTCCTACCGCGCCGCACTGCAAGGCGTGGACAATGCGGGATCGCTGCGCCGCCTGCTGGATCAAAACTTGCGTCGCGTGGAGCTTCCCAAGGATGGACTCATCGTCACCGACTACTTGGCGCGGATCCTGGGTGCGCGCGTAGGAGACATGCTGACGGTGGAGTTGCTCGAAGGCACGCGCGCGGTGCGACAGGTTCCCCTGGCAGGAGTGGTCAACGAATATGTGGGCGTCAACGCCTACATGCGGCTGGACTCACTGAATCACTTCATGCGCGAAGGCGACGCCGTCTCAGGAGCGTATCTCGCGGTGGACCCGGAGAAAGAACCAGAGGTCTACACCAGGCTGCGTGAGATGCCCGCCGTGGCCAGCACGGCATCCCGAAAGCGCGTACTGCAGGCCTTCTATGACCTGATGGCGCAACAGTCTTTGATGTTTTCCTACATCAACACCATGCTGGCCGCGTTCATTGCAATCGGCGTGATCTACAACACCGCGCGCATCACCTTGAGCGAGAGGAGCCGCGAACTCGCCAGCCTGCGGGTTCTTGGCTACACACGTGGCGAAGTATCCTACATTTTGCTCGGCGAATTGGCGCTGTTGGTCTTCGTCGGAATCCCGGTCGGCTTGGGCATCGGGTATTTGTTGGCGCTGATGCTATCGATGATGGCGCAAAGCGAGTTGTTCCGGGTTCCCTTCGTGATTGGACAGGGGACTTACGCCTTCGCTGCTTTGGTGGTTTTGTCCGCGGCGGGCGTTTCCGCATTCGTGGTCCGGCGCCGCGTAGACCACTTCAATTTGGTCGAAGTCCTGAAGGCGAGAGAATAGGGAGACGCATGAAACGCTGGCTCTGGATTCTGGGACTCTGCGCCCTCATCATCGCGGGCATCGTATGGGGCATGCGCAAGCAACCTGTGCAGGTGGAAGCCGCGCGGGTGACGGTTGGACCGTTGCGCGTGACCGTGGAAGAAGAGGGCAAGACCCGACTGAAGTCGCGCTACGTCGTCTCGGCTCCAGTCACGGGTTTCATGGCGCGCTTGAAATTGAAGGCGGGCGATACGGTGCGCTCCGGCGACGTCATCACCCGCCTGAATTCGACCACTGCACCTTTCCTGGATCCGCGGACACGCGACACCGGCGAGGCTCGGGTGCGCGTGGCGTTGACCTCGTTGGACGTAGCGCAGTCACGAATCAAAGCCCTCCAGGAACAGCTGCGTTCCGCCCAAGTAGACCTCGACTATTGGACCCGCGAACGGGATCGCCTGCAGGTCTTGGTGAAGTCCGGCGACCAACCGTCGCAAAAGCTGGATCAAGCCAACACAGAGCGCCGGCGCGCCGAGGCCGCCGTCTCGGCCGCGGAGGCAAACATCGAGACGGCGAACATGCAGATCGACAACGCACAGGCCGAAGTAAACGCGGCCCGCGCGGCACTGCGTCCCTCCACGTCGCGCCAGGGTGGCACCGGCGAAACGATTCCCGTCGTGATCCCCGCTTCCGGACGCGTGATCCGCGTGATTCAAGAGAGCGAAGGCGTCGTGAATCCCGGAACACCCCTGATTGAGGTCGGCAATGCGAACGCGATTGAGGTGGAGGTGGAAATCCTCTCCCCGGACGCCGTTCAAATGGGCCCCGGCACGCGAGTCCTGTTAACAGGTTGGGGCGGCCAAGGAGCACTCGAGGCTCAGGTGCGCGTAGTGGAGCCGGGCGGCTTCACGAAAGTTTCGGCCTTAGGCGTCGAAGAACAGCGCGTTCGCGTCGTCGCCGACATCACCTCCCCGGAGGACCTCTGGAAGCGCCTGGGCGACGGCTACCGCGTCGAAGCGAGCTTCGTCCTATGGGAAGGCGACAAGGTCCTGCAGGTGCCGGCCAACGCCCTGTTCCGGCACGATGGCGGCTGGGCCGTTTTCGTAATTGAAGGCGATGTCGCCCGGCGGACGAAGGTCGAAGTGGGCCACCGCAGCGGGCTCGCAGCGGAAATCACGACCGGGCTGAAGGAAGGCGACAAAGTGGTCGCACATCCCGACGAAACGGTCGAAGAGGGCAAACAGGTCGTCATCAAATAAAAAACGCGAGAGCCGAAGCCCTCGCGTTTTCGTTATTTCTGCTGGAAGCAGTTATTCGGTGGCCGGGCCGCCTTCGGCGCCGCCCATTTCTTCCGCCTGCTGCTTCAAACGTTCTTCGCGGCGCTTGGCGCGTTCTTCGGCGCGCTTCACCAGTTCCGAACCCACCAGTTCGATGATCGCCTGTTCGGCGCCGTCACCCTTGCGGTTGCCCAGACGCACGATGCGGGTGTAACCGCCGTTGCGCTGGCCAAAACGAGTGCCCAACTTGTCGAACAACTTCTTCACCGACGCCGGCGTTTCGAGAAACGCAGCGGCCTGACGGCGGGCATGCAGCGTATCGCGCTTGCCCAATGTGATCATTTTGTCGACCAGCGGCTTCACAGCTTTCGCCTTGGTCGTGGTCGTGACCACACGCTCGTTCTCGATGATGCTGGTCACCAAGCCTTTGAGGAGAGCCTTGCGCGATCCGATGTCGCGCTTGAGTTTAGATCCACCTACTCTATGTCGCATGACTTCTTTGGTCCGGGGGCTTACTCAGCCGCCGAAACATCTCCTTCCTCATCGTCCGCATCGTCATCCAGGCCTTCCAGTTCGATGGGCTCCAGCGTCGCCGGCGTTCCCGCAGGCGAAACCAAGCGACCCTGTGAATCGAACTTCATGCCAAAGGTGAGACCCAGGCCGGACAGAATTTCTTTGATTTCGTTGAGCGACTTGCGGCCGAAATTCTTGGTGCGCAACATTTCGGCTTCGGTCTTCTGTACCAGGTCGGAGATGCTCTGGATGTTCGCGTTCTTCAAACAGTTGTAAGAACGAACGCTCAATTCCAGCTCTTCGACCGAGCGGTTCAGGACCTCGTTCATCTGGCTCATGGCGCGCTCGGCCGGCTCTTCAGCCTGCTCAGGCAGCTCCTCGAAGTTGATGAAGATGGTCATGTGATCCTTCAGCAGCTTCGACGCCTGGCCGATTGCATCGGCCGGCGAGATCGCGCCGTTGGTCCACACTTCAATGGTCAGCTTGTCGTAATCGGTCATCTGGCCCAAACGGGCCGCTTCGACCGAAAAGTTCACTTTGCGCACGGGCGAGTGAACGGAGTCGATCGGGATGTAGCCGATCGGGAGGTCTTCGTCGTTGTTGCGATCGGCGCCCACATAGCCGCGACCGGTGCGAATGCGCATCTCAATGCTGAGGCTGCCACCTTCACCGACCGTCGCAATGTGCATGTTGCGGTCGAGTACTTCGATATCCGCATCCGTTTCGATCTGACCGCTGAGCACTTGGCCCTGCTGGTCAACCTTAATGCGAACGGTGCGAACACCTTCCACCGACATCTTGAACGGAATCTGCTTCAGATTCAGGATGATGTCCGTGGCGTCTTCCACCACGTTCGGGATCGGGCTGAACTCGTGAGCCACACCTTCGATACGAACCGCGGTGATCGCCGCGCCTTCGATCGAGCTCAACAGCACGCGACGGAGGCCGGTGCCGATGGTGGAGCCGAAACCGCGCTCAAACGGCTGCGCGGTGAACATGCCATACCGATCCGTGAGGGTCTCGGTATTGGCGACCAAGCGCTTGGGTTTTTGAAATCCCTTGAACATAATGTCTCGTTCTCCCCTTTACTTCGAGTACAACTCGACGATCAACTGTTCGTTCAACTGAATCTGTACAAGGTCCTCACGCTTCGGCTGGTTTACAACCTTGGCGCTCAAATTTTCGCGATCCACATCCAACCAGTTCGGAGCCGGGGCGTGAGCCGTGGCATCGCGAGCGTGCAGGATGGTGGGGTTGGTCTTGGAATTGTCGCGGACGGTGACCACATCGCCCGGCTTCACGACGAACGAAGGGATGTCCACGCGGCGGCCATTCACATTGACGTGGCCATGGCGAACCAGCTGGCGGCTCTGCGAGCGCGACGTACCGAAACCGATGCGGTAGATCACGTTGTCCAAGCGGCGTTCCAGCATCGACAGCATGTTTTCGCCGGTGATGCCCTTCATACCGCTGGCTTTTTCGAAGAGGTTGCGGAACTGGTTTTCCAGCAACTGGTAATAACGGCGGGCCTTCTGCTTTTCGCGCAGCTGCGTACCGTAACCGGAGAGCTTCGGCTTACGATCCTTGCCGTGCTGACCAGGGGGGAAGTTGCGCTTTTCGATGGCGCACTTCTCGGTGTAGCAACGCTCGCCTTTGAGGAAGAGCTTCATGCCCTCGCGCCGGCACTGCCGGCACACGGGTCCAATATAACGTGCCAAATCTGACCTCCAGGTAACTGCTTGGTTCTGAGTAGGTGCAGTTTACAGCGCCCTGTCAAAGGGTGTCGCTTTCATCCTGCTTACTGTACAACTATAAACTGTTTCGCCGATTCGGCGCTCACGGCTCCCTCGCGGAAGCTTAGACGCGGCGCTTCTTCGGAGGACGGCAGCCGTTGTGCGGCATCGGCGTGTGGTCCTTGATCGAACGAACTTCAATACCCGCCGTGGACAACGCACGAACCGCCGATTCACGACCGGCGCCCGGACCGCTGACGCTCACTTCCACCGTGCGAAGGCCGGATTCCTTGGCCTTGTTGGCGGCGGTCAGCGACGCCTGCTGAGCGGCGAACGGGGTGCCCTTGCGGGAGCCACGGAAGCCCAGCGAGCCGGAGCTCGACCAGGACAACACGTTGCCCACCGGGTCGGTGATGGTGACGATGGTGTTGTTGAAAGAAGCCTGGACGTGCACCACGCCCATCGGGACGTGCCGCTTTTCCTTCTTCTTGAATGACTTCTTCTTGCCAGCCTTTGAGGGAGCTTTTGCCATGTGATCCTCGTCGCCTTCTTACTTCGTCGCCTTCTTCTTACCGGCCACCGTGCCACGGCGCGGACCCTTACGAGTACGAGCATTGGTGTGGGTGCGCTGACCGCGGACCGGCAGGCCACGACGGTGGCGCAGGCCACGATAAGAGCCCATTTCGATCAGGCGCTTAATGTTGAGCGAGAGTTCCTTGCGGAGATCGCCTTCGACCGAGCCTTCAGCTTCCAGAATCTGACGAACTTTGTTTACTTCTTCTTCCGTCAAGTCCGAGATCTTCGTCGCAGGATCGATGCCCGCGCGGTGGCACAGCGAAAGTGCCCGGGTCCGGCCAATGCCATAAATGTAAGTCAGACCGATGTCGGTCCGCTTCTTCGCCGGTAAGTCAACGCCAGCTAGACGTGCCATAGTTTTTCCTTATCCCTGCCTCTGCTTGTGCTTCGGGTTTGCGCAAATTACGCGAACCACGCCTTCGCGGTGCACCAACTTGCACTTGGGGCACATCACTTTGACGGACGCTCGAACTTTCATAAAAGCCTCGTTTAACCCAACAACTCGATGATCCGGCCACGCGTTTGATCACGTTCCGACAATCTCACGCGAACCCGGTCGCCGGGCCGCAATCTTAAGAAATTCTTCTCCGCTGCTCCGGCCGAGTGGGCGATCACAATCGCATCCGAACTCGAACTCACACCGGTCAACTTCAACTTCACTCCGGCGCTTGGCAGCAACTCTAGAACCACTGCCTCGACACCGTCTCGGTCGCCCGAACTTCTTACGGCCTCGTCAGAACCCATGGCCCGTTCGCCGTAATCGCGACCGTATGTTCAAAATGCGCCGACGCCTTGCCGTCTTCGGTCACCGCGGTCCATTTATCGGCCTTCACGCGGCTGCCCGGCTTTCCGGCATTCACCATCGGTTCGATCGCCAGAACCATGCCCTCTTTCAGGCGCGGATTTTCTCCCCGGCGATCCACGTAATTCGGAACCTGCGGTTCTTCGTGCAGCTGCGTCCCAATCCCGTGTCCTACAAACTCGCGGACGATCGAGAATCCATTCGAAACCACGTGGCGTTCTACCGCTCCGCAAATATCGAACAGCCGGTTACCCGGCCGGGCCTTCTCAATCGCCAATTCCAGCGACTCGCGCGTCACATCCATCAACTTCTGCGCTTCCGCCGAAATCTCACCGACGGCCACCGTGATCGCCGAATCCCCGAAGTACCCGTGTAACTGGACCCCGGTGTCAATCGACACGATGTCGCCCTTCTTCAAAATCTTGGTCGGCGAAGGCATCCCGTGAACGATTTCTTCATTCACCGAAGTGCACAGAACCGAGGGAAATTTCCCCGCGCTCGCCGTCGAGTAGCCCTTAAAGGCCGACTTCGCTCCGGCGTCCTGCATCATCCTCTCGGCCTTCACTTCCAGGTCGTAGGTCGAAACCCCTTCCTGAACCATCCCACGCATTTCTTCGAGGATCTTCCAGACCAGGAGTCCAGCAGCTCGCATCTTCTCGAGCTCCGCCATACTTTTGCGGACAATCATACGGCCTGGCTTCGTTCCTTGAAC
>CANIIC010000172.1 GCA_947467395.1 Bryobacterales bacterium
GGATGCACAACAGCTCTCCTGGCCCGACCTCCACCGCGTTCCCGTCCACGGTCCATGTCAGTGTGCCCTCCAAGCCATAGATCGACTCTTCATAATGATCGTGGCTGTGTGCCGGTACCGGCACCGGGTGCCCGCCCGGTACCACCATCCGAAAGGCCGCCACCGTGCCGTTGGATTGGTCCCCGGTCACCAGAAACCGGATCGTCAGGCCCGCAACCTGGATCGTCTCGTCCGCCGGATTCACTGGGAGCGTGTTCATCGAAATCCCCTTGTAGTAAATTTGATTTACTGTGTCATGATAGTAAATGGAGTTTACTGAACGTGTCAATCCCCAAATTGCCGGTCGACAAGAGCATGCTCATCGGAGCCCTGCTGCGTGTTCCCGCCCACGCGATCCATCGCCGCCTCATCGCCGAACTGAACGCGGCGGGCTTTGACGAACTCCGTCTCGCGCACATCCCCGTGCTCCAGTTCCCGGGTCCCGACGGCCAGCGCCCCACCGCCTTGGCCGAACGTGCCGGCATGAGCAAGCAGGCCATGAACCAGTTGCTCCGCAGCCTCGAAGATTCCGGCTATCTCCTCCGCTCCGACTCCCCCGATGCCGGTCGCAGCCGCATCGTACGTTTCACCAAGCGCGGTCACGCAGCGTATGCCAGGATTCACGACATCCTCCGGCAAATCGAAAGCGAATGGATCTCCGAACTCGGCCTCAAGGATTTCACCCAGCTCAAAACCCTCCTCCTCAAAGTCTGGGACAGCCCGCTCGTCCGCTAAACCCCTTGCCTACCCAGTCGACTCGACCCTCCTTCCTGCGGTAGACTGACAGTTTCCGTATTCGGTAGACCCATGAACCCGGTTACACGAAATCACATTGGAGGCGCCTCTGTTCAGGACTAGCTCCTTCCTCTCCGCGACCCTCGCGCTGCTGTGGCTTGCCGCCGCACCAGCCGACGCAGCCGCAGCGACGAAGAAAGCCCCCGCCAAGCAGGCAGCCACCAAGAAAACTTCTTCTGTAAAAAAGAAGACCGCCGCCAAGAAGACGACCGTCAAGAAGGTCGTAACCACCCCCAAAAAGAAAACAAAAGCGAAGGCCCCCAAGAAGGCCGTCGTTGTCGTCCCCAAGCGTCCGCCTGCCGACCTGCCGCCGATCACCGAAGTCGCTTCCGCCTGGCAAGGTTGCCTGCAGCGCTCCGATGTTCCCATGCTGGCCGTCCAGCTGGGCATCGAAGAGTACCGCTTGAATACGCTCCTCGAAGACATCCGCGTGCCGGGCGATCAGAGTGGCGCCTGCACTCCTTATGTAGCAGCCACCGGTGGGCTCGACAACGCCGCTCTCGCGATGTTCCCCACCAACCCGGCCTCGATCATTGAATCGCCTGTCTTGGTGGTCCGCAAAACCCCCGAAGGCATCTCGGTGAATCAGGACACCTGCGACTGTCATTCCGCTTCCAGTCGCATTCTCACATTCCCGCTGGTCGCCGCCGGCAAACTGGATGCCGAAGCCCTCGCGCAGCTTCCGGCCAACATCCTCTGGATCGCCCAAACCCTGGTGCCCTCCATGACCGCCGGCCTGCTGCATGACGACGAATCCGAAACCCCGGCAACCACTGCGGACTACAACCTGCGTCTGGTCATCACCGATCCCACGGAAGCGCAGCCGGAACATCTACACTCCATCGAAATCATCGAAGCCTCCACCGGCACGCGCGTCGACGGAGCTTGGTGGCTGGAACGCCCCGACGGCCCTGGCGTCCTGATCGGCATGAACGGCTTGTCCTACGAGCAACTCTTGTGGCAATCGCCGGTCGCCTACGAACACAAGTCGCGCGGCGTCGGGCCTCGTTACACCACGGTGAAGCGCAAGGCCAAAGACGGCACCATCACTACCCGCCGTGTTCTGTCCTCGCGCACCTATCACTATGGTGTCGACATGATGGCGAAGAAGGGCACCGAAATCCACGCTGTCGCCGATGCAAAAGTGGCTTTTGTGGGACGGGCCACTGGTTTCGGCAACCTCATCATCCTCGATCACGGCCACGGCTACACCACGTATTACGCGCACCTATCGAAGTTCATGCCGGAGACCAAGCTCGGCGCGACCATCCCGCGCGGCCAACTCATCGGTTTGGTGGGCTCCACTGGTCGTTCCACGGCGCCGCATCTACACTTTGAGATGCGCCAGAACAATAACTACATCGATCCGCTCGACGGCACGCATCAGCTCGATTTCTGGCTCCTGACGCCGGCCGATCAGGAACTGCTCGCCAAACAAATCCTCGCGCCGATCCCCACCAATCCGATCGTTGCTGCTGCCTTCGAATAACGCTCAGCGAACCTTCCTCGCCAGCAGTAAATTCGACGGGACCTTCGAGTATCCGTAGCTCAACCGCACCGCCAACGGCTTCGCCCCGGCCGCGAATGCGTTGCGCAAATCCGGCTGCACCATATACGCGAAGCTTCCATACGGACGCGTGTACTCGCCATACAACTGGACCTTCCACTCCGCCGGCGTGAAGAATCGATACGGCACGCCCGAATCATCCTGCAACACCGCTCCACTCACCGCCAGAATCTGGCTGCGGATCAACGAGAATCCCGTTTGATGCGGCATGTACGACGTCGCCTTCAGCAGCGTTGTGGCGCCCTTCAACTTGGTCAGATACTCCAGGAACGGTTTGTTCTCCGTCAGTCGTTCATCGGAAAGATTCACGGAGAAGTAGAACAGCTTCTGTGATTCCTGCGACCCCGCCGCACGGAATTCGATCTCCACGCCCTTGTTCCCAAATCGCCCCGGAGCCTTGTAATCCGCCGCGCGATCGATCACCTCGCCGCGGTCATCCAACCGCACATACCGGAACCCCAGAATCGTGTTCCCGCGCCGCACCAGTAAATGCAGAATTGGCAGCATCAGCCCATCGGCCACCTGCCCGCGCAACTGCTTGTCCATCTCGCGAGTGATGAAGAAGCTCCGCTGCAGCACGCTCCCGACCGTCGCTCGCATAGCGCCTAGATCCTGGGCCGTGGCCTTGCTCTCCAACTGCGGCACGGTCGGCAACGTCCCCGCCGGTTCCAGCGCCACCATCACGTACATCGCGCGATGCGGAAACAACGATGTCATCGTCAAGGCGTCTGGCCCGCTGAACGGATAAAACATCGGAGCCGCCTGCATCCGTGGATCAGTGAGTTCCTTTCCCTGAAACTCCTGCAGTCCTTTGACTAACGTCGAGTCCGTCTTGCTCCACGCCTCATCCAGCAATCGCCGATGTTCCTGCCACGCTTCCGTTGCCTCCAGTCCAGCCAACGGAGAACCCGTCTTGCCCGGCATCCCGGCAATGAACCGAGCCACATCATCCGCATCCCGGCGCTGGGGAACATCGTTCGCGGCCGCCCTCTGCACTTGCGGCGCAGCGGAGCCGCAGCCGTACAGCACCAATGCGGCGAACAAGGCCAAACCTCGAAAGATCACGACTCCCATTGTCCCAATCCTTCGCCTAAGCCCCTCCCTTGCCCAAATTTTGACTTTCGGCGTATACTTGCCCCATGAAACTCAGCCGCATTCTCGCGATTGCCGCCCTTGTCCTGTCGAGCACCGTAGCGGTGCTGGCGCACCACTCTTTCGACGCCGAATACGATCGCAACAAGCCGATCACGCTCAAGGGCACCGTCACCAAGGTCGAGTTCATGAACCCCCACATCTGGATCTACCTCGATGTGAAGGACGAAAAAGGCGCCACCTCGAATTGGCAGATCGAAGGCGGAGCCCCCAACTCCCTGCGCCGCCTCGGCTGGAATCAGGACTCCGTGCAGAAGGGTGCCGAACTCACCGTGGAAGGCACCATGTCCAAGGACGGCTCCAAGACCGTCAACGCCCGCAGCGTGACCCTGGCAGCCTCCGGCAAACGCCTCTTCGCCGGCTCGTCTGAAGGCGACAAGGGCAAGTAGCCGTCCCGCGCGCTCGCGGCGTGCCACACTGAGAGCGTCATGGTTGTGCGAATTCTTGTCGCTCTGCTCACGCTGGTCCTTTCGGTCCCAGTGTTCGCCGCGTGTCCGCTCGCCCAGCCGAAAGCCGCCACGCCCGATTGCTGCCGCAAGAAGTGTCCCAAGCCGGTCAAGCTGCAGCCTTGCTTTGATTGCGTAGCCGATGTTCGCACCACTGCGGTCGCACCCGAAGAAGCCGTTCCTGCCGCGATCCCATACGCGGCGGTTTCCGCCCTCGATACAAACTCCATCACGCTCGCCGTCGTCGAGCGTGATCCTATTTCCAACGAACGCCAAACCTTCTTACGGATCGGTGTTCTCAGGCTGTGATGCCTCCCGCATCGCCCTCTGAACTCAAATCCCAAAGAAAGGAGAACAAAATGAAACTCGCGACGAAACTCGCGATTGGCATCCTTGGCTCTGCTGCTCTACTGGCAGCCGCCCAGGAACCCGTCCGCGCAGCTGCGGCAGACTGTGTCTGCTGCATTCTGTGTGCGCTCGGCTGCTGCTAGTCCCGAGCATTAACCATGCAAGGCCCACCCTTACTCCGGGGGTGGGCCTTTCGTTTCTCGGCTGCTATTCTGAGTAGCGTTATGAAACGACACCTGCGTTGGGCTCCTTTCTATGCATCCCTGCTGGTCCTGGGAACCGTCATCCTCCAGGCCGCCAAGACCGACGGCTGGAACATCCTCACCGGCCAGAACGCCTGGTCCGATTCCGCCAAGCTTGTCCCCGGTCAAGCTCGCCGCATCTCGCCCAAGGATCTGCCGCCTCCCGGCTCAGGCACGCCCGGTAAGCAGAAGCAGGTGCCGCGTCCCGCCGGAGCCATGCCCAAAGCCCCCGCAGGCTTCTCCGTCAACATCTACGCCGAAACCGGAGCCAACGCCCCGCGCCAGATCCGTGTCGCGCCGAATAACGACGTCTTCGTCGTGAACCAGCAGCAAGGCTCCATCACCGTCTTCCGCGGCATGACTGCCGACGGCAAGCCGATGCAGAGCGAAACCTTCGCCACCGGCCTCAGCACTCCCTTCGGCATCAACTTCTATCCCAGCGGCTCGAACCCGCAATGGGTCTATGTCGGCAACATCAACTCCGTCGTCCGCTTCCCGTATCGCAATGGCGACCTCAAGGCGCGCGGTGCCGCCGCCAAAGTGATCGAAAGCCTCCCCGCTGGCGGCCATCCCACGCGCGACATCGTCTTCTCGCCGGACGGCAAGAGCATGTACGTCGCCGTCGGCTCCGCGTCGAACATCGACGATCCCGACACGCATCCCACCGAGTTCCATCGCGCCGCGATCCTCGAATACACGCCCGAAGGCAAGTTCGTCGGCATCTACGCGTCCGGCATCCGCAACCCTGTCGGTCTCGCGATCCATCCGACCACTGGTGACCTGTGGACCTCCATCAACGAACGCGACAACCTCGGCGACAACCTCGTGCCTGACTACGTCACCAGCGTGAAGAAGGGCGGCTTCTATGGTTGGCCCTACTTCTACATCGGTGGCAATCCCGACGCTCGCCTCATGGGTGCGCATCCCGAATTGAAGGACAAGGTCATCGTGCCCGACGTGCTCGTCCAGCCGCACAGCGCCTCCGTGGGCATGGCGTTCTACACCGGCTCGCAGTTCCCGGCCGAATATAAGAACGATGCCTTCGCCGCCGAGCACGGCTCCTGGAATCGCTCTATCAAGGCCGGCCACGAAGTCATCCGCATCCCGCTCGACAACGGCAAAGCCAGCGGCGTCTATCAGGACTTCCTCACCGGCTTCATCGCGCCCGACGGCAACCCGTGGGGCCGCCCGTCCGGCGTGACGACCGCTCCCGATGGATCTTTGCTCGTCACCGACGACGGCGTCAATATTATCTGGCGCGTCGCCTATACCGGTGCGGCCAACGGCAAGAACAAGGGCAAGTAACGTGATCATCATTCGAAAAGCGACCGCTGCGGACGTTCCCGCAGCGGCCCGTATCTGCTACGAAGCCTTCTATCAGATCAACACCGCGCACAACTTCCCGCCCGACATCCCGAGCATCGAGGAAGCCGCCGGCTTCATGAGCATCCTGTTCGACCACCCCGGCTTCTTCTGCGTCGTGGCCGAGCACAACGGCCGCGTCATCGGCAGCAACTGCCTGGATGAACGTTCCTCGATCTTCGGCATCGGCCCCATCACCATTGATGTGGACGATCAGAACAACGGCACCGGCCGTCGCCTGATGCAAGCGGTGATCGATCGCACGAAAGAAATGAAGGCCCCCGGCGTGCGCCTGGTACAAGCCGCGTTTCACAACCGCTCGCTGAGCCTCTATACGAATCTGGGCTTCGAAGTCCGCGAGCCACTGGCCGTTGTGAACGGCACCACCATCCTGCGCCAACTCGACGGCTGCCACGTGCGCCCCGCGACCATGGCCGACCTCCCCGCATGCGACGCCGTGTGCGAACGAGTCCACGGCCACCACCGAGGCGGCGAACTCGCCGACGGCATCGCCAGCGGCTCGGCCCACGTGGTCGAACGCACCGGCCGCATCACCGGCTACACCTCGACCATGGGCTTCTTCGGCCACACCGTCGGCGAATCAAACCTCGACGTCATGGCCCTCATCGCCGGCAGCGGCCCCTTCCACGGCCCCGGCATCATGATCCCCAGCCGCAACACCGAGTTGTTCCGCTGGTGTTTGGCGCAAGGCTTGCGAGTGTCGCAGCCGATGACCCTGATGAGCATGGGGTTGTACAACGAGCCGAAGGGCGCATTCCTGCCCTCGGTGACGTTCTAGAGTAGAATCGAGCCGTGCGACTCGCGTTGCTAGCACTGGCTTCCATATGCCCCCTTGCGGCACAGTGCGCCTTGCCTACGAGCATCCTGGAGTACCCCGCAATCGCACGCCTAGCCTGGGTCCAAGGCCCTGTCCAGGTTTCGCTCGTAGTCGCCCCCGACGGCAACGCGACAGTCAAGGATGTAACCGGCCATCCCATGCTGGCGGACCCCGCAAAGCGAGTATTCGCGGCAACCAAGTTTAGGGCAGAATGCGTTGGCGACCGCCAAATCTCAATCGAGTATGTACTTAGACCGAAGTCGACTCAGGAGCGAGAGCAGGAAATCGAAACGCTTGGGCCTTTGAACTACCGTGTGACGGTGAACAGGCCCGTCACGTACATCGACGATTCAGGGGAACGGCCAGCACCGTGGTACGTTCGCACGCGACGCGCGATCTTCCGCCGCTAACTACTCCCCAATCCCATCAAACAGCACCGAGCTCAAGTAGCGCTCCCCCGAATCCGGCAGGATGACGACGATCGTCTTGCCCTGCATCTCCGCCGTCTTCGCGACCCGCACCGCCGCAGCCACCGCGGCGCCGCAGGAAATGCCCGAAAGAATGCCCTCTTCCTTCGCCAGCCTCCGAGCCATTTCGATCGCTTCTTCTTCCCCCGCCAACTCGATCCGATCCACCACCTTCAAATCGAGCGTCGCCGGAATGAAGCCCGCGCCGATCCCCTGAATCCCCGTCGGCCCCGGCCGCAACGGCTTGCCCGCCAGATGCTGCGTGATCACCGGACTATTCTCCGGCTCCACGCCCACCGACAAAATCTTGTGCTTCTTTTCGAGCTTGAAGTATCGCGAAATCCCCGTAATCGTGCCGCCCGTGCCGATGCCCGCCACGATCGCGTCCACGTTGCCATCGGTATCGTTCCAGATCTCCGGCCCCGTCGTCTTCACGTGAATCTCGGGATTCGCCGGATTCTTGAACTGCTGCAGCAACACGAACCGCTCGGGATCGGCCGCCACCATCTCCTCGGCCCGCACGATCGACGCTGCCATACCTGAAGCGCCATCCGTCAGGATCAGCTTCGCGCCCAGCATCTTCAAAATCTTGCGACGCTCCAGCGACATCGTCTCTGGCATCAGCAGCGTTACCGGATATCCGCGGGCCGCACCCACGAACGCCAGCGCGATGCCGGTATTGCCGCTCGTCGGCTCGATCAGCTCTTTGCCCGGCTTCAGAATCCCGCGCTGCTCCGCATCCCAAATCATCGATGCGCCAATGCGGCACTTCACCGAATACGCAGGATTGCGACCTTCAATCTTCGCGAGCACCGTGGCCTGCGCGCCATCCGTCACCCGGCGCAGCTTCACCAGCGGAGTGCGCCCGATGCTGAGAGAGTTGTCTTCGAAAATCACCGTTAGATCTCCCAGTTCGGCACGTACTTCGTCTGTGCCTCTTTCCAGCGCCGCACCAGCTCGGCAAACGTCGTCGTATCGAGCA